>CAZVEG010000102.1:0-13097 GCA_964625625.1 uncultured Leptospirales bacterium | reverse complement strand
CGTGCGCGCGGCCAGGCCGTGCGGCCCGGCGAAGCCGACCGGCGCGCCGGTGACTTCTTCGACCACCGAATCGGGCGCGAGCTCAAGCTCGAGCACGCCGAGCGCGTTTTTGAGCTTCACCTCGTTGATCTCCCTGCCGCCCGGCACCACCGCCATCACCGGCCTGCCGTCGGCGAGGTACACGATGCTCTTGAGAAAAGCGTCGGCGCCGCGTTTGAAGAAGGCCGCCAGCTCGTCGATGGTCCGTACGTTCGGCGTATCGACCGCGCGGAGCTCTTCCGTTTCCCCGGCCGGCGCGGCTTCGGGCCTCCGGTACTCCGCGCGCTCCTGGTTGGCCTTGTAGCCGCAGGCGGCGCACAGCAGCAGCACCTCCTCGCCCACCTCGGATGCCACCATGAATTCCTCCGAGTTGCTGCCGCCCATGGCGCCGGTATCGGCCTCGACCGGGATGGTCTCGATGCCGCAGCGGTTGAATATGTTCCGGTAGGCCTTCCGCATCGCCTGGTACGAGCGCTCCAGGCCCTCTTCGTCCATGTCGAAGGAATAGGCGTCCTTCATTATGAATTCCTTGCTGCGCATCACGCCGTAGCGCGGCCGGATTTCGTCGCGGAACTTGGTGTTGATCTGGTAGGCGTTGAGCGGCAGGTCGCGGTACGACGATACGATCGATCGCACGGCCGCGGTGAAGGCCTCCTCGTGCGTGGGTGCAAGGGCGTATTCCAGGCCGTTACGGTCCTTTATGCGGATCATCTCCTTGCCCATTGCGTCCCATCGCCCCGATTCCTTCCAGAGATCGGCGCTGGTGAGCTCGGGCATGAGGAACTCGAGCGCGCCGGCGCGCTCCATCTCCTCACGGACGATGTCGGTGATCTTCCGCAGTACGCGGAAGCCGAGCGGCAGGTAGAGGTACATGCCCGCGGATTCCTTCCTGATCAGGCCGGCCCGAAGCATCAGGCGGTGGCTCATCACCACGGCGTCGGACGGGTCTTCCCTGAGAGTCGGTACGAGGTATCGGGTGAATCTCATAATGGCGGTCACGCTCCTGAATGTTTTCTGTGTGGACGACTGGTTCCGGGGAATGGCCTGTCATCGCGGGCCCCTGTTGCATCGGGGCGTGGCAATCTCTCACGGCAACCGGCTTTTTGCCGATAACTTCTTGCCTGTTGAGATCGCCGCGTCGCCGCGTTGCACGAGACAGTGTATTCCCCGCGACTTTTGTCACTCCCTTTTCCGTTCTGCTTACACAAAAGCACCCGGATTGACAAGAATAAATTATCGATCCCGGCCGGCAACCGATTATTAACATTTTCTTAATATATTCATTATAAATGCTTTAAAATTACGGGATTATAAGAATACAGTAAATTATCCACTACCGGGCGGTCTGGATGTAAATGCGGCCGGGGTGAACGGCGGGGATCGATGCGTATGGAAGAAAAAATCTCGGTAAAAAATCTCACCTTCTACTACGGGAGCAATCCCGCGGTCAGCGAAATAAGCCTTCCGGTGTATAAAAACACCGTGCTCGCGCTGATCGGCCCGTCCGGTTGCGGCAAATCTACCTTCATCCGGTGCATCAACCGCATGAACGACATCATCGCCAATACCCGGGTCGAGGGCGAGCTCCTGATCGACGGCGAATCCATTTACGACCGGAGCTACGACGTTACGCGACTGCGCCGCAGGGTCGGCATGGTCTTCCAGAAGTCAAACCCCTTCCCCAAGTCAATCTTCGAGAATATCGCCTACGGCCTGCGGATAAACGGCATGAAGAACCGCTACGATATCGAGAGCCGCGTCGAGAGCTCGCTCAAGAACACCGCGCTCTGGGACGAGGTGAAGGACCGCCTCAACGAATCGGCCCTGGCCCTCTCGGGCGGGCAGCAGCAGCGTCTCTGCATAGCGCGCACCATCGCCATCGAGCCGGAGATCATCCTGATGGACGAGCCCGCTTCGGCGCTCGATCCCATCTCCACGCAGAAGATCGAAGAGCTCATCCAGGACCTCAAAACGCGCTATACAATCGTGATCGTCACCCATAACATGCAGCAGGCGGCCCGCGTCAGCGACTTTACGGCCTTCTTCTACATGGGCAGGATGATCGAGATCAACAGGACCGATGTCATGTTTACAAAACCGGACAATGAAATGACCGAAAATTATATCACCGGAAAATTCGGCTGATCGAGGAGGATGCGATGCCCACTCACCTGGAACAGGAGCTCGAAAACATACGCAGCAAGGTGTTCGAAATGGCCGATATAGCCATTGAGGCCATCGGTCGATCCATCGACTCGCTCAAAAAAAGCGACATCCACCTGGCCGAGGAGGTGTTGCAGCGCGACACCGATCTCGACCAGCTCGAAATGGCCATCGACGAGGAGTGCATCCGCATCCTCGTCACCCGTCAGCCCGCGGCGGCCGACCTTCGCCTTGTGCTCTCGCTTTTAAAGATAAACACCGACCTCGAGCGCATCGGCGACCTCGCCACGAACATCGCGCGCGAAACCATCCGCCTGGACGGCAAGCCCACGCTCAAGCCCCTCGTGGATCTGCCCATCATGGCGAGGATGTGCATCGAGATGATCAAGGATTCGTTCCAGGCGATATCCGAGAAAAACGTGGAGCTCGCCAAGAGCGTCATCGGCCGCGACAGGGACATCGACGACCTCAACACCCAGGTCTACCGCGAGCTCATTTCGTACATGCTCGAGAACCCGCATACCATCACCCAGTCCCTCGGCCTCATAATGGTTTCCAAGGCCCTCGAGCGGATCGGCGACCACGCGACCAACATCTCCGAGAAGGCCGTGTATTATATCGAAGGCGAGGATATCCGTCACCAGTAAGCCCGGGAGGAGGCGGTTATGCCCATGAAGAAAAAGATATTCGTCGTCGATGACGAGAAGGACATCCAGGATATCCTGAGGGTCAACCTCTCGCTGCAGAACCTCGACGTGCGCACCTTCTCCTCCGGCGAGGAGGCGCTGGCCGAGCTCAAGAACGGCCTGCCCGATCTGATTCTGCTCGATGTCATGATGGACGGCATGGACGGTTTCGAGTTCTGCAAGACCCTGCGCTCGAGCGCCGAATACCGGGACGTGCCCGTCATCTTTCTGTCTGCCAAGACCGAGGAGTTCGACAGGGTGCTGGGGCTCGAGCTCGGCGGCGACGACTACATTGCGAAACCCTTCAGCATGAAAGAGGTCAGCGCCCGCGTGAAGGCCGTTCTGAGAAGGACCGACACCAAGACGCGCCAGATACTCAACGAAAAAAAGATCGCCTACAAGGGCGTCGAGCTCTTCCCCGAAAAATACGCCCTCAAGATCGACGGCAGGAGCGTCAAGCTCACCAAGACCGAATTCGAGATTCTCTTTCTCTTCCTCAAACATCCCGAGAAGATCTTCACCCGCGACAACATCATCGACAGCATACGCGGGGACGACGTATACGTGATCGACCGGACAATCGACGTTCATATAATGAACCTCCGCAAAAAGCTCGGGAAATACAAAAACATCATCACCACGTTTTCGGGCGTAGGTTACGGTTTCAAGGAATAAGCGCTTCGCGGAGCAAGGCCGTGTTGAACAAGTTCAGGTACAAGATACTGTTTTTCTACACCCTCCTGACGCTCGCCCTGGGGCTCTTCTTCTTTCTCTTCTTCATCGACCTCGTGCGCGATACACACCTGTCCATCATAAGGAAGGACATCGAGGAAAAGATCGACCTTGCGGAGATCCTGCTCGAGCGGAGCGGCGTTTCCTCCATGCGCGATCCGCGCGCGCTGCACGACGAGGTGCGCCGCATCTCCTCGATCATCAAGCTGCGCGTCAGCGTTATCGGCTTCGACGGAATCGTGCGCGGTGACTCCTCTCGCGAGGAGGATACGCTCGACAACCATTACTACAGGGTTGAGGTGCGCCGGAGCATGGACGCGGGCCGCGGGGAAAGCATCCGATACAGCAATTCACTGCGCACCGAAATGCTCTACAGCGCAAAAAAGAGTAAAAACTACATAATCCGCCTGGCGAAGCCGCTGCGCGAGATCGACCGGAGCGTGGCAAGCCTCCGTAACTTCATCCTGTCGGTGTCGGGCATACTTCTTCTTCTGGCCTTTCTGGTCAACCTGGCCATTTCGAAGGTGATTACGCGCCCCATAAACGAAACGATCGATTTCGCCGAGGATTTCGCCCGGGGAGACCTCGCCAGGCGTATCTTCAACTACAGCGACGACGAGGTGGGCAAGCTCCAGAAGTCGCTGAACCGCCTCGCCGACTCCCTGCAGGAAAAGGTAAGCAACCTCATCCTGGAGCAGAACAAGCTCGAGGTTACCATCGAAAACATCAGCGACGGTATCGCCGTAATAGACGGCGGGAAAAAGGTGGTGCTTCTCAACAAGGCCTTCGCCGCGCTCATGGACATCAAGACCCAGCCGCACGGGAGATATTTTTACGAGGCCATAAGGAACAGCACGCTGAATGCGGCGATCGAAAAGGGACTCGCCGGCGGCGACGAATCCCGCTTCGAGATGGAGCTGCTCAGCGGCGTGAGCCTGGACGTCAATATCAACCCCATCCGCGAGGAGAAGACCCTGCAGGGCGTGCTGATCGTGCTGCACGACGTCACCGAGCGCAAACGAATCATGCGCATAAAGACCGAGCTGGTCGGCAACCTGTCGCACGAGCTGAAGACGCCCATCACCATCCTGAAGGGATACCTGGAAACCATCCGCGAGCACCTTCACGACCCCGCGTCCACCACGGCCTTCCTGGAAAAGGCGCTCCTGAACATCGACCGGCAGAACTCGATCATCAACGACATGCTCAAGCTCAACATGCTCGAAACCGCCCCGGCCTTCCCTCTCGAGCGCATAAGCCTGGCGGACATCATCTCCAACTGCGTCGATATCCTCTCGCCGAAGGTGCGCGAGCGCGGGATCGATCTTACGCTCGGCCTCGGCGATTCCCGCCTGGAGCTTACGGGAAACCGATTTCTCGCGGAAGAGGTGTTCTTCAACCTTATCGACAACGCCATAAACTACAATCGTCCCGGCGGCCGCATCGTCCTGAGCGCCGCCGCCCGCCAGGGATCGCTCCTCGTCACGGTGTCGGACAGCGGAATCGGCATCCCCGAAGAATCGCTCGAACGGATTTTCGAGCGCTTTTACCGGGTGAACAAAAGCCGCTCGCGCGCCACTGGAGGCACCGGGCTCGGGCTCTCGATCGTCAAGCACGCGGTCGATCTGCTGGGCTGGAATATCTCGGTGAAATCGGGCGATGCGGGGACGGAGTTTTCGGTTACGATCCCCTTCGCGGGGTGAGCGGTCCTCTCAGCGTACGAGGTAATAGGCGAGCGCCGACAGGGCCGCGGCGCACGGGATGGTGAGTATCCAGGCCCATACGATCTGCCCGGCCACGCCCCAGCGGACGGCCGAAAGCCTGCGGAGCGATCCGACTCCCATGATGGAACCGGTGATGGTATGCGTCGTGCTCACCGGCACCCCGAGCGCCGACGAAATGAAAAGGCTTACCGCGGCGCTGGACTCGGCGCAGAAACCGTCGACCGGCCTGAGCTTCGTCACCTTCTGTCCCATGGTCTTGACGATACGCCACCCCCCGAAAAGCGTCCCCGCCGCGATCGCTGCATGACACGAGAGAACCACCCACAGCGGCACGTGAAAGGTATCGCCGAGCATTCCGGTGCTGAAAAGCAGCACGGTTATGATACCCATGGTCTTCTGGGCGTCGTTTCCGCCATGACCGAGGCTGTACAGGGCCGCCGAAAGCAGTTGTCCCTTCCTGAACAGGTGGTCCACCTGCATCGGGGCGTAGTTCCTGAAAGCCCTGTAGACGATGACCCCTATCAGCGTGCCGAGTACGAGCCCGAGCAACGGGGAGATGAAGATGAACGCCACGGTCTTTCCTATTCCCGAGTATACCAGAGACTTCCATCCGGCTTTGACCAGCGATGCACCGATCAATCCGCCCATGAGCGCGTGCGATGAGCTCGTGGGTAAACCGAAATACCAGGTGATGATGTCCCAGGCGCACGCCCCGAAGAGCGTTCCGAAAATGATGCCCGGATCGACGACGGCAACGTCGACGATGCCTTTACCGACGGTGTTCGCCACGTGGAGGCCGAAAAAAAGAAACGCGATGAAGTTGAAGAACGCGGCCCATACGACGGCATAGCGCGGCGAAAGAACGCGCGTGGAGACTATCGTCGCGATCGAATTGGCGGAATCGTGGAATCCGTTGAGGAAATCGAAGAAGAGCGCCAGCGCTATGAGGAACAGAACCGTAGCGGTCATCGTTACGCCTGCTTGACGAGGATGGTCTCGACTATATTGGCCACGTCTTCGCACTTGTCGAGCACCGTTTCGGCCCCCTGGAAGACCTCTTTCCACTTGATGAGAAAAAACGGGTCAGTGGCCTCGTCGAAAAGCTTGCTGATCACGAAATCGCGAAGCTGGTCGCCGGAATTTTCGAGCCTGTTGACCTCTATGCAGTCGTCGAGAATGGCGGCCGGCTGCCGGCTGTCGCGCAGCCCCTTCACCGCCCTGGCGAGCACCGTCACCGATTTTTCGATGATATCGGCGAACTGTATCAGGTGCGCGTTCACCCCGGAAAGCCGGTACAATCGCATCTGGTTGCAGATGGTGTGCATAATATCTATAACGCTGTCGAGCTCGTGGGCGAGCAGGTGTATGTCCTCACGGTCGAACGGCGTGATGAAGGTCTTGTTGAGCTTGTTGATGATGTCGTGGGTGATGTCGTCGCCCTCGTGCTCGATGTCGCGCATGCGCTGGACGGTCGCGTCGTCGAAGGCGCCCGATTGCGCGAGCTCCTTGAAATAAACCGCGGCCTTTACCGCGCAGTCGGCCTGTCGATCGAACAGGTCGAAGAACTCGAACTCACGGGGAAGAAAGCTGAATTTCATATAAGTGCCTCAGGAGATTCGATCTGTAACCGGTCCGCCGGCGGGCCGAAGCGCGCGGCCGCCGTCGAGAGGCACATAGCACCCGCCGATATAATTGTGCAATAATAAAATAAATATAATATTAATATTTATTTAACAATACATTTATATAAATTTGTTTATGTCTTCATCCAGGCGGGCGTGAAACGCGTTCGCGGGCATCCGGGAGGTCGTTATGCATCAAAGCCCGGTGTTACTCGGATCGTGGCGGATAAGAGTTCAGGTATACCGGGCTTCGGATGATCGCCGGCGGCGGCGTCATGGTCGCCTTTACCGGGCCCGGACCGGACAGGGGAAGCCGCCGCAGGCGTCCGGCCGGGCTTCCGGCTAAAGGTTTCCCTTCATCCGCTTGCGGAAGCGGTACCGGGTTATGAGCCCCGCCATGTTCAGGAGCAGAACGAGCATGATGAGCACGATCGCGGTGCCGTACTGTATATGCCGCGTCTCGTCGATGTAGAGGCCGGCCGTGGCCATTACGAATATGTGGTACGGCAGCGCCATGACCTCGCTGAACATCGAGTGGGGCAGCGTAGGCGTATAGAAGGCCGCCGCGGTGAACATGATGGGCGCCGTCTCGCCGGCGGCCCTTCCGAGCGCGAGCATCACGCCGGTGAGTATGCCCGGAAGCGCGGTCGGAATGACGATCTTGTAGATCGTCTGCCATCTTGTCGCTCCCAGCGAAAGCGAGGCCTCGCGATAGGTTTTCGGAACCGTCAGCAGCGCCTCCTCGGTGGAGCGTATTATGACGGGGAGGTTGAGGATACCGAGCGTAAGCGATCCGGCGAGGATCGAGACACCAAGGTTGAAATACACGACGAAGAGCCCCAGCCCGAAAAGACCGAATACGACCGAGGGCACCCCGGCGAGATTGTTGATCCCGAGCCGGATTATTTTCACGATCCGCGGATTGCTCGCGTACTCGGAGAGATAAATCGCGGTGATTATTCCGATCGGTATCGATATCACCGAGGCCCCCACCATCAGATAAAAGGTACCGAGGATCGCCGGCAGTATGCCCCCTTCACGCATTTCATTCCGGGGCATCTCCGTAAGGAAGCCGAAGGAAATGGCCGACATGCCCTCCTTGAAAATATAACCGAGCATGAGCACGAGAAAGATGAGAATCATGAACGAAAAAACACGCATAAGGGTAAACATCACTTTCTCGATGATGTCGGCCCTTCGTTTGAGTTTTCCGTCTTCCATGAAGGGCTCGCCGCCCGGATGTCCGCTGGTTCGTCGCATGCCGTTCAGAGTTCCTTGAATTTGTATTTATTTGAAAGATAATCGGCGATGATGTTGAAAATCATCGTAATAATGAACAGTATGATACCGATGGCGAAGAGCGCGTAATAATGATCACCGTGGAAAGGCGCCTCGGCCATCTCCGCGGCGATATTCGCCGTGAGCGGCCGTATCGGGTCGAAAATAGACGTGGGGATGATCCCGGCGCCGCCGGCGACCATGAGCACCACCATCGTCTCGCCGATAACGCGCGATATGCCCAGTATTATCGCCGTCCATATCCCCGAGAGGGACGCCGGGACGGTTATATGATAGATCGTCTGCCAGCGGTTGGCCCCCAGCGCGTAGGAAGCCTCCTTAAGGCTCGTGGGGACCGAGGAAATGGCGTCCTCCGAAATGCTTGCTATGGTCGGGACCGCCATGAAGGCCAGCATGATGGCCGCGTTGATCATGTTGAGCCCGGTGTCTATTTCGAAGTGGTTCTGCAAAAACGGGGCGACCACGACCATGCCGAAAAAGCCTATGACCACCGAGGGTATGGAGGCGATGATTTCCACGATCGGCTTTATTATCTCCTTGGCCGTCGGGTTTGCAAGCTCCGCGAGGTATACCGCCACCGCCAGGCTGAGCGGTATCGCGAAAACGCTGGCGAGCAGCGTTACGGCAAGCGATGCCACGATGAGCGGTGCGACTCCGAACTGGGGCGGCGAATATGTCGGATACCAGCTGGTGCCGAACAGGAAGTCGCCGGGGCGCACCGTCCTGAAAATGGGCAGACCCTCTATTATGAGGAACACCATGATCATGAGCAGAAACACAAGACAGCTCAGCCCGATAACGAAGAAAAGCCTGCTCAGGATGGCGTCATACAGGATACTCCCCGTGGGGAAAGCCGGTTTTTTCATTCTGTCTGTAACCTCCGATCCCGCATCCATCCATCGCGGCTGAACGTTCATGCCGGTACATCGATCCCGTACGGTATCAATGTACGTAATAATCCATCTCGATGTTAATAAAATATGAAGATATTATTTATAAATAATCAAAATCCGGTCAGGCCGATCGTCCGGAACATATACAAAATTTGCTTGATTTCGTCCCGACCGGGGATAGATTCGCATGACCGGGTGTCCGGATAAGAAAAAGCACATACGGAATAACAACAGGAAAGCCCCCCGATGGATATAAAACCGATCTTCGCGTTGATCATTCTCCTCCTGCTTCCGGCCGGCGCCTGTGACGTCCCCGGTGCCAGGTTCGACGAGATCTCACACGACTTCGGCCGGGTGGAACGGAACTGCGAGCTGCGGCATGTTTTCCGGTTTACAAACACCGGGGCGGCGACGCTGATTATCCGGGAGATTCATGCCGGATGAGGCTGCACCGGCGCCCTTCTCTCCGAGAAGGAGATCCCCGCCGGCGGCGAGGGACGGATTGAAATAACGCTCGATACGGGGCGCAGGACCGGAAAAGTCGTGAAGCACATTACAGTCCACACCAACGATCCACAAAAACCATCCATCCGGCTGCGGATCGAAGCCGATATAGCCGGACCTGAAAGCCCGGAACGGGGAGGCCGGTGAAGAACGAACGCCTGACCCTGCCCGGCTTCCCGCTTCCGCTCGGCGTAAAGCTCGACAAAAACGGGGCCCAGTTCTCCATCTTCAGCAGGCACGCGCTCGCGGTCAGCCTGGTGCTGTTCGAACCGGGGAACGGCCCGGGCGAGGAGATACCTCTGGACCCCCTGCGCAACAGGACCGGCGACATCTGGCATATCTGGGTCGAGGGGATCCGCGAGGGACAGGCGTACGGGTATCGCATCGACGGACCTTACGAACCACACAGGGGCCACCGGTACAATCGCAACAAGCTCCTGCTCGATCCGTACGCCCGCGCCGTAACCGGAAGCTTCAAATGGGACCTCTCCGACGCCAGGGGCTTCGATCCCGGGTCCCCCCTTGCCGACCTCTCGTTTTCCACGAGGGACAGCGCGCCCGCGGCCCCCAAAAGCATTGTCGTCGACACGCAGTTCGACTGGTACGACCGGCAGCTGGGCACCCTTTTACAGAACAGCATCATCTACGAGCTCCATGTAAAGGGTTTCACGCACGACGAATCCTCGAACGTCGAGCACAGGGGCACCTTCAGGGGCCTGGCCGAGAAGATTCCCTATCTGAAAGATCTGGGAATTACCGCGGTCGAGCTCATGCCGATACAGGAATTCGACGAGGACGAAAACACCCTCGTCAATCCGCGTACGGGCGAACGGCTCAAAAACTACTGGGGTTACAGCACTTTCTCGTTCTTCGCCCCGAAGGGACGCTATTCTTCGGCCGGCTCCTCCGGCGAGCAGTACGGCGAGTTCAAGGAGATGGTGCGCGACTTTCACAACGCGGGGATCGAGGTGATCCTCGATATCGTGTTCAACCACACCGCCGAGGGTGACCATCTCGGCCCCACTCTCTGCTTTCGAGGAATAGATAACTCCGTCTATTACATGCTGAAGGAAGACCGCCGCCTCTACCAGAATTTCTCCGGCTGCGGAAACACCTTCAACTGCAACCATCCACTTGTGCGCGATTTCATACTCGACTGCCTGCGCTACTGGGTCATCGAGATGCACGTGGACGGATTCCGCTTCGACCTCGCGTCCATACTGGGCCGCGACCAGGACGGCAACATGCTGAACAATCCTCCACTCGTCGAGCGCATCGCCGAGGACCCCATCCTCAGAAACGCGAAGATAATCGCCGAGGCATGGGACGCCGGTGGCGCCTACCAGGTCGGCGATTTTCCGGGCAGATGGGCCGAGTGGAACGGCAAATTCCGCGACGATGTCCGACACTTCTGGCGCGGAGACCCCGGTTCCCTCGGCGCCTTCGCCACGCGCCTGACCGGCAGCTCCGACCTCTACCGCGACAAGGACAGTCCGCTCCACAGCATCAATTTCGTCACCTGTCATGACGGCTTTACGCTCAACGATCTTTTCTGCTATGGCGAAAAGCGCAATATCGAAAACGGCGAGGAGAACCGGGACGGCGAGAACCATAACCTCGGCTGGAACTGCGGGCACGAGGGCCCGGAAGCCCCTCCCGGGGTCGAGCTGCTCCGTCGCCGCATGATCAGGAACATGCTCGCCACCCTGTTCGTCTCGCAGGGGGTACCGATGCTCCTGGCGGGCGATGAGTTCAGGCGGACCCAGCGCGGCAACAACAACGCCTACTGCCAGGACAATGAAATATCCTGGATCGACTGGGGCTTTCTCCGGAAGTTCCCCGAGATATTCCGCTTCTGCAAGAACATCATCCGCTTCCGCATGGAGCATATAATCTTGCGGAAAAAGGGATTTTTCAGCGGTACGGCGCTCGACGGTTTCGCGTCGGCGGATATCACCTGGCTCTCCCCGGAAGGCATGGCTCCCGACTGGGGTGATGAAAGCCGGTTGATCGCGTGCCTCATCAGCGGAGAGTACGCCGTCTTTAAAGACGGCCGGCCCGACAACGACATCTACATGGGTTTCAACGCCGGGCCCGACGACCTCGATTTCCTCGTTCCCGACGCTCCTTCCGGGCGCGCCTGGCGCATCGCCGTACAGACCGCCAGAGACGCGCCCGACGACATCTACGAAAAGGGTTCCGAACCCGCACTGGGCTCCGGAACGATCACGGTCGGGCACCATTCCATGGTCGTTTTGTTCGCCTGAGGCTTTTAGCGGTCATTTTTACCCGCCCGCGTGTCGAATAAATATACCAGAACGGCACGATCCGCCTTCCGGCCGCGCATACGGCCGGTGACCGACGTGAAAGCGGGCCGCGGCACAGCGGTATAGTTGTTGCCAAGAGTGCTCCCGTTCGATATACTTGAACAATGAACACGATCCTCATCATAATTCTCCTGGTCATTCTCTTCATACTCGCGTGGGCCCTCTTCGGCGCGGACGAACAGGCCGGAAAATCCTCCGAAAAGCAGGCACAGCCCGAAGCGCTTCTCCGGCGCAGGGCCTCGGACAGGGAGATAGAGGAGAAGTTTCCGGACCACCAGGCCCAGCCGCTGCGCCGCAAGAGCGACCTCGAATCCCTCGAGCATCTCAAGGACGTGTCCGAGGAGTTCAAGCTGCCGTATCTCACCGATGAAATCATATCCGAGACCTCGCGATTCCGGGTATACCGCAGAACGCTGATCAACGCCGAGATCTACGCCAAAAAGGGCGATTTCGCGACCGCCACCTCCCTCTATGAAGGGGTCGTGTCGCGCATCAACGATCTCGAGACCAATCACAAGATCGAAGCGAACATAGAATACCTCAGGCGTTACCGCGAGTTTCTCAGCGCGAGGAGGAAAAAGGAAGACCTCATCGAATCCGCCGCGCCCCGAAAATCACGCGAGTTGAAATTGAGTCTCGACGGTCCGCTCACCATTCCCGACAGAATCCAGATAGGGCTCACCTCGCCACCTCCGGCCATCGACATAGACCAGATCGCCGAACAGATTTCCCGGAAACTCAACCTGGCACAGACCGTAACCCGTGCAGACGATGAAGAGATCAATCGTTACCGCAACGAGGTGGATCGCCTGGAACGCCGGCTGAACGATCTTTCCGGGGACCTGGCCGCCAGGAAAGCGATCGAAGAGGTCGACCGCAGGCCGACCGTCATCGAGGCGAAGTACGAATCACCCGTTCCCCTGATACTCGACCCCAAGCCCATACTCGAACTGCTCGAAAAGCTGCCGGCGCGCCGTCCTTCCGAGAAGGAGGAGAATGCCGGTGACGCCCGGCCTCCGGCAAAACCGCAACGCCCCCCCGCGCCCGAGGAAAAAATCCCCGGGACCGTGGAAGAGAAGCAGGAGCTTCGCAAAGAGACCGTCACCCG
>CAZVEG010000101.1:3150-13160 GCA_964625625.1 uncultured Leptospirales bacterium | reverse complement strand
CCCCCATGTCTATCGCGCCGCTCTTTTCGAACGAACCTGTTCCACTCCAGAAATCGTACAGGTAGATGTCCGCGCCGGGCGGAATGCCGAGCGAAATCGTGTCGAGCGTCATCCGCCGGGAACGGTCACGCCAGTTGAACACGGCGACCGCGTGCCAGGCTCCCCATTTCGTCCCGACCGGCACGTCGTATACCGCGGGCATTTCCTCTTCCAGAAGGCCGACCGGCCTGCCTCCGGGGCTCAGCGTCGGGCACAGCAGCGCGACGAGCCGCTGCTGCGCGGGCGAAAGGCGCGTCAGGTCGTCGCTGTTGATGACCAGCCCCCCGGTAAGGCCTATGAGGCTTACGTTGCTGCGGACCTCGGCGGGGGTGAGCCTGGTGTCGTAGTCACGCACCATGAGGCAGTCGGGATCGCTCCACCACCACCTTCGGTGCAGGGCGCTCAGGTTCATGGTGTGCCGCACGTTGTTGCGCAGGGCGGGGATGCCCGTTTCTGTCTTAATGAACGGCGTCGCCCATTTCATGTTCCAGAGGTAGGGGGTCCAGTTGGGCGCGGTGTCGGGCCCGATCCGCATCTCGTCAACGATGCCGATGCAGGGCCCGAAGGGGCTGCCGCAGCCCAGAAGCAGCGTGTCTTTGCCCAGGCCGGCGCGGATCGCCTCCATGCCCATGCGGTAGGCGCGGGCGCGGGTGATTTTGGGATTCCGCCGCACGCCCGGGAGCGCGCCGGCGTAGGTGAAGTCGGTCTTGACGAAGCTGAAGCCCCACTTCTTCACCACGGTCGCCATGAGCTCCCTGAGCCAGGCGAGCACCTCGGGGTTGGTGGCGTCGAGCGCGTTGCCGTAGAAATTCCAGAAGTATCCGCTCACGATGGGCTTGCCCGAGGGCTCCTTAACGAGCCAGTCGGGATGCTCGAGCGCGAGCTTCGACCTGGGGTCGGCCACGAAGGGAGCGAGCCAGAGCCCCGGGGTGAATCCCTTTTTTTTGACGCCGGAGGCGAGCGCCCCCAGCCCCGAGGGGAACCTGTCGTTGCATGTGTACCAGTCGCCCCAGGCGGACTGGTATCCGTCGTCGAGCTGAACGATCCCGAAGGGAATCGTGTCGCGGAGTCCATCGATCACCTCGAGGTTATCCGTGAAAAGCCGTTCGGTGATGTTGTGGAAGTAATGGTACCAGTGCGTCCACTTTACCGGAGGAAGTGCGGGGACGCGGGCGTTCATCTGCCGCGCGGCCGCTTCGGCATAGTCTCGCGCCGGTTCGTCGTGCGGGAGCGCGAGTATCTGCAGAAAGCCGAGTTCCGAATCGAAGCGCTCACCCGGGTCCATAAGGATGCCGTCCGCCTGGGCCATGAGAGCGAACGCGTTCTTTCCCGGGCGGCAATCGGCGTAGACCTGCCCGAACTGGTCCGCGGTGGACACGAAACCGGCGACGATGGCATGCCCGGCGCCCGCGAGGATCCCCCAGCCCTCGCTGTAGAAGCGGCCCTTCCCCCGCGGGATCGGCGTGCTCGGGTTGAAGTACATCTTCCCGATCATGGGTTTGATGAGCGAGCTCACATCGCGCTGGTCGGCCCTTCGCAGCCCGCTGTAGCACCAGTCGTGCCATCCCACCTTGAAAAAAGAGCGCGCCCCGCCCGCGAGGCTCACCCCGCCGCCGCTTTCGGGAAGGGCGTCGACAAGCGTGATGCGCTCGAGGTTGAGCGGTGTTCGGCCGGTATTCTCGATGGCGCAGTCAAGAATAAGGAAAGGCCTTCCGTCGTAGATCCGCAGGGTGAGCGTGAGAGCGATGCCCTGTGACGCCTCGCAGCGTATGACCGCGCGCCGTCCCTTTCCGTGGACGTCGGACACGGCGCCGATCGTGTGGCTAAGCCCCGGTCCGCCGAACAAAGCGCGCGCGGGCGTCCCGGCGCGGCGGATATCCGCGTGCACGCGCGCTCCCCGTATCACCGGGCCGCCGGAGCCCGGGGCGCCCATCTCGAGCCGCCCGTCGCCGAGCCCGAAGGCGCAGCGAAGTTCACCGTTTTCAAGGACGAGCGAATCGCCCCGTGCCGTGATGATCGCGTTTCCCATGTCCTCACTCCTCGATCAGGTTTTGTGCCCGGCGTTGTCGCCGGTATCCGAATGGCGGGAGTCGTGCATAACGAGCCCGGTCGCCAGGGTCACCGTCTCCGGCGGTCCGGTTCTCTCGCCGTTTAAGCGTCCGAGTATCATGCGCGCCGCGTGAGCGCCGATCTCATGCGAGGGCTGGGAGATGGTGATGCGCGCCAGCCGTATCACCGGGGTGGCGCTCATCTCGTCGAAGTTCACTATCGCGAGCTCGCGACGATAGGCGGCGCCGCTTTCAAGCAGATAGCGCGCCGCGCCCAGGTACATATAGTGGTTGGCGATGAACACGCCCTCGACCGGGCGTTTCATCCCGTCGAGCTCTCTCATGAGCGCGAAGCCGCTTTCCAGGTGGAAATCGCCCACCTTCACGATATCGGGGTCGATGGGAATCCCGTGGTCGTGGTGCGCTTCCATGTAGCCGCGGTAGCGTTCGCGCGCGGTCGAGAAGGTTTCGTTCGCGCCGATGAAACCGATCCGCGTGATTCCGCGCTCCATCAGGCGCGCGAGGGCGGCTTTGGTGGCCAGGGCGTTGTCGACCACCACCGCGTCGGCCGGGAAGCCGGTTACGAGGCGGTCGACCAGCACGCAGGGAATTCGGTTTCTCGTCAGTTTCGCAAGGTGCGCGCCGTCGCCCGAGCAGGGGATGAGAATGAAGCCGTCCACCCATCGGCGCGACATCAGGTCGATGCATTCCTTCTCGATCGCCGGGTCCTCCTTGGAGCTGCCGATGAGCATGTGGTAGCCGTGAGGGCGAAGCTCGTCCTCGACTCCCTGCGCGACGGTCATGAAGAACTCCTCCGCGAGGCGCGGAGCGATGAAGCCGATGGTGTTCGTGCGGCGCGTCCTGAGGCTGCGGGCGATGTCGTTTATGCGGTAGCCCGATTCCTGGATGCGCGCGAGCACCTTCTTTCTGGTCGCCTCTGATATACGGGGATCGTCACTCAGAACTCGCGACACGGTCGCCGGGGAAACCCCCGAGATTTTTGCGATATCCTTTAAAGTAATGGTCATTAAAAGTACCGTTCATGCAATCGATTGCATAATATAATGAAGGATGCTGTTTGTCAAGCAACTATTGCCGCGATACACTCCGATTGGCGTGAATTATCATTGACAAATAGTTGTGTGCAATATACTTGTATACAAGCAATAAGGGGCCACCATGAAACCGAACGACTGCATTTTCTTCCAGATCGCCAAGACCCACCAGGCCGCAATGAAGTTCCTCTCGGATCGGACGGCGCCGTACGGGCTCACCGTCGTCCAGTCGATGGTGCTCGCCTTCCTCTCCGACGCGGACGGCGTGACCTCCGCCGAGCTGGGGGCGCGGACGCAGCTGGACAGCGCCACGCTCACCGGCATCATCGATCGGCTGGAAGCGGCCGGGTACGTGCGGCGCGGCAAGCACCCTTCGGACCGCAGGGCGGTTCTGGTCATCCTGACCGACGAAGGGGTGAATATGGCGAAGAAGGTGCGCGCCGAGATACTCAAGGCGAACCGCGACTTCTTCGCGGCCGCCGGTATGGATAACGAGGATATGTTCAGGAAGGCCCTCGCGGACATCCGCGAGAGGCTGTAGAAGCGCCGCGACCGGCGCGGGGAGGCATGCGCATGGGCGAATGGAAAAAGACGGGCTGTGTGCTGTGCTCGCAGAACTGCGGGCTCGATGTCCTCGTAGAGGACGGCCGCATGGTGAAGGTGAAGGGCGACAAAGAAAACCTGAAAAGCCAGGGCTATCTCTGCCGCAAGGGGATGAACGTCGTCCATCACCAGTATCCGAAAGACCGCGTAACGGAGCCGCTGAAGAGGAAGGGCAGCGGCTTCGAGCCGGTGAGCTGGGACCGGGCGATCGGCGAAATCGCGGAAAAACTGCGCGGCGTGGTGGAATCGCACGGGCCGCGGAGCTTCGCCTATATGGGAGGCTCATCGCAGGGCGGCCATTTCGAGGCCGCCTTCGGGCTGGGCGTGCTGCGCGGTCTGGGCTCGCGGTACTACTATTCCTCGGCGGGGCAGGAGTTCAGCGGCCAGTGGTGGGTGCAGGGCCGCGTTTTCGGTAAGCAGTACAACATCACCGGCCCGGACGAGCACGCGACCGAAATGCTCGTGGCCTGGGGATGGAACGGCATGCAGAGCCACCAGATGCCCCGGGCGCGCACGGTGCTCAAGGGCTTCAGCGAGGACCCGGAGAGGCTCCTGGTGGCGATCGATCCCCGGAGGAGCGAGACCGCGGCGATCGCGAACATACATCTGCCCGTGCGCCCGGGCGCCGACGCCCTGCTCATGAAGGCGATGATCACCATCATCCTGAACGAAAAAAAGGAAAACCGCGCCTACCTCGAGCGCTACGTCGAGGGCTGGGAGCGGGTGCGCCCGTGGTTCGACGGCTTCGACGTGAACGGGGCGCTCAACGTGTGCGGCCTCGACGCGGGAGAGGTCCGCGGGCTCTGCGACCTCATGACCGCGCGCAGATGGAGCGTGCATCCCGACCTGGGCATTTATATGGGGCGCACCAGCACGCTCAATTCGTACCTGCTCCACATCCTCGGCGTCGCGTGCGGCATCTTCTGCGTTCCCGGCGGGAACATCATCCCCGGCTTCGTCATGCCGCTCGGCTTCCACGCCGACGAGCGCGATCCGAAGACCTGGCGCACGGTCGCCACAAACATGCCGCCCGCGGCGGCCGGGTCGTTTCCGCCGAGCGTGGTGCCCGAGGAGATACTGAACGATCGCGCCGACCGCCTGCGCGCGATGATCGTGAGCGCCTGCAACCCGCTGCGCTCGTACCCGGACACCGCCGCCTACGAGAGGGCCTTCGGCGCGCTCGACCTCCTTGTGGTCAACGAGATCGTGATGAGCGAGACGGCGCGCCTGGCGCACTATGTGCTTCCCTGCCGCTCGTTCTACGAATCGTACGACGCGACCTTTTTCCC
This sequence comes from uncultured Leptospirales bacterium, assembly GCA_964625625.1. Lineage (GTDB taxonomy): Bacteria > Spirochaetota > UBA4802 > UBA4802 > UBA5368 > MVZN01. The sequence continues at coordinate 8,126 of CAZVEG010000101.1, read as the reverse complement.
GTACACCTATCCGAAAATTCACTTCCAGCTGCGCCGTCCCATCGTCCCCGTGCCGGGCTCGTGCCTGGAGGCCGCGCAGATACATACGCTCATCGCCGACCGCCTGGGCCTCATCCCCGGAATTCCCGACGAGCTCGTCGCCGCGGCTGCGGGCGAGCGCCTCGCCTTCGGCGCGAAGCTCATGGAATACGCGGCGAAGGAGCCATCCGCTTTAAAGAGTATGCCCTTCGTCCTGGCAAAAACGCTCGGGCGCGCGTGGGACAGCGCGAACCTCGCCGCGCTCTGGGGAATGCTCATGACCGCGCCGAAGTCCTTCCGCGAGAACGCCGTTCGCGCGGGCTTCGCGAGCGGCATGGACCTCGGCGACCGCGTGTTCCAGGCGCTTCTCGACTCGCCCTCGGGCACATGGGTGGGAGAAGTAGACCCCGGCGACAACATGTCGCAGGTGAAGACCGCTTCGGGGAAGATCGAGATATTCATCCCGGAGATGGAGGAGGCGGTGCGCTCGCTCCAGCCCGTGTCGGAGGAGGCGAAGCTCGCTCTGCCGAAGGAGTTTCCGCTTATCCTGAGCGCCGGCCGTCATTACGATTACAACGCGAACAGCCTGATGCGCGACCCGGAGTGGAATAAAGGCAAGCGCGCCGGCACCGTCGCGATGAGCCCGGACGACGGGAAGGCCTTCGGGCTTTCGGACGGGCAGGCGGTGCGCGTGACGACCGAGGCGGGAAGCGCCGTCGGCGAGCTCGAGCTCTCGGAGCAGGTGCGCGCGGGCACGGTGCTCATCCCCCACGGCTTCGGCCTCGTCTACGGCGATACGACGCACGGCCTGAACGTCAACAGCCTCACGAAAAATACGCACCGCGATCCGCTCGGCACGCCGCTGCACCGCTACGTGCCCTGCCGCGTCGAGCGCGCGTAACACGGAGAAAACGATATGAAGACCGACAATGCATCGATTTATCGGCTTGCCGGGCGCGACGCGCTTTTCGCGCTTCTCGTGCTCGGTTCACTCTGGGGGCTCTCCGAGGTCGCGCTGGGGCAGGCGGTCCGCGCGCTCGCTCCGGAGATTCGCGCTGGCGTGCTTACCGGAATCGGCATGGCATGTATGGGCCTCTTCATCGGATTGACGGGAAGGCCGGGGCGTCTGCCGCTTCTCGCGCTCGTCACGGTGCTCGCAACGCAGCTCTGCGTGCCCCTGCTGCGGTGCTCGCCCCTGTGCAAGGCGAACACTTCGCTCGCGATCATGCTTCATGGCATCGCGCTCGCGGGCGCGATCCGGGTGATTGCGGCCGGTCCCGGAAGCGGCGCCGTGCGTCGCGGGACGGCGGCCTTCGCGGCGGCGCTCGCTTCGGCGACCGTGTTCTATTACGCCGGAATGCGCCTGGCGCCCTGCGCGTACCTGCTCTCGTTCAACCAGCCGCTCGGGCTCTTCTCCTTCCTGCTCCGCGAGGGGCTGGTGTGGGCCGCCTTCTCGGCCGCGCTCTTTCCGGCGGGGTACGCCCTGGGCGCGCGATGGGCCGCTCCGCTCGCGTCGTACGGCGCCTCCCGGCCGCTCATGCGCCTCGCCGCGCCGGGCGCACTCATCGCGTTCTGCTGGATCGTGATAGCGACGGTCGTGCTGGCGGGATGATGGCATGCGGCGCGCGGCCCTTCACATTATTACTGGCGAGAAGGACTCGGGAAAGACCGCCCGCATCCGGGCGCTTTACGGTGAAGCGGCCGGGGGTGATGGATACGCCTGCCCGAAGGTGTTCGTGGATGGTGCGCACGCGGGTTACGACGCGCTCGATCTTCGCACAGGCGCGACGGTGCCTCTCGCGCGAAGCAAAAACGCTCTTCCGCCGGGATGGGACGAGTGCCGTGCGCGCGGCGGGTACAGCTTCTCGGGCAGGGGCCTTGTGTTCCTCGATTCGATACTCGAAGGGCTTGCCGCACGTTCGTGCGCGCGGGTGTTCGTGGACGAAATCGGTTCGCTCGACCTGGAGAGGGCTGAATTCCGGGTTCTCATCGCGGGTGTGCTCGAATCGTGCGAGGAATTGCACGTAAGCGTGCGGAAAAACCGCGTGGCGGAGTTCGTGGAATTATTCGGGATTTCGGAATACAGCCTGACAGATCTGGATGCCACGGAGGCAGGCGATGGACGCGGATAAAAAGACGGTGACGATCGGCGGCCGCTCAATCGGCGAGTATATCGCGATGGTCACCGGGTTCCACGGCAGCTTCGCGCCGGGGCTCCTGCTGGGCGGCTTCATGGTGGAGCACGCCATGAAGAACCTGCCGCCGGGCGAGTTCTTCGACGTTATCTGCGAGACATCGCACTGCCTTCCCGACGCCGTTCAGCTCCTCACGCCGTGCAGCATAGGGAACGGCTGGCTGAGAATCATTGATGTAGGCCGTTTTGCCATGACCTTTTACGACAAACGAACGGGAAGCGGCGTCCGCGTGTACCTCGATCACCGGAAGCTTGAGCCCTGGAACGAGATAAAGAACTGGTTCTTCCGCCTTAAACCCAAGAGCGAGCAGTCGCGCGAGCGGCTCATCGACGAGATGGTCCGCGCCGGCGAGGGCGTTTTGGGCGCGCGCTACCTGTCGGTGAAAAAGGAATATCTCGCGCACCGTCACGGCGGAGCGATCTCCCTGTGTCCTGAATGCGGCGAGGCCTATCCCTCTGAGCATGGTGAACGCTGCCGGGCCTGCCAGGGGGCGCTTCCGTATGACGACGGGCCGCGGTGAGTACCGCGTGCCGAGGGCTCGGGCGCGTCGATCACATGGTATCGTTTGCATCCCCGCCGGTATTTCACACGTTTCCCGCCAACATGTGCATTATCGAAATAATGTAAATTTTTCAGATTTCGCTTTTTTTCGCGCGGGTTTTTATGCACCTTTTAGCATGGTTCGCGGTATTGCAGTGTAATGCGATGCGCGGGGTGGATTGTGGCCGGGCCTGGCATATCGTACCGCGAAAGCGGTTCAGCGGTCGGTCCGGGATCCGCTGCTGTGATCCGGTCCGCGCCGTTTCATTGTATCGATAATCATGGAGGGGAGATAATGAAGATTTTCGGAAGACTGATCAAACACGCGCTCTTGTCGGCGGCGCTCATGCTGACCGCGGCCGTGCCCGCGAGCGCGGAGGTGAACGATTCGGACCTCGGCATACACCTGCGGGGCGCCCTCGGCGGCGGAAGGGTGTACCTGGGTTATGTGAGCTACAGCAACAGCACCGGCGACCTCGGCGCGGGGCCGGGCGCCACGCTCAACGTGGCCGCCATGCTCGCCTACAAGTTCATCGGGGTTGAGGGGAATATGCTCGTCGGCAGTATCGGTGATCTGGAGTGGAAGGACGAGGACGCCGGGGGTGTAGAACACACCTATGAGTCCACCGGTTCGGGCTATTATTCGATCCTCGATCTCAAGCTCGGCTTCAACCTCTTCCGGGAAGAGGGCGACATGGGATATACGTTCATCTATGCCGGCCCGCGGCTCTGGAAGATGGAGCGCGATCAGGATTCGTTCAAGATTGATGACGTTGAAGCGCTCACACAAAACAAGCTGGAAGCGGATGGAACCGGCTGGATCATAGGATTCAGGGACTTCAGTACGATCGGTCCGAATGACGGATTTGCCGTCGTGCTTCAGACCGGTTTTTTTGCCGGGAAGGCTCCCGTCGATGATTTTAAGTGGGAAAATGCCTCGCAAGACCTTAAAACCGACCAGTCCATCACACTCGGTGGTGAGCTTGCGGCGGGGATTGCGCTGCAGAACATCGGCTTTTCGCTCGTGGGAGGCTTCCGCGGCGAGGCGAACGTGACCACGTTCAAAGACCCGCTAGCCCCGGCTGACGAGGAGTCGGCCTTCGGTCTCGGGAACATCACATTTTTTGTCGAGGCGGGAATGCAGTTCTGATTGCATTTCAGACGCGAATTTGAGATAAGCCCTCAATGACCCGCGCCGCTTTTACCGGCGACGCGGGCTTTTATTTGTAAAAGCTCACGACAATCGTCTCCCGTATCGGGGTTCCCGTGGCGAGGATCGCCGGGGAGGATTTTTCCTGCCTCCCGGGCCCGGTCCGCCGGCGGGAGTGCTAAAAACGAGGCGTCAGGCCGACGGAGATCATTATGCGCCATTGCCTTTCGAAATCGCCGATCCGCACGGTGGTCGTACCCGCCCTGTCCATGTTTTTCATGCTCTCCCTGGCCTTTGCCGAAGAGCCCGGCGCGGAAGTAAAGGAACCGGAGCCGTGCGCGCCCCCCACGTTCGAATGGGGCGCGGGGCTCCTGTCGCTTCGCATGAACCACTACCGCGGCTCGGATCAGTACAAGAATTACTTCATCCCATCGCCGTATTTCAAATACAGGAGTGAAAACCTCGAGGCGGAAACCTCCTACGTGCGAGGGACCCTGTATAAGAACGATTACCTCGTCCTCAAGCTGAGCTTCATGGTCGGCCTGTCGGTGGAAAGCGATGAGAACAGGGCGCGCGAGGGCATGCCCGACCTGGGATACATGCTCGAGACCGGGCCCATGCTCATCGTGAAACTCTGGGAGTCGGCGGGCCGCGCTCATCTGCTCACCTTCGAGTCGCCCGTGCGTTATGTCTTCGCGACCGACTTCACCGGGGTGGAGCCTGTCGGCGTGCTGGGTCTTCCCTATCTCAATCTAACGAGCCTCCCTCGCGCGTATACCCTCGGCTGGAAGAGCGAATTTTCCGTCGCGCTCATGATCGGAAGCCGCGGCTATCACGACTATTTCTACACGGTTCCGGCGAAGTACGCGCGGCCGGAGAGACCGGAGTACCACGCGCGCGGCGGATACTCCGGCGTGCAACTCGCCTGGATACTCGAGCGGAGGTTCGGGCCCGTCCAGCTCATCCCCATTCTGCGCTGGGATTACCTGAAACGCGCGGCCTTCGAGGAGAGCCCGCTGGTGCGGACAAAGCATTACTTCGCCGTCGGACTGGGCAGCTTTTACCTGTTCTGA
>CAZVEG010000101.1:0-3050 GCA_964625625.1 uncultured Leptospirales bacterium | reverse complement strand
GGTGCGGACAAAGCATTACTTCGCCGTCGGACTGGGCAGCTTTTACCTGTTCTGACCGGCTGCCTTCCGTATCCTGATCGAAAGAGGTACGCTCCTTCCCCCTCGCGCGCGAGCGGTGGATATCTTCCGAGTCGCGCACGAATCCAGCTCTGGCGGGTGAGCGGGATTGGATGCTGCGCGGTGTCCGAGGCGTTAAAATGATACGTTATCGCTTCGGCCGGTGACGAGGTTGGTGTCGGAGACGATACGCTACCGCAGGGCCTCGCCGTGGCCGTGCTTTTCCGCGGATGCCGAGTAGACCTGTTTCATCCGAGGCATGAGCTTTCGCAGATACTCCACCCTCTTCGCATCGGCCGGGTGCGTGGACAGGAACTCGGGCGGCCTGGCGCCTCCCTGCTTCATCATCTTCTGCCAGAAGCTCACTGCCGCATCGGGCGCGTATCCCGCCTTCGCGGTAAAGAGCGTCCCGGTCTCGTCGGCCTCGTACTCGTGCTTGCGGCTGTACGGAAGGATGAGGCCCACCGTGGTGATGCCGCCGAAGGCGGCCATGTACAGCTCGCGCTTGCCGTCCTTTTCCGTAAGGGCCCCGAGGATGGCCCCCACCACATTCGCCGCCATCGCCTGGCTCATGCGCTCGCCCCCGTGGCGAAGCACGGCGTGCGCGATTTCGTGGCCCATGACGACGGCGAGCTCGGCCTCGTCCTCGAACATCGGCATGATGCCGGTGTAGAAGACGATCTTGCCGCCGGGCAGGCAGAAGGCGTTGACCTCCTTCGACTCGACGACGGTGAATTCCCATTTATAATCGGGTTTGCCCGCCACGGCCGCGAGGCGTTTGCCGACGCGCTCCACCATGCGGACGTAGGCCTGGTTGCGTGACGGGACGGCTTTGGCCATGAATTCGCGATAGCTCTTCTCGCCCATTTCATTCTCCTGGGCCTCGGTGGTGAGCATGAGCCGTGTCCGGTCCGTGTACGGCGTGGTTGCGCAGGAGGCCGCGAACGGCAGTATGGCGATCAGGGCCGTTGCCGCGATGAGGCGCGTTTGTTTCATTCTGATTTGCATGATGACGCTCCTTCCGGATCTACCGGTGATGCCGGGGCATCGAAGCGGCGTTTCGATGAGCCGAATTCCGCCCCGCGAAGTATACGACGCGGCGATGCGGATGTCAACGATGCTCCGCGGCGTCGCGCTACGGGATGACGACCGATTCGCCGTCCCGAACCGCCTCGTATACCTTCCGCTCGCCGTGCTTTAAAATTGCGCCCATCGCCCTGCGCGCGGCCTCCGGATCGCGCCGCGCGAGCGCGCCGAGGAGGCGTGTGTTGAGCTTCAGCGAGGCCGCGGGCACGCCCGGGAGCGAGTAGAAGAATTCGGTGAAGAATGAATAAATCGGCCGGAACGAATGAAAGACCAGGCGGTTGATGACGTTCCCCGAAACGCTTATGATGGTATAGTGGAAATCGAAATCGCACTCGGCGAGGACCGCGATATTGGCCAGGTGCTCGCGCTTGCGCCCGAGGTTGATTTGCAGGTATTCGATGTCCCGTGCCGTGGCGCGCAGGGCCGCCTCGCGGGCCGCCTCGGTTTCGGTGACGAACCTGAAGCGCAGCAGCGAGTCGAGCGTCTGCCGGTCGATGGTCCGCCGTATGCGAAGCACCTGCATCAGGGTCTCGAGCGTGCCGTTGCGGCTGAAGTCCCTCACGTAGGTGCCGCTCTGGGGATGGGTTTCGACCAGCCCGGTCTGGGCCAGCATGGCGATGGCCTCGCGGATCGCGAAGCGACTGGCGCCGTATTTCCGCGAAAGCTCGCGCTCGGCGGGGAGCTTGCCGCCGATCGGGTAGACTTCCCGAATGATATCGGCCTGCATGTCGGTGAAAATTTTTCCCGGTAGCCCTGTGTTCATCAGACGTATCCTCTCCCGGGCGGCCCGCTTCGCCGCCCGCCTTCGGAAGTACTGCTTCCATCGGCGGTCGATTTGCAAGAAAAAAACTTGACCTATGGTTATACCACTATATAAACTGGTATAACCAATTTCAAGCAGAAAGGAAGGGTCCTATGAAAATCACGAGAATAGAGCTGTATCACGTTTCAGTCCCCCTCCGGGAGACCTTCTGGCCCACCTGGATTCCGGGCTATCCCCAGACGCATAACCGCTTCACCCTCATCAAGCTTACGACCGACGAGGGCATCGAAGGATACGGCGCCGGTTCCGCGATGGGGAAGGAACGCGAGGGTCTGGGCGACCTTCTGGGGGGCTACCTGATGGGGGCCGATCCCACGGACATCCAGCGCGTGCAGGATCTGTTGAAACAGGCCGGTATACTCGGCTGGCGGAATTTCTGGATAGAGCCCGCGTGCTGGGACATCATGGGCAAGAAGGCGGGAAAGCCCGTGTACGAGCTGCTGGGCGGGGAGGCGCGGCCGATCGAGGTCTACTGCTCGACGGGCGAAATGCATGATCCGGAACAGAGGGCTGAGGAGGTCCTGGCGATCAGGGAGAGGGGATACCGCTGCGCGAAACTTCGCGTGAAGAGCATTGAGCTCAAGGACGACATACGCCAGATCGAGACCGTACGCAAGCGTGTCGGCAAGGACTTCGTTCTCGGGGTGGACGCGAACCAGGGATGGCTGGTGACGATCGTCGACAAGGTCCCGGCCTGGGATCTCGCGCGGGCAAAAAAGTTCGCCGACGCCTGTTACCGGAACGGCTTCGAATGGCTGGAGGAGCCGCTCGATTCGCGCGACTACGAAGGCAACGCGGCCCTTAAAAAGTATTCGAAGGTCAAGATATCCGGCGCCGAGCTCAACTACGGCTGGGACGAGATCAAGATCATGCTCGAAAAGGACTGCTTCCACATCTACCAGCCCGACGCGACCTTCGCCGGCGGTATCGCCCAGGTGAAGCAGGTCATCGACGCGTGCCGGCAGAAGAAGCGCCTGTATACGCCGCACACCTGGACCAACGGCATCGGTTTTTACGTCAACTGGAACATGGTGCTGGCCGAGCTTTCCACTCCGGTCGACTTCGAGAAGCGCCTGCGCTCGCC
>CAZVEG010000100.1:0-13343 GCA_964625625.1 uncultured Leptospirales bacterium | reverse complement strand
GTTTTATTTGCTGAAAATAATCGACATCCCCCACCTTTTTTATGACGCCCGCCCCGACGGCGATCCTGTTCGACAGGTGTCCATTCTCGGGATGGGCGGGGGCCGGTACGCGGTACTCGCTGGTTTCCGGTTTCCCGAGTTTGCTTCGGGCGCCCAGGAGCGCGATGAAAGCCCTGGAATATTCCTCCTTGGAGATGTACTCCTTTGAGTAGCGGTACTGTGTATATTCCGAGGCGAGGTCGCAGATTTTGATTTTTTCATCGTCGGGTATGTCGCGTTCCAGGAGTCGCTGAATGCTTGCGTCGCCCCTTGAAAGCGCGACAGCGAATTTCCTGTTTTCATCCGAGAGCTGCGAGGCGATAAATTTTATCATGCTCGAGCGCGATGGGCGGTATTCCGCTCTGGCGATCATTCCGCTTTCCCCGGCGCCGCGCACGGTGTCGATCGGAATTACCCAGAAAGGGAATTTACGGTAAAAACGGTCCGTCAGCGTCAGGGAGGGACGGGCGACATCGAAAAGGTAAAGGAGATTATAAGAGCAGTTTTCACCGAAGAAGTAGTAATCGGAATAGACGAAATCGAGCTCGAAGATGTGCAGAAGCATCCTGTGGAGTTCTTCCTCGGTGAAATTGAGGTGATATTCCCATATGTCACGGTGGTCGAAGTCGCTGTATTCCTGTATCTTCGCATAATAAGGGAGAATCGAAAAATAACCGGGATAATACCCGAGAAGGCCTTTCACGGCGTAAACGGGCCCGAAGGTTTCGTTGGTAACCGCGGTATAGTTCACCGCGTGGGAAAGCAGGGCGCTTCCGGTGCCCGTTCGGAGCGTCATGAGCGTATGTCCGAACATTGACGCCGGACTGTTGATGTGCGATGTCGGGAAAACGAGCGTTGCCCCGGTGGGAACGATCTTGTCGAGAACGCCTTTCAGCCTCGGGCATTCGACTTCAGGGAGTTTACGCCCGTCGATGTCGAGCTTCGTCTTCAGCCAGGCGAAGCGTGCGGCAAACCTGCACCGGGGGTGGGTATCGCCCGAGAGCTCGGTGCTGAAGATTCCGCGGATGGTGGCTTTCAGCTCGGATTCAGGATTTTTGCGCCCGTCGGGCGCCAGGAAGAATTTAGGATCGTCGATCAGGCTTTTATATCCGAAGAGGGTTTTCTGATAATGGACGAGAACATGCCATTCGCGCTCCTCGTGCAGGCGAAGCCTGGCGGCCTGATCGATCACCGCGCCGACGTACGAATCGTCCTCCGCGCGCAGAATCGTCCGTCCCGCGGGACAGAAGAGTAGCATCGCGGCGAGTAAAAAAAGCGATATGGATGGCTTCAGCCATCCATATCTCGGATTGTCAGAATTCACCCGTACGGTCACTTAGCTGGATTTGATCACGGTCTCAATGTTGTTGATGACATCGATGTGGGTGATCTGGTCGGAGGAATAGATCTTCGCGAAGTTGGACTGGAGCTTCCTGTAAAGATCGGTCCGCTCCCCTTCCTTGACTTCCATGAGCACGGCGAGGGTGTTGAGATATTCGCCATTGCCCTTGGCGATGTCCTTCGCCAGGTTATCCATGTTCTCGGCGACGAAGATGTTGATCTTCTCGTTGGAAACAAGACCCTGGAACTGGGTGCAGTTCAGCGTGCCCGAGGTGATACCGAAGGTCTGGTTGCCGCAGATGCCGTTTGACGTTACCGCGCAGGTCTGGGAAACGAGCCCGTCTTTACCCTTGAAAAGTATGGAACCGAGTCCGCAGCCGTAGTTGTTCTGCCCGGCATAGCTCACCGACACGAAAGCGGCGACGGTGATTACGACTGTTGCTACAACGATAAATCTTTTCATGATATGAACCTCCGAATGGTTTTTAAAAATTTTATTTTGAATCCAAGAAACGCTTGATAATCCGGAAAACCTGTCGGTAATCTATAGCATGGATTACATGATCAACTGTATGCACAGGGCCATGTCTGCCGCAAAATCCCGCCGGTGGCATGGCCATTCGTTAAAACCAGTCTAAAAGTCGGCAGATCGTAATTGCTTCTGTGCTCGCGGCAATTATAGCTGAATTGTAAGTTGCGGATTTCGCAAATGTCAAGAAAATTGTTCGCGCATAAGGATAAAATTAAAATTCCGGAGGCGCCTGTCGATTCAGACGGGATTCCGGCGCCTGACTGTGCCGGGCTGCGTTATGCGCGTCGCGTACTGCTTGGCGGGATTGTTTCCACGCTCCTCCTGGCGGCATGCCAGAGTTCGCTGGTCTATCATCCGGAGCGCAGCATTATGGCCACTCCGGAATCGGCCGGCATCCGTTACGAAGAGGTGGCCTTCAAGGCCGCGGACGGTGTATCCCTGTCCGGCTGGTGGGTCCCCGGTGATCCGGGTCGCGAGACGGTATTGTTCTGTCATGGAAACGCCGGAAATATTTCGTATCTTCTCGAGACAATTCGTATCCTGCATTCCATGAGATTGAATGTGTTTGTTTTCGATTACAGGGGCTTCGGGGCGAGTGCCGGGAGGCCTTCCGAGAAAGGTACATACAGAGATATCGATGCCGCCTGGCGGTATCTTGTCGAAGACCGGAATATCGCCCCCGTGGATATCGTGGTGATGGGCAGATCGCTCGGGGGGGCGGTTGCCGCGTACTGCGCCATGCGGTACTCCCCTCGTGCCCTGATACTCGAGTCCGCTTTTACCTCCATGGGCGAGGCGATGCGGAATTTCTGTTCGTGTTCGCCCGCTTCCTCGCTTGTCGTGCGCTATCGTTATGAAACGGTCGTGTATGTTGCGCGTGTCAGATGCCCGGTTCTGGTTATACACAGTCGCTATGACGAGGTGATCCCTTTTGCTCATGCATTGCAGCTGTTCGAGGCGGCGCCCCGGCCGAAAGAGTTTCTGGAAATAAGAGGTGATCACAACCGCGGTTTTCTGATGACCGAAAAAGGATATAAAGCGGGCATCATGACTTTTCTCGAAAAATATGGATCCGGGGGGCAATAATGCATCAAAAAGTCTGCCTGGCGTTTTTTTGTCTTTTGCTCGTTTCAAACGGTCGACTCGAGGGCGGGGGGGGAGGCCTTGAGCCGCCCATGGTTCCGCTTCGGCTTCTCGCCGGCAGTCTCATAGAGGGGTGTTCCATCTGCGCGGAGAGTGATACGAAGAAGGCGTTCTCGATGCTGGGCAGGGAATATCCGCCGGCCGCGGTGTTTTCCTCGGGTCCGGAGTGCGCATTCATAAAGACCGCCGAATGCGGTAAGGGCGAGTTCGTTCTCTCGTGCTATTCGGCCCGCGAGCCCTACGAGGGGCCGGGCGGCAAAAAAAGCGCGTTTCCGTTGCTCGTCTTCCGGTTCCACACGGAGAGCGATCACCTGGTGGGCGTTGCCCCCGGGGACTTTACCGCCCCGGACATCGCGTCAAAGATCGGTGCGGTGAGGCCGGGCGGGTCTTTCGACGCCTCGATCGGGGTGGTGGCGTACCGTTATGGAGACGGGACGACGTTCAATTATTCGCCGAAGGAAAACAGGCTCACCGTGCACTGCCGGGTGATAAAATTCGTCCCGCGGCCCTGAACGGCGCACGCGGCTATCGGAAAGAATCCACGCAGTTCACGCACATCTCACGCAGGCTTGTTATCCTGCGAAGCAGGGTGTCGACGAAGACGACGTCGGGATACCGGGCAAAAAGCGAAGTGAGTTTCGATTGATAGCGGCCCAGGCCGCCCTCGAGTGCCAGTACATGCCGGATGCCGTATGCCTCCGTTTCCAGGAGTGAATCGACCAGTTCCCGCATGTAGCGGTTTTCGCCGGAAAGCTCGCCTATGTCTTCAACCTCGCCGAGGAAGTCCCCGCAGAGAAAAACGATCGTTCTGAAATAGTCCGAACTTGAATCGCTCATCACGGGCCGTCGCTCGTGCCGCCGGGATCAGGGGCTCAGCGTGCCTCCCTGTACTTGAACGAGGGCAGGCCGATCTTGAGCGGGCAGACGGTGGCGGGGCATTCAAATCCATCGTCCCTGAATTCGCTTTTGCCGCCGGCCTGGAGCTTTTCCTGCTGCAGGCGTACCCATTCCCGGGCCTCGGTTTCCGACTCCGCGAACCCCGCCATGTGGGTGACGGTCCCCTTGCAGTGGACGTACTCGTATATAAGCTCGAATCTGTTCTGTTTCATAAAAAAGGCCCTTCGGAGTTCTTTTCAGGATATTCGGTAAGGTCAGTTTAGCGTTTCGGTCCGGCAATTCAATAAATAATGAAAGCCGATTTGCGTGAGGATGAGCTTTCCGGGAAAGGCGGGGAGCATTTCGAGGTATTCGAAGTCTTCGAGGAGCTCGTTGAAAACCGCCTCCCTCTGGTTTCGCGGGACGAGATCACGTATTATGAGGACATTCATCGTGACGCCGGGGTGCAGCTGTTCTCCATAATAATCCTGGAACTCCTGCATCACCATCTTCGAATAATAGCTCAATTGCTCTGCCATAAACACGCTCCATACAATGGCGCGGCGTCTCACTGATGTACAACCTCCGACCGGAAGGCTCAACGAGGCATTCGACCTCCTCTCGCCGACCGTGTCTGAGAGGTAAAAGAACAATCGCGGGGGCGGCTGCCCGGCGTATTCAATTTAGCATATATAATCGGTCTTATTGTATGTAAAGTATTTTTTTAAAGCCGCCCCTGGCTGAAGTGAATAAATATCCTGAGGACCGGCGGATTCCATCCCGTTATTTGCATCTTCAGGGCGCGCGTCGAAAGGCGGGTGTCGCGCCGGGGGATGGGGTATAGACCCCGGGCCCGTATTGCCGAAAGCCTTTACCGTGAAGAGGAGGAGCTGTTTTCCGGTTTCACGAACCCCCGTCTTCCCGGTTTGTGGGGAAAAATTATGTCTCCAGGCGGTAAAATCGCTTAAAAAAAAGTAAAATATTCCGATCTTATGGGTAAGTAGCGGAATTCCATTTTCAGGAAGGCGTCGCAATGTTTGAGCACAGCAGGATGATGCAGACGAATTATCTTCTCGAGCGGGGGCTCGACGTCGAGTCCACCAGGAGAAACGTCATAGCCAACAACATCGCCAACGTGGACGTTCCGCATTTCAAGCGGAGTGAGGTGAATTTCGAAAGCGAGCTGCAGCGCGTTATCAGGGAGAAGGCCGACCCGTCGAACAGGTTCCAGGCCAGGATGACCGACGAGCGCCATATCCCCTTTCACGTCGAGCGGGACGTGCGCGGCGTACGGCCGAGGATAAACCTCGACTACAGCACGACGCTCAGGAACGACGGAAACAACGTGGACATCGAGAAGGAAACGGTGGACGCCGCGAAAACGCAGATGCGCTATAACGCGTACGTCAATATGCTCAACCAGAATTACAAGGTCCTCAAGCTCGCCATGAGGCCCGCGTAGGGAGTAGGTGACCATGGGAATGTTTGACGCTTTCAATATTTCGGCGACGGGGCTTACCGCCCAGCGCCTGCGCATGGACGTCATTTCGAGCAACGTGGCGAATGCGACGACGACGCGGACGCCCGAAGGCGGGCCGTATAAGCGCCAGCGCGCCATTTTCGCGCCGGTGAATATACGCCCGTTCTATAAGTCGGCGCTGGTGCCGTCGCGAATCGAGCACGGGGTCGGGCAGGGGGTGCGGGTTGTGAAAATCGAGCAGGACGCCGAGCCGTTCAGGCTGACCTACGACCCGACCCATCCCGACGCCATCAAAATCGGTCCCAGGAAGGGCTATGTGGAGATGCCCAACGTCAATATCGTAATGGAGATGACCGACCTGATCTCGGCATCGCGCTCGTACGAGGCGAACGTGACCATGGTCAACAACGCCCGTTCGATGTACATGAAGGCGCTCGAGATAGGAAGGACGGGAGCTTAAAGGAGGATGGACATGATGAGGGAACGGTCGGGAAGGATGGAAATCAATATAACGCACGGGCTTTCGGAGATTAAAAGCCTGCGCCGGGTCGCCCGCACGGGAAGCGCCGACGCGGACGCCTGGTTCAACGTGATATTCGACCTCCGGAGCGAGAAAAACGAGAGGAGCGTGACGGCATGAATACGATCGACACCGTGTTTACCGGGCACCTGGTGGGGCTCAAAACCACAAACCCGCTGCACATGGGCGAAACCCCGGTCGCGAAATCAGACGACGATGTGGCGGGCTCCTTCGCCGAAATGCTCAAGTCGGCGATGAACAAGGTGAACGATCTGCAGGTCGACACCGAGGACCTGAGTCAGAAGATGATTCACGAGCCCGGGTCGGTGGATATCCATACGGTGATGATCGCCGCGCAGAAGGCGGAGCTCGCCCTCACGTTCACGAAGGCGGTTCGCGACGAGGCCATCCGGTCTTACAGGGAGCTGATGAACCTGAGATAGGATGAAAACGCCCGGTCCGGCGCGCAGACACCGGACCGGGAAGGAAAGGTCATGGAGAGAGGAGAGGAAATTAATTGATTTTTTTTGGAAATTAATTGATTTTTTTGTTTACAATTTTTTTTGTATGTGATAGCAGCATTATGTCGCCTTAGAAACGGGATGTCCGGCAACAACCGCGAATATCCGGGATGTTCAACCCCCGTCGTCGGGCGGGCGGTTTCCCGGGGGAGAGCGGTTCGGCCGGGCGCCCGGTGCAAAAAAATCAAATTTCCTGATCCCGTGGCGTTAAACGTGTGACGTACCCTGTCAGGAGAGAGGGGGGTAACTGTGGAATTCCTGAGCAAGCTCCTGGGGCAGCTTAAGGATATTTACGGAAAGCTCGACCGCACGAAGAAGATAATCATCGCGTCCGTGCTGGGTGTGGTGTTCGTCGCGTTCGTCGTGCTCTTCTCGGTTTCGACCGAGAAGGCCAATGTCCTGCTTTTCGCGGACCTGCCTTCGGCCGATTTCGGCCAGGTCACCAAGAAACTCGACGAAATGAACTTCGCATACTCCACCAGCGGGACCACGTCGATATTCGTACGACCCGACCAACGCGAACTCATAATGACCCGCCTCGCGCAGGAAAACATGATTCCCAAGGGTATACCCGGCTGGAAGCTGTTCGATATATCCAAGTGGACCGAAACCGACCGCGAGATCGACGTCAAGTTCATGCGGGCGCTCCGGGACGAGGTCAAGCGGCACATCGAGTCTCTCAGCAACATCGACAAGGCCGATGTCGAGATAGCCATCACGGAAGAGGAGCTTTTCAGCGAGAAGGAGAATCCCTATACGGCCGCGGTCACGGTCTACCTGGCGCCCGGCTACGACAAGCTCAGTAAGAAGGAAATCCAGGGGATAATGTACCTGGTTTCCCGTGCCGTCGGAGGGAAGCTGAAGCCCGAAAACGTGGTGGTTACCGACGAATACGGGAAGATCATTTCCGATTTCGACAACGAATTCGACAAGGCCAAGGAGGAGTACACCCTCCTGGAGTATCGCAAAAAAATCGAGGAAAAGGCCCGCGTGCAGCTCCTGCACGACATACGAAAGGGACTCGAGCGCGTTTATACGCCGGACCGCATACAGATCGTCCGGCTCAACATGGACTTCAACTGGGACAAGATTTCCGAGGAAAACGAAGAGTATACGCCGATCGAGATGGAGCCGGACAACCCTGAAACCCCGTATTCCGAGCGCAGGGTGAAGGACTCTCTCGTCGTCTCGGAGAAGACGGCGAAAGAGCATTTCCAGGGCCACGGCTGGAATCCCGAGGGGCCCGCGGGCACGGAAGGCAACAAGCCGCCCGGATACAAGGCGAGCGACGACCAGTTCGCCAAATACGATAAAGAAGAAAACATCCGCAATCATGCGGTAAACAAGTCGATGAAAAAGATCCAGCGCGATCCCTTCGACGTGACCGGCGTTTCGGTTGCCATAGCGATCGACGGTTTCCAGGATCTGCCCAGAACCCCGGAAGGGGATTATGACCTCGATCCGACCAAGAAACCGGTGCAGGTATCGTTGAGCCCCGAGGAGCTCAAACAGGCCGAAAATATCGTCAAGAAATCCATAAATTTCAACGCCGCGCGCGGAGACCAGGTCGCCGTCGAGAACATCATGTTCGACCGCACCAAAGATTGGAACCGCGTGCGCGAGGAGTTCCAGCGCAAGGAGCAGTTGAAACGGATACTCCTCGCCAGCCTCATCGGCGTGTTCGCGCTCTTCCTGGGGATGGTGTTGTTCCGCGCCATCAACAAGGAGCTCGCGCGGCGCAGGCGGCTCCGCGAGGAGCAGCTGGCGCTCGAGCAGCAGCGTATGCGCGAGGCGGCGCTGCGCGCCGCCGAGGAGGAGGGCATCGACGTGGAGCTTTCGCTGGAGGAAAAGGCCCGCCTCGAGCTCCAGACGAACGCCGTCAGCCTGGCCCGCGAAAGGCCGGACGACGTGGCGCAGCTTCTGCGCACATGGCTTGCCGAGGAGTGAGGCGGCGGGACGGACGGGCGCCATATTTAATTTGACGCCCGTCCGCGTTAAGATGTACCTTGAAACCGGTGACGCGGAAGGACGGAACCTCTCCCCGATACGGGGAGAGCGTACGGAGGGACAGAGATGCTTCAATCGAAAAAATCCCAGCTGACCGGGCGGCAGAAGGCCGCCATTTTCCTTGTGTCCCTGGGCTCGGACGTATCGTCCGAGATATTCAAGCACCTCCGCGAGGACGAGATCGAGCAGCTCACCTTCGAGATCGCCCGGCTCGACAGGATCGAGCCCGAGGACAAGGACAAGGTGCTCATGGAATTCCAGGAGATGATGATGGCGCAGGACTTCATCGCCTCCGGAGGCATCGACTACGCCCGCGAGGTGCTCGAACGGGCCCTGGGCACCCAGAAGGCCATCGACATCGTCAACCGGCTTACCTCCAGCCTGCAGGTCCGTCCGTTCGACTTCATCCGCCGCACCGACCCGTCTCATCTATTGAACTTCATACAGGGCGAGCACCCGCAGACCATCGCGCTCATCCTCGCCTATCTCGACGCGGCCAAGGCGGCCCAGATCCTCTCGGGCCTCAGCCACCAGATTCAGGCCGACGTGGCGAAACGTATCGCGACGATGGACCGCACGTCGCCTGACGTGCTTCGGGAGGTCGAGCGCGTGCTCGAGCGGAAGCTCTCCACGCTGGCCTCGGAGGACTATACGTCGGCCGGCGGTATCGACGCCATCGTCGAGGTGCTCAACCAGGTGGACCGCGGAACTGAAAAGATCATCATCGAGGCGCTTGAGGAGGAGGATCCCGAGCTCGCCGAGGAAATAAAGAAGCGGATGTTCGTGTTCGAGGACATCGTGCTCCTCGACGACCGCTCCATACAGAAGGTGCTTCGCGAAGTGGATACCCAGGACCTCGCGAAGGCGCTCAAGGGCGTGGATACCGAGGTACAGGAGAAGATTTTCCGCAACATGTCCAAGCGCGCGTCCTCGCTCCTCAGGGAGGACATGGACTTCATGGGGCCCATCAGGCTGCGTGACGTGGAGGAGTCCCAGCAGAAGATCGTTAACATCATACGAAAACTCGAGGAAGCCGGAGACATCATAGTGGCACGCGCCGGCGAGGAGGAACTCGTTGTCTAAACTGGTTTTTAAACCGACCGAGGTGGTCGTTACCGGCGCACCGAAACAGATCGAGCTTCCCGAGAAATATCAGAAGAACATCATTTCCGACGAGGAATACAAGGAGTTCGAGGTCGACGAGGCGGGCAATCCCGTCGACGTTTACCAGGGGCCGTCGATCGAGGAGATGGAGGCCGAGCTCGAGCGCTACCGCCGCGAGACCGAGGAAGAGGTGCGCCGCATGCAGGAGGAGGCGCGCGGGCGGGTCAGCAAGATCGAGGAAGATGGCAAGGCCGCGGCCTTCCGCGAGCTGCAGCAGGCGCGCGAGCAGATCAAGCTCGAGATGGAGCGTTTCCAGCAGGAGTCGGAGCGCGAGGTCGAGCGCGGCAAGTTCGAGGCCGAGAAGATGATCAAGGACGCCGAGCTCAAGGTGTCCGAGATCGAGCACGAGGCGTACAAAAAGGGATACGAGGCCGGGCGCGAGGAAGGCTACAAGGAGGGCCAGGCCGAGGTGATGCGTTTGATCGACCGGCTGGGGACCATCGTCTCGACGGCGGTCGACATCCGCGACGACATCATCCGATCGTCCGAAAAGCTCATGACCGAAATGATCCTCATGATATCGCGCAAGGTGATCAAGGACGAAATCGTCGAGCGACGCGAGGTGGTGATCAACAACATCCGCGAGGCGATCAAGCGCGTGAAGGACCGTGACCGCATAGACATCCGCGTGAACTTCGCGGACCTCGATATGACCACGGCCCACAAGGACGAGCTGATCAAGATGATGGAATCGCTGAAGAAAGTGAACATCTACGAGGATTCCAGGGTGGACCGCGGAGGATGTATAATCGAGACCGACGTGGGCGCGATCGACGCGAGGATTTCGACGCAGCTCGACACCATCGAGGAGGCCATCCGCAACGCGAGCGCGCTGTAGCGGTAACCGGGCATGATCAGGATACTACCCCACGAACACGTCGATATACTGTCGAAATACAAATCCATAATCGACGATGTCAATGTCGTGCAGTTCACCGGGAAGGTCGAGCGTATCGTCGGCCTCACCATAGAGTCGGCCGGACCCGCGGTCAAATACGGTGAAATGTGCAGAATCCGTCTCGGTGAGGGGAACTACCTCTACGCCGAGGTCGTCGGCTTCAACAGGAGCAAGGTCATACTGATGCCGATAGGCGACATGAAAGGGGTCGTTCCGGGCGCGGAGGTCATCGCGGCCGGCTCATCTCTCACGGTGCCGGTCGGAGATCAGCTCCTGGGGCGCGTGATCTCCGGGCTCGGCAAACCACTGGACGGGCGCGGCGAGATATTCACCGGTCTGCGTTATCCGGTCGAGGGTAAGCCGCTGAACCCGCTCGAGCGCCGGCTCATCGCCGAGCCGCTTTCGGTGGGGATTCGCGCCATCGACGGATTGAACACGATCGGCAAGGGTCAGCGTATCGGTATTTTCTCGGGTTCGGGCGTCGGCAAGTCCACGCTGCTGGCCATGATAGCGCGCTATACCAACGCCGACGTCAACGTCATCGCGCTCATCGGCGAACGCGGCCGCGAGGTGCGCGATTTCGTCGAAAAGGAACTGGGTACGGAAGGCCTGCGCCGCTCGGTGGTGGTCGTCGCCACCTCGGACCAGCCTCCCATGCTCAGGATCCGCGGCGCGTTGATGGCTCACGCCATCGCCGAATACTTCCGCGACCAGGGCAGGGACGTCAATCTCATGATGGACTCGGTGACGCGCTTCGCGCTCGCGCAGCGCGAGGTGGGGCTCGCCGCGGGCGAGCCCTCCGCAACGCGCGGTTTTCCGCCGTCGGTTTTCTCGCTCCTGCCGCGCCTCCTGGAGCGCTCGGGCACGCGCGAGGCTTCCGGCAGCATTACGGGCATTTATACCATCCTCGTCGAGGCCGACGACATGAACGAGCCTATCGCGGACGCCGTGCGCGGTATCCTCGACGGGCACATAGTCCTCGACAGAAAGCTCGCGCACAGGGGGCACTATCCGGCCATCGACGTGCTCGGCTCCATCTCGCGCTGCATGAAGGACGTGGTGGGGGATGAACACGCGAAGGCCGCGGCGGACATGCGGGAGGTGATGGCCGCCTATGCAGAGGCGGAGGACCTCATCACCCTGGGCGCATACGCACGGGGCTCGAACCCGGTCATTGACAGGGCGATCGAGATGAAGCCGCGCATGGACGCCTTCCTGAAGCAGGGTGTTTATGAGCGCGATTCCTACGAGGCGATCGTGGAAAAACTCGAATCGATGTTCCGCAAAAAGAAGGAAAGCGCGCGTGAGGGAGCGGCGAGGGATTATGTCACATCGACGCCGTACTTCGCGCGGATGCGTAAATAGGGGTGTGACCGGGGATGAAAAAGTTCAGGTTTCGCCTCCAGCGGCTCCTCGATATCCGGGAAGCGAAGGAAAAGGACATAAAAAACGAGCTTGCGGCCCTGCTGACGGTGCAGAATCGCGAGCGCTTGAAGCAGGAGCAGTACAGGAAGAGCATTGACGAGCAGCATGCGAAATTCGCGGAGCTGATAAAGGCGGGGCGGTATTCATATTCGGCGGCCTCGGCGTTCGAACGCTACATAGATTTCGCTCACAGGGTGATCCGGGACCAGCAGGAGCGTATCGACGCCATGGAGCCCGAGATACAGAAGGTCCGCGACCGGCTGGTCGAGGCCTCCAGGGAGCGCAAGGTGGTGGAGAAGCTGAAACAGCGTCGCTGGGACGAATTCATGTACGAGTATAACCGCGAGGTCGCGAAGGAAAACGACGATACGAACCAGAAGATATTCGTCAAGAGGAGAATCGAGGAAATGACGCTCGGGAGCGGAGCATGATCGACGACATGTACGCGGTAATGGGAAGGATAACCGAGATCAGGAAGCGCTTCGGATTGATGAGACCGGCCCATCCCCCCGTTCCGCAGGGTGAGTTCCAGCGACAGGTGGAGAGGATTGCCGGCGAAAAGAGCGACGAACCAGGGAGGACCGGGAAGACGGCCGCGGTGGCTTCGAAGCCGATGACCATACCCGAAATGCGTGACGTGGCGAAGGCGGCCGCCGTGCGCAACGGAATCCCCCCGGGGCTTGTTGACGCGGTTATACAGGCCGAAAGCTCGTACAATCCGGCGGCCGTTTCTCCGAAAGGGGCGAAGGGTCTCATGCAGCTCATGCCCGAGACGGCGGGAGCCCTCGGCGTGGCCGATCCGTTCTCTCCGGAGGAAAACATCAACGCCGGCGTCGGTCTTTTGAAAAGCCTGCTTGAAAAATACGACGGCGACTACAAGAAGGCGCTGGCGGCCTATAACGCCGGTGAAGGGGCGGTCGATAAAAACGGCGGCGTTCCGCCGTACGACGAAACACGCGAATACGTGAACAGGGTGATCAATCTGTACCTGAGGAACAAGGAATAAAAGCCGGGAGCAATCGGAGCCTGATATGAGAAAGATTTCCGACAGGGCGAAGCTGGTCTACCTCATCGCGCTCATCATCTTCATCGTCGCGGCGGGGCTTTTCTGGCTGGATTATATCGGCCTTTTCGACATGGAAAAAAGGCTGGGGGGCATATTCAGGAAAGAGGCCCCGCTGGTACTCGACGCCGGTGATGACGAACCGTCGCTGATCGAGCGCGAGGAATTCGAGAAAGAGAAGCAGAAGTTTTTAGAGCGGGTGGAGGACCTCGACCGCCGGGAGGCGAAAATCGTCGAGACCGAAAAGACGCTCGAATCGGAAAAGGAAAAGCTCGAGGACGTCCGCAAGGGGCTCGACATCGAAAAGAAGAAGCTGGATAACGAGAAAAAACGC
>CAZVEG010000099.1:0-13373 GCA_964625625.1 uncultured Leptospirales bacterium | reverse complement strand
CGTATCATCCGTTCTTCTTTTCAGGCGGCCTGAGCAGTGCGAGAATCACGACGGCAAGGGCCACCATGCCGCCGGCTATCGCGAAGGGCGCGAGGTAGGTTCCGCTCGCGTCCTTCAGCCATCCACCCACCCAGGGCCCGGCGAAACCCGCAAAACCCCAGGCCGTAAACAGCAGCCCGTAGTTGGAGCCCTGCGCCGTGGGCCCGAAATACTGCAGGCAGGTTGCCGGAAACAGCGTGAACATCGAACCGTAGTTCCAGCCGATAAGCGCCGCCACCGCCCAGAGCGCCCAGTAAGCCCCCCCCGAGGGAAAGAGCAGCAGCATCGCCGCGGCCTGCAGCGCGAAGACGATAATGAAGCTGATCCTCGTCCCGATTTTATCGGCCACCTGGCCTATCAGGACGCGGGAGGCGGCATTCATTATGGCCAGCCAGCTCGCCGCGCCGGCCGCGGTCATGGGGGCGAGACCGCTGTCGATCCCGTGACCGGCGATGTGTCCGATAACCATGAGCCCGGCGAACGAACCGCCGAAATACGCGAGATACATCAGCCAGAACTGCGGAGTGTGGTATGACTCCCTGTGGGTGAAATCCCTGTGGCCGGTGGCTGAGCCCGTTCCGCTCTTCTCGGCGGGGGCCCATCCCTCGGGCTTCCATCCCGCGGGAGGATTCTTCAGGCAGAGCGAGGCGATGGTCGCCATAACGAACATGACGATGCCCGCGTAGATGAAGACGTATCGCCATCCGATGTTCTGGATGATATAGGTCGCCAGCGGCGCCATGATGAACGAGCCGAGGCCGAGACCGACCACCGAGAAACCCGTCGCAAGGGCACGCCGGTCAGGCCACCACTTCGGCGCCGTCGCGATCGGCGGCAGGTAGATGAGCCCCCCGCCGAAACCCGCCACCACGCCATAGGTCAGGTACAGGTGCCATTTCTCGGTAATGAATCCCGAAATCGTGAAACCCACGCCGAGGATGACCGCACCGACGAGGACTACGATCCGGGGACCGAACCTGTCCGACAGCCGACCGGCCGGGAAGGTCATGAGCCCGAAGATGAGGCAGGCGATGGCGAAGGCAAGGGCGATATCGGCCCTGCTCCATCCGAATTCGGCGTTGAGCGGACGGATGAAAACGCTCCAGGCATACAACAGAGCCCCGCAGGTGGTGCTCCCGAGCACCCCGCCAATAAGCGGGATCACCCGGGGAAAACTGTACGGCACGGCATTCGATTCGCTCATTTGCATCTCCATGAATTAAAATCAATGTAACAGATCAGCGGCTGAACCCGGTCGTGACAGTGCCCGCCCGAGGCCGAGAAGGAGGAATAATACACATCTTCAAAAATAGCGCATATACATAACCAGAAAATTATTGTAAGACAAAACCGGTATGACCTCGCACGAAAGGCTCCGTTTGTCAAGCACTGTTTGACCGCACGCTCCGAAGCGCGATTGATCCCTGCTCCGGAAAACTCTTGCCGGCATTAAATAAAACGGGTGAGACAACGAGGTCGTGTGGTGTTTCGATGAAACGGGGCGGCGGGCGCGCCATTGTTCATGCACCCGCCGATAGATGAGGATGGTGGTGAGTGATCTATTCCCCGCCGCCGATGACGAAACCCTTCGTGGCGGGCCCTGTGGATGCCGAGGTGCCGGCTATCTTGGCGAGATAGGCGGCCCCCAGCCTTTCCAGGTGGTCATTGACGTTGTCGAAGTAATTGAGGTGCCGCTGCTCCTCGTCGATGATCGTTTCGAAAAGCTTGGCCGTTATGCTGTCACCGTTCTCCATGCACACGCGCAGGAACTGGTTGTAGGCCTCGATCGCGTCCTCCTCGGCCTTCGAGTCCGACGGATATATCTTCTCCACCGGCTGGCCCTTTTCCACCTTGCCGGCCATCTCGCTCGTGGGTTCACCGCCGAGCTCCTTGATACGCTCGGCGAAGGCCTCCGCGTGACGCATCTCGTCGATCGCGATCAATTTGATGTTCTTCGCCAGCTCGCCGTAGTCCATGCTATCGAGGTTGTAGTGCTGGTTCATGTACTGGTATATCGCCTGGAGCTCCATCGCCCTGGCCTGATTTAAAACCTCTACCACCTTTTTCTTCCTTTCTTCGCGTGACGTCTGCGCCATTTATTACCTCCATCAATTTAACAGTAGTATCAAGTTGCCGCTGAACTTGACGAGCGGTGGCTTCCCCCCGCGAGCGGGGGGAAGCCACTCTTCTCCAGTCATGCAACAACTCGTATTTAAATCGAACGCCCGACCCGCGGCACTCTACGCTGATCGCAGAAATTCCGGCCGGGTCGGCTTCCGGCATCAATCCGGCGTATACCGGGTACGTTTTAATTTCCCTCGATACGGCCTTCACTTCCGGCACCGCATATATCCGGGGGCCCGAACATCATAGCCCGGATTGCGGGGCATGTGAAGCAATTATTTTTTCTGTATGGCCTTCATGACCGTGTCCTTGTCCAGCTTCCTGGTGCAGAAAAACCAGTCGTGACAGGTCATGTCCTGTTTCCCGTCCATGCGGTCCCTGGCGGCTCCGCACGAGCCGGCCGGCGGAACGATCACCTCGTCGCCGGGACGCCAGTCGGCGGGCGTGGCGACCGAGAACTCGTCCGCGGTCTGAAGCGCGATGAGGGCGCGATACAGCTCGTCGAAATTCCTTCCCAGGCTGAGCGGATAATAGATGATGGTGCGGATGACCCCCTTCGGATCGATCACAAAGACCGCCCGCACCGCCTTGGTGGAGCTTTCGCCGGGCTGTATCATTCCGTACTTTTTCGCCACCTCCATGGTGATGTCCTCGATGAGCGGGAAGGTGACCTCGACGTTTTTCATTCCCCTGTATTCGATCTTCTCCTTGATGGTCCGCAGCCACGCGATATGGCTGTACAGCCCGTCGACGGAAAGCCCCACCAGCCTGCAGTTGGCCTGGGCGAACTGCTTCTCCATCGTCGCGAAGGTCATGAACTCGGAGGTGCATACCGGCGTGAAGTCGGCCGGATGGCTGAAGAGAATCACCCAGCTTCCACTGTAATCAGCCGGGAAATTGATCTCGCCCTGAGTGGTCACGGCCCTGAACGACGGTGCCATATCCCCGATTCGGGGCATCGAAAAAACCTGCTCGTGAGTATTCACTTCCATTGTACAACCTCCCTTTTTTTAAGTTTTTCTGTCGGCGGGGACGGAGATGAGCCCGACATTATTTGAGTACACATCCCGGTCCCCGCTTAAAATATAATATTCGGAACGATTATTATATTTTAATCAAAAAAAATCACTTCCCGCATTTTTCACAAATTCCGAAAAATTCGATCCGGTGGTTCCGCACCTCGAAGTTGCCGGCCCGGCCCGCCTTCCGGTTCAGGGTATCGTCGAAGGGCATCTCCACATCGGAAATCGCCCCGCATTTCTCGCAGACGAAATGATAGTGCCGCGAAACGTTGGCATCGAAACGATCGAAGGTGCTCCCGAAATCGATCTTTCTGACAAATCCCTGGTCGATCAGAATTCCGAGGTTGCGGTACACGGTGCCCATGCTCAGATTCTTGAAATCCTTTTTCAACCGCTCGTATATCCAGTCGGCGGAGGGATGCGATTTCGTCCCCTGCAGAAGCTCGAGTATTCTCTCCCTCTGCCGGCTTTTTTTGTAGCGTGCTTCCATCACATCGCCATTCCTTCAATAGTGCGTCAGCTCGTCCCGCCCGTCGTACCGACACCATGTACCGCGGGGGAGGAGCGGCTCCACGATCCTAAAACTCGGAATGATTACTGATTATATTCGACCATGAGTTCTGTCAATAAAAAATCATGAAGCGCGCGGAATTTTCCGTTTGCACCAGCTCCCCGACGTCGTTGCATAATTTTCTTGCATTATACGGCTTCCGGCCTAAGCTGCGCAGGTAGCGCGCAATCAAGCGTACGGCAAACCCGGCGGGGTATCCCGTTAGAAAGAAATGCGATTGACCATCCTCGGCAACGGCGGCGGCATCAGCGACGGCCTCCCCTACAATGCGTTCGTACTCGACGGGCGACTCCTCGTCGAAGTGCCGCCCGACGTAATGACGAGCCTTTTCAGGGAGCGGATGGAACTCTGCCTGATCCGGAACATCTTCATCTCCCATTTCCATGCCGACCACTGCTTCGGTTTCCCCTTCCTCGCCCTGCGCCTTTTTTATGACGGCACGGGTGGCGTGATAACGACCTTCGGCCCGCGCGGGCTCGAGGAGCGGATGCTGGAGCTGTGCGCGCTCGCCTTCGGCGCGGACCATCCCCTGCGCGAATGGCTGGGAGGCGCGATGCGATTCGTCGAAACGGCCCCCGGCGCGGAGCTCGAAATCGGGGAAGGGCTTTCGATCAAAACGATACCGATGGCGCACCCCGTCGAGACCCTCGGCTTCACCCTGAGAAGATTCCAGGCGCCGCTTTTCACCTACATGCCCGACACGCTGTGGAGCGAGGACCTCCTTGCGCATATCCAGAGCGGCGGAAAAACTGTCCTGATCGACCTCAACGGCGAGCCCGGCGAGGCGCACAAGGTGCACCTGTCGGAGGCGGATCTCGCGGAAAAGGCGCTCCCTCGATGCGCGGAGGACGTCATATTCTACGGAACACATCTCAAACGCCATAAAGATTACGGCACGGGAAGGATACGCTACGTGCGACCGGGCGACAGGATCGAGATAACGGATTGAAAAGCGGACGCGCCGAGGCATCTGCCGGGCGCGGACCGGACGGGAGGACCATGGACACCAACGCGGGCTGGACATACGACGAGATGAAACAGGTCGGCACCGACTACGATAGCCTCGAAAGGGTGCGGGAATACGACGAGCGGATGTGCGCGCTTCGCGATATCGACGCCGAGGCGAACGCCATCCTCGACGATCTCGAGATGAAAAACGGCGACGTGCTGGTTGAGTTCGGCGCGGGTACCGGCGAGCTCGCCATCGCGGCCTCGCGCCGCTGCCGCAGGGTCTACGCGCTGGATGTGTCGAGAACGATGCTCGATTACGCGCGCGGGAAGGCGGAACGCCGCGGCGCGGGCGATATCTCCTTCGTGCATTCGGGCTTCCTCGGCTACACCCACGACGATACGCCGCCGGCGGCCGTCGTCTCCCAGCTCGCCCTTCACCACCTCCCCGATTTCTGGAAGCTCGTGGCGCTTTCCCGCGTACACGATCTTCTCGCCCCGGGGGGGCGGTTTTTTCTGCGCGACGTCGTCTTTGCCGTACAGCCCGGGAAGGTCGCGGCCTCGATCGGGCGGACCGTCGAGCGGATGCGCGAATCCGCCGGCGAGGAGGCGGCGCTCGACTACGAGCGTCATGTGCGCGAGGAGTATTCGACCTACGACTGGATAATGGAGGAAATGCTCTACAGGGCCGGCTTCCATATTGAACGCGCGGACTACGGCGATTTCTTCATCGCGACGTATCTCTGCCTGAAGCCGGCGGCACGCGCCCGCTGAAGCCGGGGCGGCGCATCCCGTCCGCCCTCATCCCTAAAAATTGCTTGCCCGCATGCCCCCGTGCGGCGAATAGTACCCTACCTCTATGAAACCGGAAACGACCATGACACAGCGCGACCCACTCGACGACCTCAACCCCAGCCAGCGCGAGGCGGTCACCCACACGGAGGGGCCGCTGCTCATCCTCGCCGGGGCCGGTTCGGGCAAGACGCGCGTCATAACCTATCGAATCGCCCATCTCATCAGGGCGAAGCGCGTCCCGCCGTTCGAGATATTCGCCGTCACCTTCACCAACAAGGCCGCCGAAGAGATGAAGCGCCGCGTCATCGATCTCATCGGCCCGATCGGGGAAAACGTGTTCGTGAGGACCTTCCACTCGGCGGCCGTATACATCCTTCGCCGCCACGGCGACCGCATCGGCGTGCCGCGCGCCTTCACGATCTACGACGCGAAGGACCAGGAGACGCTCATCAAGGACATCCTCATGGAGATGAGGCTCGACCCCAAAAAAATAAAGCCGTCCGCGCTCGCCTCGAAAATATCGGAGATCAAGGACCGCGCCGAGATGATCGACGGCGCCGACCTCACGCATCTCATGCCGAAATATCCGGGCCTCAGCTTCCCCGACCTGTACCGGGAATACCAGGAACGTCTCGCCCGCTCGGGAGCGCTCGATTTCAACGATCTTCTCATAAAGACCGTCGTTCTGATGCGCAGAAGCCCCGAAGCGCTCGCCGATCTGCAGCGACGCTGGGCTTACTTCATGATCGACGAGTACCAGGACACCAACCACGCGCAGTACCTCATCTGCAAATATCTCTCTTCAGCGACCCGGAATCTCTGCGTGGTAGGCGACGACGACCAGTCCATATATTCATGGCGCGGCGCCGACATCCGCAACATCCTCGATTTCGAACGCGATTTCGATGAAACCAAGGTCGTGAAGCTCGAGGAGAACTACCGCTCCACCATGCCGATCCTGGACGCGGCCTGGAGCGTCATCCGCAACAACGTCAACCGCAAGGAGAAGCGCCTTCGCGCCGTCCGAGGAGACGGCGAGCCGGTCACCTGGTGCAGGGCCAACAACGAATACGGCGAGGCGGAGTACGTCGTGAGCACGATACAATCGCTCAAGAAAAGGGAGGCGCTGCGCAACCGCGATTTCTCCATATTTTACCGCACCAACGCTCAGTCGCGCGTGTTCGAGGAGATGCTCCGCAGGGAGAACATGCCCTATCGAGTACTCGGAGGCCTGAAATTCTACGACCGCAGGGAGATAAAGGATATACTGGCCTACCTCAGGCTCATCGCCAATCCCTCCGACGGCGTGGCGCTCATGCGCGTTATAAACGTGCCCGCGCGCGGCATCGGCGCGGCGACACTCGAGCGGCTTCGTGACACCGCCTATACCGAAAATATCTCCGAATGGGAGGTAATCGCCAGGGGAATCGCCATCAAGGGCAAACTCCCGGCGGGCATAGTCTCCTTCAAGAAGATAATCGAACGCGGGATGGCCTCTTCGGCCATGGTGCCCGAATCGATGAAGCTCTCGGCCATGGTTCGCGAGCTGATCGAGGCGACATCCTACCGTGAAATGCTGGAGGAGGAAAACTCCATCGAGAGCCGCTCGAGGCTTGAGAACATCGAGGAATTCGTCAACAGCGTTCACGAATACGAGGCGCGCAACCCCGACGCCGCACTTGACCGCTTTTTGCAGGAGATTTCACTGCTCACATCCGAGGAATCGCCGGATGCCGGGGACGCCGATCCGATGAACTCGATCACGCTCATGACGGTGCATAACGCCAAGGGGCTCGAGTTCCCCGTCGTTTTCCTCACCGGGATGGAGGAGGGCATATTCCCCCACTTCAATTCCAGCGACACGGACGCCGGGATAGAGGAGGAGCGCCGGCTCTGTTACGTGGGCATAACGCGAGCCATGGATCGCATATACCTTACCAGCGCCGAGATGCGCCGAAGCTACAGCGGCCTTTCCTACAAGGAGCCGTCGCGCTTCATGGCCGAGATACCCGGCGAAACCCTCGACATACGCCAGTACGGCGAGGGCGGCTACAGCGCGCCGGTGCGCGCCGGCACACACTTCAAAAGCCCATCCGGCGACACCGACACTCACGCCGTCGCCGAAGTCATGACCGCCGATAGCGGGTCCCGCTTCAGGACGAGGGACGCGGTGCTTCACCCGAAATACGGAAGGGGCAGGATTCTGGCAATAGAGGGCGGCGGGGACAACGTAAAAATCACGATAGTCTTCGGAAACGGCGACAAGAAAACCTTTCTCGAAAAATATACGCCGCTTCAGAAGATTTAATCACAGAATAATACTTGACATTCCCCCGGAAATGGTCCAATTATTACGCGGTTTTCACGCGACCACACACAGAGGACTCGAACCCGGAAATATTATCCTGCAGGAGAGCGCAATGGGCATCGCACACAAGGTAACTTTCGAATACACCGAAGACGTTCCCATCCTGATTATCGAGGGTGACATGACGTCCGAGGCCGATGCCGAGGTAATGCGGGTCTTCGGAAAGCTGAAGGATAAATATCACCCGAAGTACCTTGTCATAAATTTCGAGAAGACCAACTACATTAACTCGGCCGGCATCGCCACGCTGATCAACATCATCCAGAACATCAACGAGGTCGGCGGCAAGGTCAGCTTCGTGGGCCTAACGGGCCACTTCCAGAAGGTCATGGACATCGTCGGGATCTCGGACTTCGTCAACACATTCAGCTCGGATTACGACGCCATCGCGGATATAAAGGCCCCAAAATAATCAAAGCCCGTCCAGGCCGAGCCTGCGAAGCGTTTTCCGGGTCGGCACGCCCGATCGGTCCCACCCGCGCAACCGGTAATACTTCGGCAGCATTTTACCCATCGGAACCACCGAGTGTTTATTCCCCGGAAGCAGTTGCTCTTCGGTGAAGCGCCTGGGCAGTTTGTCCTCGGATCCCTCTATACCTTCACGCAGATTAAACAGTCGCTCAAGCGTATAACCGCGCTCCCCCACCCTGAAAAATGTCCCGAAGTCCATTTTCATACCGGTCGCATATTCCACCGCCCTCGTGTGCGGCAGCATTGGAAGATGCAATTTCAGGATTTCCGGATAACGAAGCAGCGCGTCGACCAGCGCCCACGAATGCGTGAGAATCCCCGTGATGAGCGATGAGAGAAACTTGCTGCCGGGCACCTTGAAG
Source organism: uncultured Leptospirales bacterium (assembly GCA_964625625.1). Taxonomy (GTDB): domain Bacteria; phylum Spirochaetota; class UBA4802; order UBA4802; family UBA5368; genus MVZN01. Next base: position 4,673 of record CAZVEG010000099.1, on the reverse strand, counting down.
GCGATCGGTGGAACGAACGTCCACGAGGTAAACAGGCAGTTCCCGCCGGCGCTGATCGCCGCCAGCAGGTTCTGGTCGAGCACCACCCATCCCGGCTTGGAACGGTAGTGAAACGGGTCCAGGGTCACCGGCCCCGTGGCCTCGAAATAGATGAGGTAGCCGCCGTCCAGGTGGCAGGCGCCGCGGCTCGCCGTGGCATAGCCGAGCCCGTGCCCCACCGCGCCGCGCGGCTCGTACGCCGCCAGTTCGAGGCCCTTTACGTGCGGTGCGTACTCCTCGCCGCCGTACTTGTTCGCGAGAAAGCGCACTCCCTCGGCGAGGTCGGCGCCGATCCCCTCCCGGTAGGCTATGCTTCTCAAAACCTCGGAGATGTTTTCCTTTTCCCCGAACTCGATACCGTTTTGCCACAGGCCCCGTTCGTTCAGCTCGGCGGCGAAACCCATAACCGTACCAGCGCTTATCGAATCCATGCCGAGCAGGTCGAGCTCGTAATTCCAGCGGAAGATGGCCTCTATATCGTTTATAAGCATGTTCGAGCCAAGCAGGCAGAGGATTTCGTACTCGGGACCTTTCACCTCGCGGCCGTCGACCATTACCACGCGCCCGCAGCGGATCGGGCACGAAAGACAACCGGTGTTCTTCACCAGGAACTCGTCGGCAAGCCGCTCGCCGCCGATCATCGCGGCATCGCCGAAGCTCCCGGCACTGAAATTTTTGGTAGGGAGGGCGTTGCGGATGGAGAGCGCGGTGAGGAAACCCGCCGTGCCGTAGCGCGGGGCCGCCTCCCCGGTGGCGGGATGATCCTTGAGCATCTTTGTCCATTTCTTCACGAGCTCCCTGTACTCGTCCGGGCGGTCAAGCTCGATCTTTCTGTTCCCGACGGCAACCATCCCCTTGAGATTCTTGGAACCCATCACGGCGCCCATCCCGGTGCGGCCATGCAGCCGTTCCTGGGAAACGATCGCCGCGTATTTCACCAGGTTCTCACCCGCCGGCCCTATCGCCAGGGTGCCTCCCTTGCCGTGACGCTCGATAAGCGCGTGCTGCGCCTTCTCCGTATCCATCCCCCACAGCTCCGCCGCGTCCCTGATCGTCACGCCGTTTTCATCGATTGCGAGATAGACCGGTTTCGGGGCGCGCCCGCGGACGACAAGGCCGTCGAGACCGCAGCGCTTGAGATATATGCCGAAATTACCGCCGCTGTTCGAATGGCCGATCGCGCCGGTAAGCGGGCTCTTGGCGGAGATGTCGAAACGGCTGGTGCAGGGCGCTCCCGTTCCGGTGAGGGGTGCCGTCATGACCAGAAGCACATTCCCGGGGGAAAGCGGGTCGATCCCGGGGCCGAGCATGTCCCAGAGAATTTTTGTCGAGAGGAATCTCCCGCCGAGAAAACGCTCCCGGTCCTCATCCGAAACGTGGTACTCCGAAACCCGGTTCGTATCGAGGTCAACCTGCAACAGCCTGCCCGTATATCCCCTGTACCTGCTCGCCATTGTCCGCTCCCTTAACCGTATAATCAATGAATAGTATTAATTATATGAACACTATTCATAAATTATTTTCCGCTGTCAAGCCCAATCCATTTTTCCGGCGGGCCCACCAGAAGGAAGGGGGCCGGGTTTATCGGTCCTCCCCCCAGGGCCATGTGCCCCATCCCGAGATACAGCCGGTCGTTGATCCTGCGAACCTCGTCGCGCATCGAACGCACGGCACCGCCGTTATAAGGGCTGTAGTCCAGGTGGAACGACGGCTTGCCGTCGATGAGCGACGGCCCGACGAAGGTATTCATCTTTCTTGTTCGCGCAAGGCTTTCTTTCCCATCAGGGCCCTTCAGTTTAAAAAGGTTATATCCCCAGCCTTTATCGTCCTCAAAAGGGAAAAAGGCCTTCCCCTCCCAGTGTCCCGGGCCGAAAAAGTGGTGGGTAAAGAAATCGGCGCCCGCCGCCATGATCCCCACGGGGAGTGTCCGGGCACGGTATTCCCCCCTCATCGCGGCAAATGACGGCGCGTCCGCGGCATAGAAGAGCTGGAACACCGCCGCCTTGTCCAGCCTGCCTATGTCGGCCGCACTCGCCTTTTCGGGTGGCATGCCGAGGATGTCCTCCATGCTCGCGCCCCCGTAAGCTCCTCCTTTCTGGAGTATGTTGATGCCGGTCAACACGACATTACACACGAGAATAACCCCCAGAGGGATCAGAATCCATTTTATCGCTTTCATTTATTATTTCTCCTTATTTCAGCAAGAGCGCCCCTTCCAGGAATCGTTGCACGTGTCCATTCCAAGCGTCGCGTTCAGCCAGTCCATTGCCTTTATCGGAAGCAGGAGCTTGGTAAGCGGTGTAAGGAACTTCACCGATACGTTCGGCACCGCCACCATCGCGGTGTTGTTTTTGATCGCCTTTACTATCCTGGCAGTGACTTCGTCGGAGCTCAGCATCTTCGTTCCCGCCACCATCTTCGAGCCCTCGAACATGCCGGTATTCACCGTGTTGGGACAAACATAGGTGACGCCGACACCGAGCTTTCGCTTTCGCATCTCCTGACGCAGTGCGTCGGAAAAGCCTACCACTCCGAACTTGCTCGCGCAATACGCCGTGAGGTTCGGTATCGCCAGTATACCGCCGGCGGAGGCCACGTTCACCACGTGCCCTTCCTTTTTTTCCACCATCGCCGGAAGGAAGGCCCTGCAGGTCCAGAACTGCGCCGTCAGGTTGATCGAGATCGTTTTCTCGATGGCCTGGTCGTCGAGATCCAGAAGCTCTCTGGCGCGCACGATCCCCGCGTTGTTGACCAGTATCGCCACGGGCCCCATCTCCTTCGCGACCCTTTTCGCCAGGGCGTAGACCGCCTTCCTGTCGGACACATCGCAGGTATACGCTTTACATTCCCCCGCGCGGGAAAGCTCCGCTTCCGTGCGAGAGAGCTCCTTCGCGTTGACATCCACGAGGGCCACCCGACACCCCTCCAGCAAGAGCTTTGCAGAGAGGTCCTTGCCCATCCCCATGGCCGCTCCCGTCACCAGGGCGAGCCTGCCTTTTAAATCTTTCATGCGCCATCCTCCTTCGCGCCGTGCGCGCGTGCTTTATTTTTTCCGGGCGCCGCCTTATCGGCCGGCACGGGCCCTGTCCCCAGAATATCGCCGAGACACTGCGCGGTCCGCACGAACGCCGCCACATCCCCGGCGGGGAAACGGGCCACGTTCATGCTTATCACCTCGAAGCTGTGTCGCTCCACGGCGGAGACCGCCGCTTCCCCGTTCGCGTTGAGCCTCACCTGGACCACGCGCCCGTCGGCCTCCCCCCTGCCCCGGTCGACGAGTTGCATACGACACAACCTGTCCACAAGACGCGTGGCGGTGCTGACGGGAATTCCCATCTCGTGCGCTATATCGCTCATTCTTGACGCGGAAGTGCGCCGCAGATACTGAAGAAGGTATATTTCCTCAAACGATAGTTCGAAGCGCTCCACCTTTGAGCGTTCGAACCGGTAGACCGCGCGGAGCGCCTGGAAGAGGGCCTCGTCGAGCTCACGCCGTGAAAGCGAAATACCCGCACCGGCACCCGATTTTTTTCCTGTCATACCGTAATACTGACAGATATACTTCCATTTTGCAAGTATATTTTTAAAGCCTTCCCCTTCGCGGCCGGTCACGGCGGTGATCACGAGTGCGGGTTTATGGCCCGCTTCATTTCCGCGATCGTGTGCACCACTCTGCATTCCGGGAGCGACTTGACGAAGAACCTTCCGTAACCCTTCGAGAGTATCCTGGAGTCCAGCACCGCGACGACCCCCCTGTCCTCCCTGCCCCGTATCAGCCTGCCGAAGCCCTGTTTGAAACGGAGCACGGCGGCCGGCACCTGGAAGGCGTAAAAGGGATTCTCTCCCCGCTCCTCGAGGCGCTCCATTCTCGCCTGGACCGGAGGCCTGTCCGGAACTGCGAAGGGAAGGCGCATCATTATCACTCCGCGCAGCAGGTCGCCCGGCAGATCGATCCCCTGCCAGAAGGAGTGCGTCCCCATCAGAACCGCGTCGCCGCTCTCCAGATAGCGCTCGAGCGCCTCCGAGGCGGGATACTCGCCCTGCGCGAACACGGGATGGTCGACGAGCGCCAGAAGGCGCTCGCGCACGCTCTCGAGCATCCTGTACGAGGTAAACAGCATGAGGCAGTTGCCGTTGAGGTGCCCGATAATCTCCGCGGCCAGCCGTGCGGCATCGCCCGCGAACGATTCCCCGTCGGGACCGCCCTCCTCCCGGTTGAGGAGCAGCACGGCCTGTTTCCGGTAGTCGAACGGAGACTGGAGAAGAAGCGACCGGCAGGAATCACAGCCAAGGCGCCCTGCGATATACGAAAAATCTCCGTTCACCGCGAGCGTCGCCGAAACGTACACCACGCTCTCATACGAGCCCGACACGTCGCGCGCCATCACCCCGGCGACGTCGACCGGCTGCCCCTTCACCGTTACGTCGCCCAGGAGCTCACCATCGCCCCGCTCCAGCCAGTATACCCAGTCCGGGTCCTCGCGGCCTATGGCCGCCGTGAGAGACTGGGCCGCCGAAAAAAGCCTTGAGCGTGCGACCTCGAATTCGGTCCGGAAATGATCATCTTCCATCTGCTCGTCGATCTCCCCCAGGAGAGCGTAGAATTCGCGATAGGCGGACAGCATCTCCTGGCC
>CAZVEG010000098.1:0-13394 GCA_964625625.1 uncultured Leptospirales bacterium | reverse complement strand
TAGTTTTTATCAACATTTTTATGGGATTTTTGGAAATCAGGAATAACCGCTTATACCCGTCCCGGGCGTGGAGGCCCGGCACGGACCGATCAGGGCATCGCCCGACATAAAAAATCATATTTAATTCAGGAGGACGCAATGGCACTCAATCCGCTGCTCGATTCACGTGATCTCCGCTTCACCCTCTTCGAATTGCTCGAGATCGACAAACTGACCGCCCTGCCTAAATACGCCGATTTCGACCGCGCCATGTTCGAGGACGTCATCGATCTGGCCGAGAAGATCGCCGTGGAGCAGGTCTACCCCATCAGCGCCGAGTCGGAGAAACAGGGAGTGAAGTACGATCCCGCGACAAAGAAGGTGAGCGTGCCCGAGGGCTTCAAGCCGGCGCTCAAGGCCTATAACGAGGCCGGTTTCATCGCCATACCCGAGGACCCGGAGATCGGCGGGATGGGAATGCCCGCCTGTGTCGCCATGGCCGCCAGCGAGATCTTCACCGCGGCGAGCCTGGCCTTTACCACCTACCCCGGTCTCGCGCACGGGGCGGCGATGCTCATCCAGAGCTTCGGCAGCGATGAGCTCAAGAAGCTGTTCATCCCGAAGATGTTTTCCGGGGAATGGGGCGGCACCATGTGCCTCACCGAGCCGGACGCCGGAAGCGACGTCGGCAATCTGAAGACGAAAGCGGTGCGCCAGGACGACGGCACCTTCAAAATAACCGGGCAGAAGATATTCATAACCTCCGGCGACAACGACGTTTATTCGAACATCATCCACCCGGTGCTCGCGCGCATCGAGGGCGACCCGCCCGGGACCAAGGGCATATCGATATTCATGGTGCCCAAGTACCGGGTCAATCCCGACGGCGGCCTCGGCAAATTCAACGATGTCGTCTGCACCGGTATAGAGCACAAGATGGGAATCCACGCCTCGGCCACCTGCTCGCTCTCGTTCGGCGACAACGGCGACTGCGTCGGCTGGCTCCTCGGAAAGGAGCGGCAGGGCATGAAGATCATGTTCCAGATGATGAACGAGGCGCGTCTGGGCGTGGCCATGCAGGGCCTGGCGCTCTCCACCACCGCGTACATGCACGCGGTCACCTACGCGAAGAACCGGGTGCAGGGCGTGCACGTAACCCAGATGCTCAACCCCGACGCGCCGAAGGTGAGCATCAGCCAGCACCCCGACGTCAAGCGCATGCTTCTGTGGATGAAGTCCCACGTCGAGGGCATGAGGATGCTCGTCTACTGCCTGGCGCACAACATCAATCTCATGCACGTCCTCGAGGGCGACGCGATGAAGGAGGCCCAGGGCCTGGTTGAGATACTCATCCCCATCTGCAAGGCGGGCTGCACCGACAGCGCCCTGTACGTCACCTCGGAGGCCGTGCAGGTCTACGGCGGTTACGGCTACTGCTCGGACTATCCCGTAGAGCGGTATCTCCGCGACGCGAAAATCACCGCGATCTACGAGGGCACCAACGGCATCCAGTCCATGGACCTCACCATGCGCAAGATCCTCATGAACCCGGAGCAGTTCAACTTCACCGTATGGAAGAAACGAGTGGCCGAAACGGTCGCGAAGGCGAAGGGCGTCGTCGAGGACCGGTACATCACCATAGTCGAAAAGGGGATGGCCAGGCTCGACGAGGTCATCGAGTCGCTCAAGGCCGACATGGCGGGCGGCAGGTTCCTCAACATCTTTGCCAACGCGACGCCGCTCCAGCAGGCCATGTTCATGATGTCGCTGGCGTGGATGCACCTGTGGAGCCTGACGCTCTGCATTCCGAAGATGAAGTCACTGGTGGGCGACGCCAAAGGCGAGGACCGCGAGAAGCTCCTGAACGACAACGCCGAGGCCGCGTATTACTCGGGCAAGGTGCTCTCGTCGCAGTTCTACCTCGGCGCCGAGTTCCCGAAGTTCTTCGGCAGGGCCGACGCCATCCTCTTCGGCGAGACCTCCCCTGTCAAGGCGTCCGACGCCGTCTTCACCGGGGCGCCGCTCGAGTAGCCGACACATACGCATGTCTCATAACGGGGCCGTTCCGCGGGTGCGGGGCGGCCTTTTGTATTGGTGGGTACTCGTGGTGGAGAAGGGGGGTCGAGAAGTGGATTGTATTTTTCCTGACCGGTGGCCGCCAACCGGAAAGGGACCTCTCGCCGGGGTGCATCTATTCATGCATGAACGCGCCTGTCGGATTAAATATAATCAAGGTTTTATGGCAGGAAGGGCGTGCAAATATGGAAGCGGGAAGAGTTATTCCCTTCCCGCCTGATTGCTATGCTTTCTTATCTCCCGGTTTTGCCAGAAGGAACTTCTTTATTTTATCGAGATCGTCCTTTGACATGACATAGGTTGACGGATATTTCCCGAGATAAATCCGGATTTCCAGTTTGTTCGAGTCGAGGATCTTCTTCTCGATCTCGGCAGTCAACGGCAGCTTCGCCCTGAATATTTTCGCCGAATCAGAAGTCACTACCTTTTCTTCGTTCGTTACGGAGTCGGTCTTTACACTTACTTCGGTTTCCGTTTCCCCGGTTCTTTCTAAAAACGCGACTTCGTAGTTTTTGTCATCCACTTTTACAAAGGCGTTCGGCTCCAGGTTGGGGGATTGTCCCGAGGCGCGAAGAGCTAGGGTTATGACCGTTGGCTTCGCGCCCTTGCTGTCTATCTCCCGAATGTAATCTGCTGTCGCGTAGGCGGCCCACATGAATTCCTTCGGGCTGTGCCTGAGATCCATGCTGATCACATCGGCATTCTTAAAATCGTCGTGCTTGATAACTATTTTACCGGTGCATCCTGTAAACATCACGGCAAAGGCGAGAAAAACAAGAAGCTTCTTCATTCACATTCTCCTTCCCTATTGAATTATATTACAAGCCGGTAACGGTATACGATACGTACAGGTATGTAAATCCTCCTGCAGGGGAAAGGTGTCTATAAATCTTCTCCTTTAATTCTTCCAATGATGAATCTATAATCAAACAATACGCCCGCTGTCGTGCCTGCCACATAGAAGCCTGAAATTTTCTTTTCTTTGAAAATAACTACATTCCCGCCGGCCGAGATTGCTTTCTTCCTGACTCCTTCCAGGATCTCCGTATAATTATTTTCAGGGCCCTGCACCATCGCTATACCGATTTGCTCATACTTCGGAACGGCCTCGTTTCCCAGGACCATCGTAGCCTGGGATTCGTTTGTTGTAGGTGTATAGAGCAGACACTATAAGTCTTTTCACGGGCAACCGCCAGTTGTATCAGAGTGTATATCCGGCATTATCCTGCATGGAGTTTCCTCGACACCTGAAATCGCTACTCTGAGAAATTCCGATGTGTTTCGCAAACATGCTCTCCAGATGCGCTGGAATCGCGATAGCTTAAACCGGCGACTGACCGAAACATGATCAATTGCAATCGTGACTATTCCAGACTTTATAAAATATTGTGTATGGTGTGTAACACAAAATATAAGGTCATCCTGAAAAGTCAACGAATAAAATATATAGCTTAATATTTCGGATGACGGTTTCAATGTTTTCTTCCAGTCGGGTAATATGGTGCTCGTTATACCTTATCGCACGCCAGAAATAGCGAGGATCGGGTATTGCCTTCCCGGCGGATGTTCCCGGATCGGGACCGGGTGTGTGCAGGTTCGGCGCTTCCGGCTTGCGAAGAGGCGAGGCTGTGAAAAGCTTCCAGACGACCGAATTGGAGCCGCGCGGCATGCGGGTGGTGTGTTAAAGTCCCTGTTCCGCCGGGGTGCCGCATCACCATCATGCCGGGCTGAAACGCTATTCCCCGCTCACGGCGTCGTTCGGGACGGCCTGTCACCCTCCGTTCTATAGCATTCAAGGGTGTCGTCAATCATCCTGTCGATGTATCGTGAAAAATCCCCTACCTCGAGCGTGACCCTGCTGAGCGACAGCGACACGATGCCGTGCAGCGTGCTCCAGACGTACATCAGCCGGTAGTTGGCGTCCTCCGCGCCGGTCCCGGGGCCGCGGTTCGCGATCTCCCGCAGCACCCGCTCCGCGAGCTCGGCCGAACGCAGTGCCGTCAGGTTCTGGGATTCGGCGAGTTTCTCGTGCCGCGTCCCGACGTAGTCAGCGTATTTCGGCGTGCCCATGCTGAACATGATGGAGTACAGGTGCGGGTTTTCGATGCCGTAGTCGATATACGCGCGCGCCATGGCGCGCAGGCGCGCGAAGGGATCGTCCGCCGATGAATACGCCTCCTGAAAGCGATAGAACAGTATTTCGAATCCCTTCGTGACGATCAAAAGGTAAAGCTCGTCCTTGTCGGTGAAGTAGTTGTAAATGGTTTTCGCGGCCACGCCGAGACGCGAGCCGAGCCGGCGCATGCTGAAATCGGAATAGCCCACCTCGTTGATGAGGGCGGCGGCCTCCATGATGATATTTTCCCTGATGGAGCTGACCACCTCGGGGGGCGCTGGTATTTTCGGCATGATGGTTCGCTATCGCTTTCCGGTTGAAATCCGATTCAGCGTTAGGATAACGCCGGGCCGCTTTTTGTTCAAGTGTAATTCTCCGGTCGAGGAGTGCCGCCGCTGTTGATGTGTGCTATTTTATATTGACAACGCCGGCGTACGGGATACAGTACGTTAAAGTAACGCTTGTTACCTTTATTTTCACCGCGAGGGGGACGGCCATGCGCAAAAGAAAGGTGATACTCCGCAGATGCGACGAATACAATCCGAAGCTGATTCAGGGCATCATAAAGGAGGCGATGGAGGAGCTCGGGGAAAAGCCGAAAGGCAGAATCCTCATAAAGCCGAACGTGGTGACCGCCAACAAGCAATACATTTTCGATTCGTACACGAACCGTAACGTGACCGAAGCGATGGTCAATGTGCTCCGCGAATCGTACGGGGCCGACGGAAACATCACCATCGGAGAATCCGGCGGTATCGGCCTGCCCACGCGGCTCTTCTTCGCCGAGTCGGACTACGACAAATTGTCGAAAAGGCTCAACGTGCCGCTGGTGGACCTCAACGAGGAGGAGCTTCGCACCGTCACGCTGAAAAAAGCCAAGTGGCACAAGACCATGCTCATGGCCAAGTCCCTGTACGAGGCGGAGTACAAGATATGGATGCCCAAACTCAAGTTCCATATCGTGGTGGACATCACCAACGCTTTGAAGCTCAACATTGGAATCCTCTCTCACAAAGAACGCTTTCTCTATCACGACGATCGCCTGCACGAGAAGATCGTTGACCTGCTCGAGCCGGGCTTTCCCGACCTTGTGGTAACCGACGCCATCACCGTGGGGCGCGGCTTCGAATCGAGCCCGTTCCCGCACCACCTGGGCGCCATCATGATCTCGAACGACCCGCTGGCCGCCGACGTGGTGGCCGCGAAGATAATGAACTACGAGCCGGCATCGGTGATCTACCTGCGCGAGGCGCGCGACCGCGGCTACGGCTCCCTCGACATGAACGATATCGTCATAACCGGCGACGTCGGCTGGGAGGAGCTCGCCGCGCGGATGAAGGGGGTCGATTCCCCGTTTCAGGACCTCCAGAAGCTCGATACCCCCATTCGCTTTTACGAAGGGGCCAATAAAAACACCGGCAACATCTGCTATGGCGGCTGCATCTGCTCGATCAAGGGCGTGATGGGAACGGCCGACCGGCGTTACGAGGGCAATCTGAAAAACGCGAAGAAGGGCGCCATCGTGATGGGCTATTACAAAGGGGACGTGGTGCATCCGGGAGAGCCCGTGATCATGGTCGGCACCTGCGCCGGTGTGGAGGGGAAGCTGGAGGCCGGGAAGGTCGTCCATATCAAAGGCTGCCCCGTGAAGGTCGCGGACCTCATGATTTTCGGTTTGCGGCATTTAAAGATGAAGAGCCCCGCGTGGGATATGCGGAATCTCGTGCTGCTGATCTACTATTCCATCATTAAACTGTTCATGCAGCTCACCGTTCCGCTGAGAAGCAGGGCGAAGATTCACCGGCACGCGTGATTCCTCGAACATTCCGGGCTCGGCGGTCGCGAACCGATCGCGTCCGGCGGGCCTTGTGCCGGGATAGCCGCCCACCGGCCCCATGGCCCGGGACAAGGGCTTGCGGCCCCTTGTGCTCCGGTCCGAGCACTCCTGACGGTGAGGGCGCGCCTGCATGGTCCGGTATGGAAACATTTCATCCCCTCACTTTTTAGCCGCTGTATAATAAAATTTGACTTGTCAATGCGGCGGCGGTCTGCAATCTTTCCCAGCGCCGCGGCCGTCCGTATCGTGCAAATAATCCTGTGGCCCGTTGAATGTTTTGCTATACTGGATTCCGTCCCGCGCGGACGTATGCCCGTTTAATCCGAATGTGCCAGGAGTGAGAGATGGCCTCGAATCGTTTCATCGACATGCGTGATATTCATTTCGTCCTCTTCGAGATGTTTGACATGGAGAAGCTCGGTCGCTTCCCGGCTTTCGCGGGGCTCTCCCGCGCCGATTGCGAGGAATCACTGAAGCTTGCCGCGCGTATCTCCACGGACATCCTCTACGATGCCAACCGCGAGGCCGACCGCGCCGGTGTCCGTTACGATCCCGTTACGAAAGAGGTGCGTATCCCCGCGGGAATGAGGAAGGCGCTCGAGGCGTATTACGACGCCGGTTTCCTGCGCATAGCCGATTCACACGACGAGGGCGGGATGGGAATGCCAGAGACGATCGCCTTCTCGTGCAACGAGATCTTCACCGCGGCAAGCCTTTCATTTTTCACCTATCCCATCCTGGGGCACGGTAACGCCACCCTGCTGCGCAACTTCGGTACCGACGGGCAGCGCTCGCTCTACCTGGACAACATCCTCTCCGGCCGCTGGGGCGGCACCATGTGCCTCACCGAGCCGGGCGCCGGCAGCGACGTCGGGGCTCTCCGCACCAGGGCGACGCGCCTTCCCGACGGAAGCTTCCGCATCAGCGGACAGAAGACGTTCATCTCGAGCGGCGACGGCGACATCTATGAAAACATCATACATTTCGTGCTCGCACGCATCGAGGGCGATCCGGCGGGGACGAAGGGCATATCGCTCTTCATCGTCCCCAAGTACCCGGTGCGCGCGGACGGGAGCTTCGGTCCGCTGAACGACGTGGTCTGCACGGGGATCGAACACAAGATGGGTCTGCACGGCTCGGCCACCTGCGCCATGAGCTTCGGAGAGAACGGCGGCTGTGTCGGGCATCTGCTCGGCAAAGAGCGTGAGGGGATGCGCATGATGTTTCACATGATCAACGAGGCGCGCCTGGCCGTGGCCCGTCAGGGCCTCGCGGTGGGCTCATCGGCCTACCTCCACGCGCTCGCCTACGCCCGCGAGCGTCTGCAGGGCTCCGACCCGGCCGATCCCTCCGCGAAGGGGCAGGTACCCATCATCCGTCACCCGGACGTGCGGCGGATGCTGCTTCGCATGCGCTCGTACGTGGAGGGAATGCGGATGCTCGCCTATTATACGGCGTTGCAGATCGACACCGCGCGGCACGCGACGGGAAGCGAGGCCGCGGAGGCCGGTTCGCTCGTCGATTTCCTCATCCCCATCTGCAAGGCGGGATGCACCGATACCGGGGTGCTGGTCACATCCGAGGCCGTGCAGGTGCATGGCGGCTATGGCTTCTGCGCGGACTACGCCGTGGAACAGCTTTACCGCGACGTGCGCATCACGCCCATCTGGGAGGGTACAAACGCCATACAGTCGCTCGACCTGGTCATGCGCAAGATGCTGCTCGATCCGGGGCAGAGGATGTACGGCCTGTGGAGAGAGCGCGTTATTCGCACTGTCGGCGAGTGCCGCACCCGCGTCGAGGAGCGGTACGTGTCGATCGTGGAGCGGGCCGTCACGGCGCTCGACGGCGCCGTCGCGGAGATGAAGGCGCGCTACGAGTCGCGCGACCTCATGCAGGTGTACGCCGACGCCACCGTGCTGCAGCAGGCCTTCTTCATGGCGAGTCTCGCGTGGATGCACCTGTGGGGCCTCGCCAGGGTGACCGAAAGGCTCGGCGGAGACGTGGCCGGCATTCCCGCCGGAGCGGGGGAGGACGCCGGGAAATCGTTTTACTACGGTCGGGCGCTCGCGTCGCGCTTCTACCTGGGCGCCGAGTTTCCTTTGTTCTTCGGCAAGATCGAGTCGGTGATGGCGGGGGAGCGGGCGGCCGTGGAGTGCGCGCCGGGACTGTTCAGCGGCGCGTAGCCGGTATCCCGGATATGAAACGGCCCGTAAGCCTGGTAAAGAACTGGCCTAGAATTTCGACAGCACCGGCTGCGTGTAGTTGAACGCGATCGAGAAGAGCTGCCAGCCGAAATAGCCGATGAGCACCACCAGCAGCACCATCAGCCCGACCTGCATGCGGTTGATGTACTTCTCCGGGAAGGCCTTGCCCATGCGGTGAAGTATATGCGCGATGAAGATGAGGTATCCGCCCAGGCCGGCGCATCCCCCCAGAATGAAAAGCAGCTTGATTGAAGGAGTGATCTCGGTGAACACCGAAAGGTCGATGAAGAGCTTGAATCCGATTATCCACCATATTATAATACCGGGATTGGTTATCGCGATGCTGAAGCCCGTCAGAAAGGAGAAGCGCTTTTTGTAAACGAGCGGAGAGTCTTCCGGGTGGCACACGTGGCGGTATTCCTGGTAGGAACGATATAATAGAAATGAAAGCACCAGTATGCCGAGCGAGTAGATGATGATCTGCGATTGCTTGAGGACGAGGAAATGGCCGATGCCGAAGAGGGTGAGCGTGCCGTAAATGAAGTCCGACGTCACCGACCCCGCCGCCACGGCCAGCGCGGGAAGGAGGTGTCCATTGATGGCCTTCTTGGCGACGTCGACCTGAACGGCGCCGACGGGAATGGCCGAGAGGAAGCCCAGGAACATGCTGAATCCGATCAGCACCGCGAATTTCGAATAGATGACCCAGTTCATGGCGCAATTCGCCTTTGTATCTTTTTTTGATATGCTTTGTCAAATAAAAATAACGAAAAGGCCTTTAATAAAATGTTCCATTGCGTGGAAAAAATATGCAGAAAAAGACCATCGTGCGCTTTCTCCATCGCGAACGGATGCATTCTCTTTATGTGGATAATTGAACGCAATGGTGACAATATCCCGTACAATTTTTTAATTTTTATTACAATCTGGAATAAACCTCACGCAACGGTGATTCATGCGAAGGATTTTTCCGCGCATGACGGCTGGACTGCCGGGTGATTTCATTGCGCGATGATTCTGTCAGGGGAGGGCGCTCAGAACATGTCTGCAGCAAGGTTTCTTTGCATTTCGCTTCTCTCGGTGATTGTCATGTCGGTCCCGCCCTGTCCGCTCGCCGCGGAGGAATTCGACGAAGCGGCGTGGAGGGGCCGCGTGCTCGGGATCGAGCCTTCCGGGCTGTATGGGCCGAACTCCGCAAACGGGCGCTTTCTGAATCCGTGGATGCCCATGGAGCACGCCGGTTTTTCGCGCATGATCAAATGGCGTCTCTCCAGAAAAGCGGAGTATACCGATGAAGAAAGGAAGCATCTTCCGGCGATCCAGAACGGCGCGTCGCGGAGAATCGCCGCCCTCAACGGGGAAGACTTCATCCTCTGGGTGGGGCACGCGAGCTTTCTCATTCGCACCGGCGGCGAGTACTGGCTGACCGACCCGGTCTTCTCGAAGCGGGCGCTTCTTCCGGCGCGGAAGACTCCGCCGGGCATGAGCGCGCGCGAGGTGAACGGCCTTGGCGGGAAGCTCAACGTCATCATCTCGCACAACCACTATGACCACCTGGATGTCGCCAGCGTACGGGAGCTCCGCGATGACGCGCGCTTCTTCGTGCCGAAGGGGCTCGGGGAATTCATCCGTTCGCTCGGAAAGAAAGACGTCGTGGAGATGGACTGGTGGGAGGAGCGCGACCTCGGCGGCGGGAAGAAGATGGTGTGCCTTCCCATGCAGCACTGGTCGCTCCGCATAGGGCAGGGGCGCAACACCACGCTGTGGGCGAGTTTCCTCATCATCACCCCCGGGCGTAAAGTTTACTTCGCGGGCGACAGCGGCTACTTTATCGGCTATCGAGAGATCGGACGCCGCTGGCCGGGGATCGATTACGTGCTCATGCCCGTCACCGCCTACCATCCACGCTGGTTCATGCACTACGCGCACATGAACGCCGGCGAGGCGCTCGACGCCTTCGCAGACCTGGGCGCGCGGCACTTCATCCCGACCCAGTGGGGGACCTTCCACCTCGGCGACGAGCCGCCCGGCTATCCCGCGCTCGATCTTCGCCGAAAAATTAGCGAGCGGGGCCTGGACGCATCGCGCTTCCACATCATGGACATCGGCGGGATAGTGGAGATGCGGTGAAGGCGCGGATACGGCGCGGATGGCACGGATGGCGTGCATGGCGCGGATATCCATCCGCGCTTTCACCGCACCATCCGCAACCATATCGGGTATATGCTACATCGTCGCCTTCGCGCCCGCGTAGAACGAGCGCCCGGCGGTCCGGTAGCCCGCCACGTTCTGGTAGTCCGCGTCGGTGAGGTTTTCGACGCGCCCGAACGCCTGGATGTTCTTCATGATCCAGTACGAGGCGTACAGGTCCAGCCGATGGTAGTCGTCGAGCGTCACGTCGTACTGAGTAAACATGGCGTCAAACCATACGTCATCGCGTTTGCCGCCGTAGGTGTACGAGAGGTTGAGATTCCCGCCGGGCAGGAAGGCCCAGTTCAGGTTGGCTCCGGCCTGATACTTCGGCCGCCGGGGAAGCTCCTCGCCGGTTTCCTTGTTCTCCGTGTCAAGGTAAGTGAAGCTCGCGACGAGCGAGAGGGTTTTACACGGCTTCACCGTAAGGGCCGACTCAACACCCTTCACCGTTACGCGGCCGATATTGACGGTCTGCATTCCACTCGATCCGAACATGTCCTCGTACTTTGAATTGAAGCAGGTGACTTCGATAACCAGCGTATCGCCCGCAAAGGGCTGCTCGATCCCGGCTTCCCAGCCTGTGCTCCGCTCGGGATCAAGATCCTCGTTGCCATACGTGGGGTCGTAAAGCTGCGAGATGGACGGTGACTTGAAGCCGGTGCCGTAGAGCGCCTTGAGGCGCGTATGGGTGACGGGCATAATGAACGAGCTGTTGGCCTGCCACGTGATATGCGAACCGAACTCCTGGTGATCGTCCACGCGCGCGCCGGCGGTGGTGAACCAGCGTTCGAAGAGGCGCAGGTGGTCCACCAGGTAGGCGCCCCGGCTGTCGACTCTTCTGGCGTTCATCTCGCTCGTGCTGTATCCGAATCCATAGTCCGAGTTGTCGTACAGTGACACCTCGTCCATCCGGTATTCAGCGCCTGCGATGATTTTGTTAAGAGAACCCATGGTAAAGATATTTCGCCACTCGGCCTTCTTCTGGTTCCCCTGGTACCAGCTGTTGACATCCTCTGCCACGCCGTCGTGAGCGCGGTCCTTGTAGCGCCGCAGCGTGTCAAGGTACGTCACGCTCAGAGTGTGGCTCCACCATTCGCTAAGCGGCTGATCGAACGATGCCCTGGCCGCAAGGTTTTTTGTGTACGCGCGGTAATTGGGATCATCGGTGAAGCCGCCGTCGTCCAGATCGGCCTTCGCGTCGGTGTAGCGGAGCGCGAAGTCCAGCCAGGCGTCGCCGAGCACCCGCGCGCCCAGCCGGCTCGAAAGCGTGGTGTTGTAGTAGCCGTCCTTCTCCGGGTCGGTTGCCGAACCGGGGGCCTTTTCGGACTGCGAAAAGCCCTTCGAGTCGGTGCGCGCGACAGCGAAGGAATAATACGCGTCGTCGCTTCCCCCGTTCACCGAAACCGATTCGCGGAAGGTGGAGTAGGATCCGGCCTCGGCCTTTACGGTAAAGCCCGGCTTCCCCTTTCCGCGCTTGGTGATGATGTTGATCACCCCGCCCGTCGCGTCCGAGCCGTACAATAAACTCTGCGGTCCGCGCAGCACCTCGATGCGCTCCACGTTGTCCGCGGTCAGGTTCGCGAAATCGAACGAGCGGTCGATGGCCGAGGGATCGTTCGACTCCACGCCGTCGATGAGGATGAGCGTGTTTCCGGACTTGGCGCCGCGGATGAAGACGTTCGCCTTCCCGCCGAAATCGGCCTCGCGGACGATCGTGAGGCCCGGAACGTCTTTCAGGAGATCGATGACGTTCGCCTTGCCGCGCTCTTCGATTTCCTTCTCGGTGATGATCGTCACCGAGGCGCCCGTCTCGCGTTTGTTGATGTTCGACTTCGTGGCGGTGACCACCACTTCGCCGATGACTGCCTTTCCCTCCGGCGCCGTTTCGCCGGCGGGCGTCTCCTGCGCCCACGTCGTCGACGCGCAGAGCAGGGCGAGAGCAATAATGCGGTGAATCTTTTTCAGTACGTACATGTACTCCTCCGAGTAGATGGTATTCTCCGGAGGCGAGGGGGCTTTTCATTCGGCGCCCCGTCCGCCATCCGTGCGAAGAACATGGATAATCTACGGAGGGGTCGTGTGAGTGAAGCGTGGGGGCCTTCTTCCCGGACAAATAAAAAAGCGCGCTCGGGGCGCGCCGGTTTGATCGGGGGCGGACGGCCCTTGCGGCCGAACAGCTCACCGGTTCCCGTTCCTCGAGGATATCCAGTAAAAGGAGTTCCTGGCTCATCCGCACGGATGCGGAATTACAGTTGCGGGACAGCGCGGGATTTTCACCCGCTTCCTCCTGCCGACTTTTATGCCGGCGCCGATACGCTATCGGATCTGTCACCGGGATGTCAAGGGATTTTCGGGGCCGGTGATCGCTCCGCGTCGGGGCTTCCGGGTTATTACGATCTTGACTTGCCCGTCGATCGGGATAATCATGGTGCCATGACCGCGCTTCGCACCATACACATCAACGAGCTCCGTGGCATCCGCGCCCCCCTGGCGGACGGAGTGTTCGCCCTTGCGGCCGTGTGCCGCTTCAGCACGCGCGATTCAGGCATGCTGGAAGGACGTGTTGCGCCGGTGCTTGCCGACGGCGAACGCGCCCGTTTCGGATCGCTTCGGAATCCGGGTGCGCGCGCGCAGTACCTCGCCTCGCGCCTGCTCGTCAAAACGATATGCGGTGTGCTGGACGGTCTGCCCGCGACGTCGATCGAGACGGCGCATGCCCCCGATGGAAGCTTTGCCGTCAACGGAACGCGCGTTCGATACCGCGCGAGCATCGCCCATACGCCGGGCGCGGCGGCGCTCCTCCTCTCCGCGTCCGTTCCGGTCGGCATAGATATCGAAAGGCTTCGGAAAGCCCCGCTCGCCGTCGCGCGGAAATACTTTTCGGAAGATGAATACCGCACGGTCGAAGGGGCGCCCGATCCATCGGCGGCGTTTTTCCGCCTGTGGACCCGGAAGGAATCGCTGGCGAAGCTCGAGGGTGTGGGCG
>CAZVEG010000097.1:0-13422 GCA_964625625.1 uncultured Leptospirales bacterium | reverse complement strand
GCGTCGAGCATCTCGCTGTACGAGTGGTTCGTGCGGGGCGGTGCGTTCATGTGGCCGATATTGGTGCTTGCGGCGGTGGGTATGGGGTTCGTGATCGAGCGGTTCCTCTATTACCGGAGGATGAAGCTGAATCCGCGCGAGTTCATCGAGGAGCTCGAGGCGATGATCGGCGGCGGGACGGTGGAGGAGGTCGAGCGGCTGTGCCGGGAGCGGAACCTGGTGATCGCGCGGGTGCTGGGGAAGGGGCTGAAGCTGCGGAAACTGGGCCTGGACCACGTGGAGAAGGCGATCGGAGCGGGCGGGGCGATCGAGGTCGCGGCGCTGGAGAAGGGGCTCAACATCCTCTCGGCGATCGGGAACATCGCGCCGCTTTTGGGCTTCCTGGGGACGGTGTCGGGGATGATCTCGGCGTTTCAGAGCATCGCGGCGGCGGACCAGGTGAGCGCGCGCCTGGTGGCGGGGGGCATCTACGAGGCGCTGGTGACGACGGAGGCGGGGCTGATCGTGGCGATACCGCTTCTGGCGTTCTACAATTATTTCGTGCACCGGGTGGAGTCGTTCGTGGCGGAGATCGAGCGGCTGGCCTCGGACATCGTGGAGAAGCTGGTACGGGAGAATGGTGCGGATAAAGCGTAGCGCGAAGCCGACGGGGGAGATCACGATCGCGTCGATGTCGGACGTGGCGTTTCTGCTCATCATCTTTTTCCTGGTGACCTCGATCTTTCTGCTGAAAGACGGGCTGCACCTGTCGCTTCCGGACACGACGAAGCCGGCGACGGTGGTCTCCCCGGGCGACGTGGTGACGGTCGCGGTGCGGAGGGACGGCGCGGCGACGCTCGACGGGAAGCGCGCACAGATGGGTGAGATCGGGCGGCTGCTCGCGGAGAAGCGCGGCGAAAAGCCCGCCCTGGTGGTGCTCCTGAAGCTTTCGGGAGAGCTGCCCTACGGGACGGCGGTGGCGGCGATCGACGCGGTGAAGGGCGCGGGGGTGACGAAGCTCTCGCTGCGGATGGAGTGAGCGGCGCATGCTGATCGAACGCCGTCAGAAGCCGAAGGGGATCGTGCCGCTGCCGTCGATGGCGGACATCGCCTTCATCCTCCTGGTCTTTTTCATCCTTACGAGCACGATCGACATGGAGCGGAACGTCCCGGTGGCGCTGCCCGAGGCGAACGCGACCGAGGGCGGTTCGAGCAAATACTTCCATGTCTGGCTCGACGCGCGCGGTGACTGTTATGTGCGGGGCGAACTGATGGACCGCGAGGCGCTGTACCGCGCGGCGAAGTATCGCGCGGCGGACAACCCGGACGTGCGGGCGATGATCGGGGCGGACGCGGCCCTGCCGTACCGGCGGGTGAACGAGGCGATGGAGACGCTCCGGGAGGCGGGTGTGTACAACATCGTCCTTCTTTCGCGGAAGGGGACGCGATGAGCGCGGTGCTTGCCCTTCCCGGGAGAATCGTCCGCTACGTGCGCCTGAGGCCGCCTCTGTTGTGGTCGCTGGTGTCGTTCGCGGTGCTCTTTGCCTTGCTCTTCGCGGTGCGCTGGAGAGAGACGTTCGAGACCAGGGACTTTGCCGCGTTCGAGACCTTCGAGATGGTGGAGCTGCGGCTTTCGCGCCTGGATACCCAGGCGGACATAGCGGTTTCGGACGCGGCCGCCCCGGAGGTGAAGCTTCCCGAGGAGAAACCGCAGGAGTTCGGCTCCGAGGACGGGAGCTACGAGGCGCTGTCGGACTCGGCGCTGCCGCCGCGGCCGGTGTTCGGCCGGCTGCCGCGCTATCCCGAATCCATGCGCAAGGCGGGCATTGAGGGCGTGGTGGTCATAGAGCTCGGGATCGACGAGTCGGGCACGGTGGTCTTCGGGCGCATCGTCCGCCCGCTCGGGCGCGAGTTCGACGCGGCGGTGATCGCCTGGGCGCGGAACATCAGCTTCCGGCCCGCCCTCACGAAGGAGCGCGTCCCCATGCGATGCCGGATCAGGCTGCCCATACGGTTCAAACTGGACTCTTGAGGCATCTCGAAAGAATGTTGATTTTTAACGTGCGCGTGCGTATCATATTGTCACTATTCATGAACGATATGCAGAGGAGGCGATGTGATGAAGATAAGCGCGCGTAACATGATCAAGGGCAAGGTGAAGAAGTTGACCCATGGCGCCGTTAATACGGAAGTCGTGGTCGAGCTCCCGGGGGGTACGGAAATCGTATCGATAATTACGAAGGCCTCCGCCGATTCGCTCGGTCTCGCGCAGGGTAAGGACGTCTACGCCGTCGTTAAGGCGTCCAATGTGATGCTGGCGGTAGACTGATCCGCCGCTCGCGGGATTTTCGCTTTCGATCGTTACGGTGAACGGCGGCTCCCGGCCGGCGTATTCGCGGCGTGTTGCCCTATAAAATGTGTGCCGTGACGCGGCTTCGCGGCCGCGTGTACCAATAGACCTGTTGCTTTACTGAGTGTTATCGCGAGAAGCGCTCGGGCTGGAGAACGGGGGGTTGCGACTCCTCGTTCCGGGGTAGAGGCCGATAGGTGAGTGTTTTCATTATTATGCTTTCCGGAATCGCCACGCCGGCCCACGGTCTCCTCGCGATGCATTCTTGCCTGTCAGGCAAAAAGTCCAATGATATCGGGATTACCGATCAGGAGGTATTCATGAAGGCTTCATTCAAGAGATTCGCCCTTTGTGCCGTCGTGACGGTGCTCGCGACGGGTATGGCGCTGGGGGCGGCCGAGAAGGGAAAAGAAAAGGAAGTAATTCTGGCCACGACGACGAGCACCCTCGATTCGGGTCTGCTCGACGAGCTCCTGCCGCTTTTTCAGAAGAAAACCGGCTATTTCGTGAAGCCCATAGGCGTGGGCTCCGGCCAGGCGATGGCCATGGGCGAGCGCGGCGAGGCCGACGTGCTGCTGGTGCACTCGCCGGACGCCGAGAAAAAGTTCATGGACGCGGGATTCGGGAAGAACAGGCGCATCGTCATGCACAACGACTTCGTCATCGTCGGGCCGAAGAAGGACCCGGCCGGAATAAACAGGGCGGGATCCGTCGTCGACGCGCTGAAGAAAATAGCGTCGTCCGGATCGCTGTATATCTCGCGCGCGGACAATTCGGGAACGCACGCGAAGGAGATGAAACTCTGGAAATCGGCGGAGACGGACCCGAAGGGCGCGAAGTGGTTTCATGAAACGGGTCTCGGCATGGGGCAGACGCTCTCCGTGGCATCGGAAAAAGCCGGCTATACCCTGAGCGACCGCGGGACCTATCTCTCCATGAAGAAGGGGCTTGCGCTCGTCATTCTCCGCGAAGGAGACAAAGACCTCCTGAACATATACCATGTGATCGAGGTGAACGAGGTGAAATGGCCGAAGGTGAACGTGGCCGGGGCGAAGGCGTTCGCGGACTTCATGGTGTCGGCAGAGGCGCAGAAGCTCATCAAAAAATACGGTATCGCGAAATACGGATCACCGCTCTTCTTCCCCGATGTCGTAAAGTAGGCGCACATCGGTTTTGTCCGTTACGGGGCGTGCCGTTCTGGCGCGCCCTTTTTGATTCGTTCAGTCCCCGAACTTGACGTCGGCGATGAGCCGGTCGAGGTTGGGTGAGAGCGCGTTGTTGACGAGACGCCCGCGCACCGCCTGCGCGCCGAGATCGCGCATGAGCGCGGGATTTCCCGCGGCCGTCCCGGGGTATTCCGCGTACTCGGTGGTATAGAGCGGTATCCCGAGCGTTTTCGCCGATTTGGCCGCTTCGAATATGCCTCCCTCGGCGGGGGATTCCACGATGTACACGGCCTTTGACAGCGCACAGGCGAGCCTGTTGCGCCGGAAGGCGTTGAACGTGGAATATTCGGCCGGGAAGCCGAAGGCCGACACGAGGAGCATGGAGTCGGGATTGTACACTTCCTTGAGCGAATCGGGCATCTTGAGCTGGGAGAACCCGTACGGTAAAACGCCTATGGTTTCTCCGCCGCTTTCGAGTGCCACGCGGTGCGCGATCATGTCGGTGCCGCGGGCGAGGCCGCTGATGACGGTTATGCGATGGCGTACCAGCTCCTGTGCCGCGCGATAGGTGACCAGTTCGCCCTTTTCGCTTATACTCTTCTCGCCGAGCACGGCCGCGCCCTTTTCCCTCAGAAGAGAGCGGTTTCCGTACACGTACAGCATCGAGGGCGCCTCGTTTTTAAGCAGGCGCGCCAGGCGTTCGGGATAGCTCTCCTCGAAGAAGAGGACGATCTCGATCCCGGCGTCGATGAGCGTGAAATACTCGTCCTCGACGAGCGGAAGCCTCCCGCGCGCGGCATCGATTGCCGAGGCGATCGGATCGCGGAGGGAGAGCTCGGCGCGCATCTCCTCCGGGCTGAGTGAGAAGAGGTCAACGATGGAGAGCCCCGGACCTTTCAGCGCGTCGTAGATCTCGCGCATCGCGGCCGGGCCCACCCCCTTCACCTGTTCCAGCGCCATCCAGTACTTGTCGTGCTTCATGGACCTCTCCATTCATGTCGATGAGCGTTGCGGCCGCCCGGGCGATTCTTCACGTCGCGGTTCGGCCGAGCCCCCGCACGGCGCATTGCATTTTTAAAAATTATGATTATACAATATTGAATATATTTTAACCTTCAAAATGATGATTGATGCCTTAAAAAATGCCTAAAATATACAAAAAAGAATGAATTCATGTTGACATCTATGACCGTGTTTTTACAGTTTCACCAGGCGAACAGGGCAAATGCCGTTCGCCGCAGGAATGCGCAGTTGCGGGGATTCTTATTTAAAGATAAGAATATTGTCAATGTTTAATGGGCAATCGTGCCCGAAAGTGTGGATGCGGATTCCCTGGCTTTCTATTCAATGAATTATTAAATAAAACTTGCAGGAGGTTATCATGGCCTTAAATCCATTGGTTGATTCTCGGGACGTGCGTTTCGTGCTTTTCGAAGCCCTGGAAGCGGAAAAGCTGAGCCAGTATTCCAAGTTCGCCGATTTCGACAAGGACACCTTCGAAGCCACTCTCGACCTCGCCGAACAGATCGCTGTCGAGCAGATCTATCCGACCGCCGCGCTGGGCGACAAGGAAGGCGGATGCAAGTACGATCCGCAGACGAAGAAGGTTACGATTCCTCCCTGCTACAAGCCCGTCATCGACGCGTACTACCAGGCCGGCCTTTTCGGTCTTTCCGACGAGCCCGAGCACGGCGGATCCGGTATGCCGGTAGCGATCAACGCGGCGGTCATGGAATACATGTGCGCCGGTAACTATCCCCTGGGGATGTATCCCGGGCTTTCGCACGGCGCGATGGAGCTTATCGCGGCATTCGGCACGAAGGAGCAGCAGCACGAATACATGCCCAAGATGATGACCGGCGAGTGGGGCGGCACCATGTGTCTGACCGAGCCCGAAGCCGGCTCAGACGTGGGTAACCTCAAGACGAAGGCCGTCAAACAGGCCGACGGCACCTATAAGATCACCGGCCAGAAGATTTTTATCTCCTCCGGCGAAAACGACTACTACAAGAACATGATCCACCCCGTTCTCGCGCGCATCGAGGGCGACCCCAAGGGCACGAAGGGCATTTCGATTTTCATCGTTCCCAAGTATCTCGTCAATAAAGACGGCTCGCTCGGCGAGTTCAACGACGTCACCTGCACCGGCATCGAGCACAAGATGGGCATTTCCGGTTCGGCGACCTCTCAGCTGGCGTTCGGCGACAACGGCAAGTGCATCGGCTACCTGCTGGGCCAGGAGCGCCAGGGCATGAAGATCATGTTCAAGATGATGAACTACGCGCGCATGGGCGTCGCGATCCAGGGGCAGGGCAACGCGTCCGCAGCCTATATGCACGCCATCGCTTACACCAAGGGCAGGCTCCAGGGCGCGCACGTCACCCAGATGCTGAACCCGGAAGCTCCGCTCGTTCCGATCATCCAGCACCCGGACGTGGTCCGCATGCTGCTGTGGATGAAGTCGCACCTCGAGGGACAGCGCTTCCTCACCTATTACATGTTCTACAACATCGACCTGGCCACCGTCATGGAAGGCGAGCTGCAGAAAGAAGCGAACGGCCTGGTCGAGCTCCTCACCCCGATCTGCAAGGCCGGATGCACCGACAAGGGCGTGGAGATCACCTCCGAGGCGGTGCAGTGCTACGGCGGCTACGGCTACTGCGCGGACTACCCGGTCGAGAAGTACATGAGGGATTCCAAGATCCTCCCGATATGGGAAGGCACCAACGGCATCCAGTCCATGGACCTCACCATGCGTAAAATCCTCATGAACCCCGAGCAGTTCAACTATAACGCCTGGAAGAAGCGCGTGGACGACGTGGTCAAGAAGGCGAAGGGCGTCGTCGAAGACAAGTACATCGACCTGGTGGTCAAGGGCATGGCGAGACTCGACGAAGTCATCGAGATGATGAAAGGCCAGATGGCCGGCGGCAAGTTCATGCACCTTTTCATGAACGCCACGCCGCTCCAGCAGGCCATGTACATGCTCGCCATGGCGTGGGCGCACCTCTGGATGCTCACCATTGCCATCCCGAAGAGGAAGGCGATCGTGGGCGACGCGAAGGGCGCGGACCTCAACAAGCTCCTGGCGGACAATCCCGAAGCGGCGTTCTATTCCGGCAAGGTTCTCGCTTCCCAGTTCTACATCGGGATGGAGTTCCCGAAGTATTTCGGAAGGATCGAGGGCCTGCTCGGCGGCGAAGCCGCCGTCATCAAGGCGACCCCGGAGATCTTCACCGGAGCGCTGGAAGCGTAAGCGCGGTTGTATCACGAAAGCAAAAAACGGCAGCCCGATGGGCTGCCGTTTTTTATTAGGAAAATTCCCTCAGCCTCCGGCAGCTCCCCTTCCGCGAGTTCCGGCCTTGAGCCTGTTCGTGCGATCCCCCCTCTCTTTCGTTCAAAGAGAGGGGGCTAGGGGGTGAGTTCGCGAAGCTCTCGGCAAATCCTGAAAGCAAGTAGGTCGGTCAACGGATGCTTGCCGCCCTCACCCCCCGGCCCCCTCTCCCATTAAGATTGGAAAAAAGGAGAGGGTGAGTTCGAAAAGTCGGTTTTTGTGAGAATCGTGATTGACAGGGAAAAACGTTCTACGTTGTATAATTAAATTACTGTATTATGTTTATATCATAGTTCAGCCTGATCATTGATTGATATCAAAAACCGATACCTGTCGCATTATCGGAAATCGCGGGAAAGCCGTTTCCCGGGCAGTCGCGATTTCCCGGGTGTTCAGGAACAGTGTGCATTAATGTCCGGCGCGCAGCCAGGATGGTGGAACCGGCGGCGCGGAATACCGGACGACGATATATTATACACGATATTCGAGGAGGGTTAGATGGCGCTGAACAAGCTGGTGGACTCGAGGGACGTGCGGTTCGTCCTTTTCGAGATGTTGAAGGTCGACGAGCTGGTGAAATTCGAGAAGTATTCCGGTTTTGATAAGGACATGTTCGAGGACACGCTGCAGCTCGCGGAAAAAATGGCGATCGAGCAGATCTATCCGACCTGCACCGATGGTGATAAGATCGGTGCACGCTATGATCCCGACACGAAGCAGGTGAAGGCGCCCGAGTCGTTCCGCGCGCCCCTCAAGGCGTTCAACGAGGCCGGTTTCGTCGGCGTTTTCGACGATCCGGAGGTCGGCGGAATGGGCATACCGCATTCCGTCGGTTTTTCGTGCTACGAGTATTTCTGCACCGCCAATGTCGCTTTCGTGAGCTATCCGGCGCTCGCGCACGGCGCGGCCGCGCTCTTCATGAATTACGCCAGCGACGAGCTGAAGAGCATCTATCTCGAAAAGATGCTGACCGGGACCTGGGGCGGCACCATGTGCCTGACCGAGCCCGACGCCGGTTCGGATGTTGGCGCCCTCAAGACCAAGGCATTCCGTCAGGCCGACGGCACCTTCAAGATCGTCGGGCAGAAGATATTCATCACCGCCGGTGATAACGACCTCTACGAGAACATCATTCACCCGGTGCTCGCGCGCATCGAGGGGGATGCGCCCGGAACCAAGGGCATCTCGATATTCCTCGTTCCCAAGTACCTGGTGAATCCGGACGGCTCCGTCGGCGCTCCCAACGACGTGGTGTGCAGCGGGATCGAGCATAAATGCGGTTTTCACGGCTCGGCCACCTGTACGCTTTCGTTCGGTGACAACGGCAACTGCAGGGGCTGGCTCCTGGGCCAGGAGCGTCAGGGCATGAAGATCATGTTCCAGTTGATGAACGAGGCGCGCACCGACGTGGCGATTCAGGGCCTGTCCGTGTCCAGCACCGCATACATGCATGCGATCACCTACGCGAAGAACCGCAAGCAGGGCGTGCATGTGACGCAGATGATGAATCCCGAGGCGGCGTCGGTCGCAATCATCGAGCACCCGGACGTAAAACGCATGCTCCTGTGGATGAAGTCCTACGTCGAGGGGATGCGCATGCTCACCTATTATCTCTCGCACCATCTGGACCTCGAGCACGTATATCAGGACGAGGCGCAGAAGGAGGCGAAGGCGCTGGTCGAGCTTCTCATCCCGATCTGCAAGGCGGGCAACACCGACACCGGCGTCCTGGTGACGTCCGAGGCCATGCAGGTATTCGGTGGTTACGGCTACTGCGCCGACTACCCGGTCGAGCAGTTCTACCGCGACTCCAAGCTGTTCGCCATCTATGAAGGCACCAACGGCATCCAGTCCATGGATCTCACCATGCGCAAGATTCTCATGAACAAGGACCAGTACAACTATAAGGTCTGGCGGAAGCGCGTGGACGACGTGGTGAAGGCCGCGAAGGGCGTCGTCGAGGACAAGTACATCGACCTGGTCGTGAAGGGGATGGCGAAGCTCGACGAGACGATCGAATTTCTGAAGGGACAGATGGCGAAGGGTGCGTTCATGAACCTCTTCATGAACGCCTCGCAGCTGCGCAAGGCCATGTTCATGGCCTGCCTGGCGTGGCTGCACCTGTGGAGCATGACGCTCTGCGCGCCGAAGATGAAAAAGCTCATCGGCGACGCAAAGGGCGAGGAGCGCGAGAAGATCCTGGCCGACAACGCCGAGGCGGCCTTCTACGCCGGCAAGGTTCTGGCGGGCCAGTTCTTCATCGGCTACGAGTTCCCCGAGTACTTCGGCAAGCTCGACACCATTCTCGGCGGCGAGGCGGCGGTCATCAAGGCGAGCCGCTCCATCTTCACCGGGGCGCCGGAGGAATAGGTCCGGCACCGGAAAGGTAGCGAGGTCGGGATCCCCGGTCGCGGTCGACCGAGGTTTCCGGCTTCCGCGACGGGTTTCTTTCAAGCGACAAAAAGGACGCGGGCGACCGCGTCCTTTTTGCCGGCCGCATCAATTTGTACTTGCCCCCCGGTTTTGTCCGCGGTAGAAGCTTCCCATTGCGTGCGATTCTGGATTTCGGGGCCGCGCGCCGCGAATACCGGGCAGGGAGTGAATGGCATGAAAGTCGTCGCGTTCAACGGCAGTCCCAGAAAACAGGGAAACACATCAATACTGATCAGGAAGGTATTCTCCGGCCTCGAGGCCGAGGGAATCGAATGCGAGCTGGTGCACATCGGCGGAAAGCCCGTCCGGGGCTGCACGGCCTGCGGCAAATGCAGGGAGCGCAGGGACCGCCGCTGTTCGATCGATACGGACATCGTGAACGAATGCATAGAAAAAATGCTCGCGGCGGACGGCATCATCATCGGCTCCCCCACCTATTTCGCCGGGGTGACCGCCGAGACCAAGGCGCTCATCGACCGTTCCGGCTATGTGGCGCGCGGTAACGACAACATGTTCCGCCGCAAGCTCGGCGCCTCGGTGAGCGCGGTGCGCAGGGCGGGGTCGCTCCATGTGTTCGACACCATCAACGCCTTCTTTCTCATAAACGAGATGATCGTTCCGGGCTCGGTGTACTGGAATATGGCCCTGGGACGGGAGATCGGCGACGTGGAGTCGGACGAGGAGGGCATGCGCACCATGGAGATGCTCGGCGTCAACATGGCCTGGCTTCTGGGGAAGATTCATGCCTAGGGCATTCCGCGCGGGTGCCGTGAAAAAAGCTTCATTGCCGCATGAAAACGCGATAAATTTATACGATATGGTGACGGATTTGCCTGGCGGCGGTGTTACAGGAATGGACATGACGGATGGAACCGGCTGATGGCGATCGACGTCGAGGCGTATTATCGCACATACGGTCCGATGGTGCTGCGCCGCTGCCGTTTCCTTCTGCGCGACGAGGAACGGGCGCTCGACGCGACCCAGGAGGTGTTCGTGAAGCTGCTCGAGCGCGGTGAGCGGATGAGGGACGATTTTCCCTCCAGCCTGCTCTACCGCATCGCCACCAACGTGTGCCTGAACATGCTGCGCTCCGAGCGGAGAGCGCGGACGGTCGATGGCGACGACGCGCTCGAGAGGATCGCCTCGTACGACGACGTCGCCGGGCGGACGGCCGCGGGGGAGCTTTTGGACCGCATATTCAGCAGGGAGCAGGCATCGACCAGGGAGATCGCGGTGATGCACTACGTCGACGGCATGACGCTCGAGGAGGTGGCGCGCGAATCGGGGCTTTCCGTTTCGGGGGTTCGCAAACGCCTGCGCACGCTGAAGGAACGGGTGCGCGGGATGGAGGTTGAAGGATATGGCTGACACGAAAATTCCGGACTGGAAGCTCGAGCGCTTTCTGCTGGGCGAGCTTCCGTCCGACGAGATGCTCTCGATCGAGCGCGGCCTTTCTTCCGATCCCGGACTGAAGCGGCGCCTGGAGGCGCTCGAGGCTTCGAACGCGGCCATTCTCGAGGCGCATCCGCCGCGTGAGATGGCCAGGGCCATTTTAAACCGGGCGGGTTCCGCCGGGGCCGTTCCCGCACGCGCGGCGCGACCGCGTTCATCGTACCGTCGCGCCCTCTTCCCCGCCATCGCCTTCGCTACCGCCGCGCTCGTCTTCGTGCTGGTGAAGCCCGCCGGCTTCGACCGTGATGCGGGTGTTCCCGTCGGCGACGTTCCGGATGTCATACGCCTCAAGGGGATGGAGCCCGGGCTCTTCGTCTTCAAGAAGTCCCCGGGCGGGCCCGAGCGGCTCTCCGACGGTGCGCCGGCCGCTTCCGGCGACGTTCTGCAGCTCGCCTATGTTTCGACCGAACGGCCGTACGGCATTATTCTTTCCATCGACGGGCGCGGTGCGGTGACGCTGCACCATCCCTCCGACCCGGCGGCCCCGCAGCGCCTGGAGCTCAATCGGCGGGTGTTCCTCGAAAAAGCCTACCAGCTCGACGACGCCCCGGGTTTTGAAAGATTTTTCTATCTGAGCTCGTCATCACCCCTCGACGTCGCCAGGGTACTCAAGGCGGCGCGCAGGCTCGCGGCCGATCCGGCGAGGGCCGTGCGCGAACCGCTCGCCCTCGACCCGTCCGCGCGGCAGATCTCCTTTACGCTGATGAAGGAGGGCGCGCGATGAAACGAACGGTGCTGTCGCTTGCCGTCGTTCTGTGCGTGGCGTTCGCCCTGCCTCCGGCCGCCCCCGGCGCGAACGATGCCGTGCAGCGTTTTTCCATGGTGGTGGGTGCGAACTACGGCGGACCGGCAAGACCGCGCCTGCGATACGCGGTCTCGGACGCGCGCGCGGTCCTGAGGACCCTGAACGAAATGGGGGGGGTCGAGGTGGCCGACGCCTCGCTGCTGGTGGAGCCGGGACGGGCGCAGTTCCTGTCCGGTCTCGACGAGCTGCGGACGAAGATCATGCGCGCCGCGGACGCGTCGCGGAGGGTCGAGTTCGTTTTCTATTATTCGGGGCATTCCGACGAGGAGGGAATCCTTCTCGGCCGCGAGAAGGTCAGCTACCGCGATATACGGCGGAGCATCGAAGGCATGCCGGCCGACGTGCGCATCGCCATACTCGACTCGTGCTCCTCGGGAGCGTTTACGCGGATGAAGGGCGGAAAGGCGCGCTCGCCCTTCATGGTGGATTCATCGTATTCCATGAAAGGCTACGCCTTCCTCACCTCGAGCTCGGCCGACGAGGCCTCGCAGGAGTCGGAGCGGCTGCGCGGTTCGTTCTTCACCAACGCGCTCGTCGCCGGGCTCCGCGGCGCGGCCGACCTGAACGACGACCGGCGCGTTACGCTTAACGAGGCCTACCAGTTCGCCTACCATGAAACGCTCGCGCGCACGGAAAAAACCTACGGCGGGCCCCAGCACCCCAATTACCATATCCGGATGACCGGAACAGGCGACGTGGTGATTACCGACATTCGCGGCAGAAGCTCGCTCATGACCATCGCCCCCGGTGTCAAGGGCAGGCTGTCCATCCGCGACCGCAAGGGCGCCCTTGTCGCCGAGCTCACCAAGCTTCCGGGACGCGGCCTCACGCTCGCGCTGGATGAGGGGAAGTACACGGTGCTGAAGGAAGATGATGGAAAGCTCTTCGAGGCCGAGGTAAGCCTTCGGAAAAATTCGCGCGTCGCCGTCCAGGATCGCATGTTCGTCGAGAGCGGACGTGAATACGCCGTGGCCCGCGGAGGGAATGACGAGGGAGCCTCGGGCGATTCCGAATACCGGGTGGTGCCATACAGTTTCTCCCTGGTTCCGCTGAAAACGGGCAACCAGAAAACCATCTATCGTTTTTCGCTGGGGCTCTTCGGCAGTTATTGTACCCGCCTCAGCGGCTTCGACGCCGGCCTGGGTGTGGCGATCGTCGAGGAGGACGCGCGCGGGGTGCAGCTCTACGGTCTGGGCAACTACGTGATGGGAGACGTCACCGGCGTACAGATGGCGTATATCCTCAACTATTCGGCGGGTGACGCGCGCGCGGTGCAGCTCTCGTCGGTGGTCAACTGGGTGAAGGGTGACAGCACCTATACACAGCTCTCGTCAGTCGTCAATTACGCCGGCGGGAACATGAGCGGATTTCAGGGATCGGGTGTCGTCAATGTTGTTCGCGGCGACGTGAGCGGCTGCCAGATCACCTCCGTGGTCAATACGGCCGGCGGGAAACTTGACGGCGCGCAGATTTCGGTCGTCAACGTGGCGGGCAAAAGCCGCGGCGCGCAACTGGGCGTGGTGAACGTCGCGGGCGATTTCAAGGGGCTCCAGGCGGGCGTGGTGAACGTCGCGAAGGAGGTCCGCGGCGCGCAGTTCGGCGTGGTGAACGTCGCGGACGAGATGAAGGGCGTGCCGATCGGGCTCGTGAACGTCTCGAAGAACGGCGGTCTTGGGCCCGTCGCCTGGTGGAGCAGTCTTACGGCGGCGAACGCCGGCGTACGTTTCCGTTCCGGGCGTTTCTATTCGATCATCGCGGCGGGCGGGGTGAACCGCGAGGCCGACGACGGCATCGGAAAGAGCGTCGCGGCGCAGTTCTTCTACGGATTCCGCATACCGCTCGAACGCTGGTTCTTCGACTGCGACGCGGGATTCTCCCATCTGGACAACGAGCCGCTCTATTC
>CAZVEG010000096.1:0-13650 GCA_964625625.1 uncultured Leptospirales bacterium | reverse complement strand
GGCTCCACGGCATGAAAAAACTAAAGGATACCATCAGAGCATTCATCTCGAAAATCAGGGCCTTCACCACCGTCTCGATAAACCGGGCGATGGAGTACAAGCGATTTCTGGACGGAGACACCCTGAGGAAGAACCGCTTCCTGGTGCTCTCCATTTCGCTGTTACTCATCTTCGATTACATGGTATTCTGCTATCACGCCGACAAGAACCTGTTCGACATCTTCCCCGCGCTGCCGAAACTCGATTTACGCGAGCGCTGTTCAATCTACATCCCCGCAAACGACGGGAAAAGCCTCCTGAAGGAGACGCGAAAAATCGATGCGCCCGAAGACAAAGACCGTTTCGCCGGGCTTATTTTCAGGCTGGTGTCGAAAGGATCGATCTACGAGAACACCTCCGGGGCCGTGCCCGTGGACACGTATGTCAGAACGGTCTGGCTGAGGGGAGATACCTGCTACATCGACTCGGGGCTCGCGGTACTGCGGGATAACGCCGCGGCAATCCCCGGCTCGGAGAAAAACTTCCGGACGGCGCTCGAAAAGAGCATCATCGAGAATATACCGTCCATAAAACGGGTCGTGCTGCTGGAAAAGGGCGTACCGCTCAAGCCGCTGTGGGAAGTCGCCGGGACCGCGAACTAGATTACTCGGGCCATATCCCCTGGAAAACCTCCACCGCGGGCCCGGTCAGGAAAACGTGATTGTCGTCCTCCCTCCACTCGGTGCGCAGATCTCCTCCATTCAGATGAACCAGTATTGATCGCGCCGTCCGCCGCATCAACACCCCCGCGACGGTCACCGCCGAGGCCCCCGTGCCGCACGCCAGGGTTTCGCCCGATCCGCGCTCCCATGTCCGCTGGATGACCTCCCCCTCGTTCAGGATCTGGACAAACTCGACGTTGGTGCGGTTCGGAAAGAGATCGTGGTTTTCTATCATCGTGCCGTATTTCTCGACCGGGAAATTTTTAACGTCCTCCACGTAGATCACGGCGTGCGGATTACCCATCGATACCGCGGTTATCTCGAACCGCACCCCGTCCCCCAGTGAAAGCGCCTCGCCGATGACCATTCCGGGATTCCCGCTCATCGGGATGCGCTCCCGCTGGAGGATCGGTTCACCCATGTCGACACGGACCGTTTCGACCTTCTTGTTCTTTACCTGCATGTCCAGATGCTTGACGCCGGCGAGGGTCTCGACCGATATGCGCTTGTTCTTTATCAAACCATGATCGTAAACGTACTTCGCGAAACAGCGTATGCCGTTGCCGCACATCTCCGCCTCGCTGCCGTCTGCGTTGAACATGCGCATCCTGAAGTCCGCCGTCTCCGATTTAAGTATGAGGATGAGCCCGTCCGATCCCACGCCGAAATGCCGGTCGCTCATGGCCACCGCGAGCTTTTCGGGATGACGCACCGCCGTGCTCCTCGCGTCGATGTATATGTAATCGTTTCCTATTCCGTGCATCTTTGTGAATTTGACCATGTTCCCGGAATCTCCCCTTTATTATTGCTGATTATGCACTATGCCACGGAATGGCGCCTGTCAAGAATTCTTTATGGGAGCTGTACCGTAATTTAGGGTTGATTTACCGGGATTCGTACGATATTAGTAGAGGAAGGTGCGAAGACCACCGCCATGGAACGCTCGTGAAACAGGTTTACAGGAACAACATCCCCGTGCTCGCCGCGATATTCCTCATCACCGGGGCCGCCGTCTATCTGCTGCTCTTCTGGCGGAGCGCTACGTTCAGGCCGCCGGTACAGGGTGACGCGGGATGGGAACTCATGCAGGAAGAGGAAACGGATCGTCTCAACTCGGTCCCGATCCTGCTTTACCACAATATCGACGGCAAGGGCCCCTTCTCCCTCGACCTGGAAATACTGAGGAGCCATTTCGTACTTTTAAAAGACGCCGGTATCCGGGTAACAGGCCTTCCGGAATTCGTCGACAGGCTTGGGAAGCCCGGCTCCCTCGGTGGAAGAACCGTCGCCATCAGCTTCGACGACGGCTTCCAGTCAATGTACACGAAGCTTCTGCCGCTCAGCCGGGAATTCAATTATCCCATAACGCTCTTCGTCTACACCGACAACGTGTACGCTCGCGCCGAGAAAAACATCACCTGGCAACGGCTTCGCGAACTGGACGCCGGCGGGGTGGCGGTCGAGAGCCATACCATCAGCCATACCGACCTGGTCCGACTGCATGCTAAAAACACACCGGAGTCGAGGAAAAAGCTCTTCGACGAAATCTATCTCTCGAAAAGGATCATTGAACTCTATCTGGGAAGGAAGATTCGCTATTTCGCCTTTCCATACGGCCGTTACAATCTTCCGCTCATCCAGATGTGCAGGCACGCCGGGTACGAGCGCGTTTTTTCGACTGACTACGGGTCCAACGTCATAACCCGCAATAATTACTGCCTGCGGCGGCGCCATATCAAGCGCGACTATTCGTCCGAGCTCATAGAAAAAATCGTTCGCTGAAAAAAAATCTCTTGAAGGTCCACGCGTAATTTAATAGCCTCCGGAAACCGACGTGCGCCCCGCGGCCTTCCTTGTATCACCACGGCCGGCCGTGCGAATTTATCGGGCCCCTTTAAGGCAAGAGATGGACATACAGGCATGCTACAGGCTGCTTGAGATCCCGGAAACGGCAAGCGACGAAGACCTGGCGAAATCCTACAAGCGACTCGCGCTCAAGTTTCATCCCGACAGAAATCCGCACAGGGTGGAGTGGGCCACGCGGGCGATGGCCTCGCTCAATGACGCCTACACCAGCCTGAAGGGATACCGTTTCCGGAACGCCCGCCAGGAGGAGCCCGAGGCCGCGCCGCCGGAAGACCGGCGCACAACCGGACCGACGGCCCGTCGCCAACCCGCCGGTCCGGATCCCCGCGAGGAGCTGAAGGACGACCTGCTCATCAGACAGTTCGTGCGGCATCGCGAGGCGTCCAAGGACGCGCTGTACCGCTATTTCCAGTACAACCTTCATAATCTGGTCCGCAGGGAAAATCCCGTTAACCGCGGCATCTTCAAGGATGTGACGGGAATCCTGCGCAGGAATTATCACGCGATACGGAAGCTCTCCGGTCTGACGACCGACCGGGAACTGCTGGACCATTTCGCAGTATTTTCCGAAATGGTATTCAACTTCTACCGGGCCTCGGAATGCCTGAACATCCCCGATTCGTACGCCAACCTCGTCGATGTCGAGGCCTTCAGGCTGTACAAAAAGGGCGACGACGCGCTCCATCTCGCGCACCGCGAGCTCTTTTACGACCGCCACAACCGCGGCTATCTCAAGCGTGATATCAGCGGCGCCATGGTACTGAAAGCGATATATCACTTCAGGGACGCGCTGGAGCACTATTCCCAATCCACCTGGGCGGTGGAAACAACCATCAAGCTCGAGTACGCGCTTTCGCTCAAACGCTACATCGAGCTCTTCTTCACCGAGGACGCCGCCTGAACGCGCACGACCACAAGCGGAGACGAGCATGGACCTTATAAGCATCGCCGGCATATCCGTCGCCCTCGCGATGGACGCCTTCTCGGTTTCGATAGCGGCCGGCATGGTGATCGAGCACCCGACACCCCGGCATTATTTCCGGCTGGCTTTTCACTTCGGCCTGTTCCAGTTCCTCATGCCCGTAATCGGCTACCTGGGGGGTGTCTTCATCGAAGGCATGATCAGGGATTTCGACCACTGGATCGCGATGGCGCTTCTGGCGTTTATTGGAATCAAGATGATACGGGATTCGTTCGCCCCGGAAGATCCTGGCGCCGGGCACGCCGATCCCTCGCGCGGATGGACACTGGTTCTTCTCTCTATAGCGACCAGCATCGACGCGCTTGCGGTGGGCCTCAGCATCGGCGTGCTGGGGAAGCCGATACTGCTTCCCAGCATCGTCATCGGCGTGGTCTGCGCGCTCTTCTCGCTTACGGGAATCGCGCTGGGGAAAAAGGCGGGGGCACTTCTGGGAAAGCGCGTGATGTGCGTCGGCGGGATCATTCTCATCGCCATCGGCCTGAGGATCATTATCGATCACATGGGCTGAACGGTTCTTTATTTCCCGGCCGGTTTTGTCGATAAGTGAAACGAGCCGGCCCCGCCGAACTGAAGGGCCCTTCTCCGGTTACAGGCGTCATGCATACGATACACATCACGAAAAAAATCGCGCTCTGCTCAGCCCTGTCCCTCGTTCTGCTCACGGTGACGGAAAGCGCACGCCCCGAAGACTACCAGTACCAGTACTTCAAGGAGGAAAAGGAGCGCTACGTGCCCTTCTCCGACTATATTCCAAAATCACGACTGCACTTCAAGACGGTTCCTCATTACCTGGAAGACTTCTACCTGCTCTACGGCATGAAACAGTATTATAACGAGAACTCCCTGCGCAAAAACATCGAAAGGATGAAGACCGCTCTGAACTCCAGGTTCCGTCACCCCTCCGAGGCGCTCATTAAAATCGAGAGCGAGGATGAGTATTCGAAGTATCGCAACCTCATGTTCATGCACATCAACATGCTCATCATGCGCGATCATATGAAGATCGCCGCGCGCTATGACAAACGAAAGATCTATTTCTACAACCTGGATTTCGCGAAGGAAATCGCGGAAAGCCTGGACATGGCCGAGGAGTTGTACAGCCAGGCCCTGCCATACTGGGAAGAGGCGCGGCGGTATGCCAGCCGGGCAAGCGAATACCGGCTTACAACGGACCTGGGATTCATCGAGTCGGAGCGCTATTCCATCGTGCGCGGGGAGCTGGATTATGCCAGGATTATAAACGGGCATCTGGCACGGGTACGCGAGCGGAAGCGGGAGATGGAGCGCGCCGCCGCCGAAAACAGATAGGGACGCGGTTCCCGCGTCCCTATCACTGTGCGCCTGACACGAGTTGAACGTGCGACACATGGCTCCGGAGGCCATTGCTCTATCCACTGAGCTACAGGCGCGTATTTAATCCCGGTCTTTCGCTAGACTGGACCCGCACGACGATTTTTTCAACTACTTTCTTTCACTCAAGCCATTTATTTATGCTCGCGATCCGGTCGATCGCGTCGTCGACATAGGGGTTGTATTCCATGTCGTCGACGAGCACCGCGAACTGCATCTTGGCCTCACGCAGCCGGACCCGCAGGGTCTCCAGGTCGCCGACAGACCCCCTGCGCCCACCCTCGCCGAAGTAATCATCGAAAGCCGAGGACATCGTCCTGAACGCCCGCCGATACTGATCGTACGACGGGTCCTCCGTCGCCTCCGCTGAGAGCGAAACCTGCGGGTCGCCTGGAAGCTCCCTCAAAAAGCGGTAAGCCTCGTTGATAATCACCATCCGCATAGCCGCGCCCGGATCCGCGACCACATCGGGATGGTTGAGCTTGGCGAGCGTACGATATGCCGACCGGAGATCCTCCGGGCCGAAGGCCCCGGCAAGGCCGAACAGCAGCAGGTAGCGTCTTTTTCTTTCTTCCAGATCGTTCATTCGTTATCCGCCGGATGCCGGCCCCTGGCGCAAGACTACACCCCGGTAAAAGCTATTGACATATTGAAACCCGCCACGGCAAATGTCAAACAACAAGTCGCCGGATGAACGCCCTGTCATGAGCCCGGTTAAAATCATCGTTGATTTCCTCTTCTTCGCGATTCTGTTCGAATTCATCGCGATGCTTTTTTTCGTGAGGCGCAGAACGGCGATGGAATTTCTTGCCGCCTCGTTCTCGGCGCTTGTCATCCTCCTTCCGGTCTGCCTGCTCCATGAAGGCATCGAGCCGGGCGCGGCCCTCGTATTCGCGTCGTCCGCCGGCGTATCCCTCTACCCCCTGACCTACACCCTGATGATCAGGAACTACGTCAGGACCAGGACGCATGCGCCGATTGGCCTGCTTGCGACGGTTTCGCCGCTCTTCATGACCCTCGTCATGATCTTCCCCTCACAGGCACCGGTCTTTCCCTCGCTCCTGTTCATTCTGTTCCTCGCATGGATGATGTACTTTTTCTTCAACAGCGTCTTCGTCTCCGTTCGAATCTACCTCGTACTGCAATCGACGCTTGTCGCGGCCATGGCCGCCGCCGCTCTTTCCATATACACCGGCACCGCCCACTATTACGCCGTCGGGGTGGGGCTGGTCCACGCCATGACCTCCCTGCTCTTTCTGTACAGCTATCACGCGAGGATCACACGCATAGCGGTGCACTTCAGGGAATCGCGCGAGTTGAGCAGGCGGCTCATCCATAACAATACAAGGCTCAGACAGAAGGTCGACCAGCTCAAGGCGCTGATACAGGAGAGGGACAACGAGCTTCTGCAGATTTCGCGGCACGCCAGCCTCGCCGAGGTCACCACGGGCATCGCCCACGAGATCAGCCAGCCCCTGACCGGCATAAAGGCGATCGCGCAGAACATGATGGACGACATAAACTACGACGAATTCGACGGTCTGGAGGCGGCATCCGAGCTGATGAAGATCTGCACGCTCGTGGACAAATCCG
Organism: uncultured Leptospirales bacterium; assembly: GCA_964625625.1. Taxonomy (GTDB): domain Bacteria; phylum Spirochaetota; class UBA4802; order UBA4802; family UBA5368; genus MVZN01. The sequence continues at coordinate 7,158 of CAZVEG010000096.1, read as the reverse complement.
CATCGATCATCGACCACATACGTAATTTTTCCCGGCGCAACGGGATGAACATGCGGATGATAGACCTCAACCGCGTGGTGCTCGACGCCATAGACCTGGTAAACCTGCAGTTCAAGAAGTACAGCGTGGACATCATCCTGGTGCTCAGCGAGAATATCAGCAAGGTCCACGGCGACAGGATAAGCATCGAACAGCTGGTCATCAACCTCCTGATCAACGCCCGGGACGCGATAGTGGACCGGCAGAAGACTGCCGGGGAGGGGTTCACCGGGCGGATCACCATCGCCACCGAGCAGGCGGGAGACGGGGTGCGCCTCTTCATAGAAGACAACGGCACCGGCATCCCCGAGGACATCATTAAAAAAATATGGTCGCCGTTTTTTACGACCAAGCGCAGGACGAGCGGCACGGGGATCGGCCTTTCAATAAGCAGCAGGATACTTCGAGAACACAACGCGGCCGTCAGCGTCGAATCGACCCCCGGCAATGGAGCGCGGTTCGTTATGACCTTCCCGGTTCAGCGCGAGCGCATTGGCGCCGCCATGCCGTGATCCCGGGCAAAGAGTGGAATGACACGCCGGCACGGAAGGAGCGGACGATGAGAGGAGAAAGGACCGTACCTCCGGGAGAACCCGTCTGCCCGGAGACGATGACGATGGAGCGTTCCGCGCGGATAGTGGCGGCGTTTGCCGGGCGTTATGGCCGGCCGGAACCGGCGCTTGAATACGGAAACCCTTACCAGCTCGCCGTCGCCGTCGTGCTTTCGGCGCAAACGACCGACCGACAGGTCAATTCGGTAACACCGCACCTGTTCGAGCGATACCCCGGTTTCGAAAGCCTGGCCGCGGCGCGATGCGGCGATATCGAGAAAATCATCAAAAGCGTCGGCTTCTTCCGGACCAAGGCGAGGAATATCCGGGCGCTGGCGAAAACGGTAATGGAGCGTTACGACGGAGTCCTTCCGTCCGTACGCGAGGAGCTCATGTCCCTTCCCGGGGTCGGCCGTAAATCGGCCAACGTGATTCTCGCCATGGGTTTCGGCACACCGGCTTTCGCGGTCGACACGCATGTGCTGCGGGTGTCCAACCGGATCGGCTATGCGCGTTCGGAAAGCCCGGATGTCGTCGAGTCATGCCTGACGGCGGTGATACCGCCCGAAGACTGGATCGCCGGACATCTGCTGTTCATCACCCACGGGCGTGCGACCTGCAAGGCGCGCGGACCACTGTGCGACCGGTGCCCGGTCACTGCGCTTTGCGATTTTGCAGGTAATAATCCCTGAATACGGCCATCACCTCGGGATCGTTTATCCGGCGGTTGAGGTTTGCCCGCGGGTCGAGGCGGGTTATTTTTTGCAGGGAGGTATACGCGATCTCGGCCAGAGCGAAATCCGTGTTCGCGAGGTACTCGACGAGGAATGGTACGTTCTCCACGTCGGCAAGCTCGCCAAGCGCCGCAAGGCCCCAGCGGGCGAATTCCTTGCCGGAGCTTCGAATTCTCGATTTAAAGTCCGGTTCGTTTCCGGGAATATAACGAGCGGCGATCCTGGTAAAGCTGGTGGCGTTTTGCAGACCGGAATCGCTTCGGCCCGATTTCTCGAGAGCGAAGGCGATCAGTCTTTCGTACGAAAGCGGCAGATTCCTGTTCATCACGTGTTCGGAAATGAGATCGGCCATTTCGGCCGATCCCGAGAAGAGCAGGCTCTCCCATTCTTTCTCACTGAACTCCATGTCGACACGGTATTCCCGCGCGAAAAGGAGCAGCGTCCTGAAAAACTCCCTGTCGGGGTTCCGCATCACCTGCGTCTTGAGGTCGGCAAGCGGAGACGTGAACCCCAGCCGCAGGAGTTGAAGGCCCGATTCCCTTTTCTGGTACGACAGGTCCGGCGATGAAACGAAGATGAGCCGGTAGGCACCCAGCGAAAGCAGGTAGGCGAACAGACTGACAACGATGGCCGTACCGAGAAGCTTCAAAGGATTACGCCGCGCGAAAAACTCCACGAAAAGAAAAAAGAAGAAAATAATGAACTTCCCGATCATCAACACGTGCACGATCGCTCCGCCCGTCGCGAAGGAGTCGACCGCCATATCGAGATAAAAATAGAACACACACATGCCGAGAAACAGCGGTATCGTCACGAACGGGTCCCTGCGCAGCTTGAGTACGAAGAGAAGGAAAAGCGAATAGACCACGAGATTGGAATAGCGACCGTTCAGCACCTCGATAACGGGCGCCCACGGCCAGTCGGGGCGGTTGACTCCGGCGATAAGGGTGAAGATGATTATGATGAAATACAACAGCAGCAGGGGAGCGACCCGCGCCTCCAGGAAGAGGATCTGCTCGCCGGGCGGACCGAATCGCTCCCTGTACATGTTTTCGAAAAGATCGATATTGATCGAGGAGAAGGTAAACACCAGATAGAATGAGAAGATGAATATGTAAATCCGTACGATCAGGCTTATTCCCTCCCACGAATAATTCATGTTGAAATAGAGGTTAAGCGCGAGCAGGAAAAGCAGAACATAGATGAAAACGGCGATGCTTCGGAGTCGTGACGAGAGGAGTGACATGGGCTTTCGTCAATCCAGGGTCTTGAGCCGCTCGAGCGAGATGAGATGCTCCTCCATCCCGACCCCTTTTTTACCGGTCCCGATTACGGTGAACTCTGAGAAGGCGCGGAAGCGCACATACCGGCTCCGTTTGCTGCGGGGGAGCGGCATGTCGACCGAGTGCAAACGCCGGGAAACGATCAGGTCGCGATCGTCCTGGGCGTCCCGGTACGAGAACTCGCCGGACAGGAGAGCCTTTTTCTCACGGCTGAAGGCGAGGAGCTCGAGCTCAACATTCATTATGGGGATATTCCCGCTCCTGCGCGAGATAAAGCCCTGTGAATAGGGAACGGAACCCACCTCGAAATAGGTGAGGTCCATGCTCATATCCCTGAACTGGACCGTCACCCAGCTGTAGCACTGCAGCCGGTCCGAGAAGCGCTCCCCCCACGAGTGCTTGCGCATGCCCGGGCACTCGAAGCGTTTCGATTGCCCCTTCTTTTCGCCCCGTAATATCGAGACCGCGCCCGACATCTTACATCGCTGCTCGTACCGGTCCCACAACTGGATCTCGCGCTCTCCCCCGGCCACCCTGGATTCCTCGGCCATGGCGGCGGGAAAGACATATGCCGGGTACGCCCCCGTCAGCGAGAGGTCAATCGCGATGGATTCCCCTTTGAGCTTAAATTCGAATTTTTCGGGCGGACTTACGATCCTGTAGGAAAAACGCCGGTCGGTCAGAATCCGGACGGTATCGGCGGGCCGGAAATCGACGGTGTTGGCGTAAGTATGAAGCGCATCATTGTAAAAAACCGACCAGGAGAACTCGGCTTCGTGCGACGCGGGGAAGTAGTTTATATCGGCGAAACCGAAAAGTCTGCTCTTTTTATCGGCGAAGTTTATGCTGTACGACTCCGCCCATCCGGGTATTTTTTTCCCTTCGTGCAGGTACTCATCTTTCACGTTTATCATTAACGATCCGAACCCCGCGTTATGGAAAAATCCTGCACACACCCGACGCGCGACAGCCGATGCCGTCAGTCCCGTTTAATATCTTAATTCCACGCCCGATGAGGGAGATATTGATGCCGACGCAATACGAAATCGGCATCACGCCCACTCCCGCCCTTGCGGTGGAAACGGACATGATTACCGTTACTGAACACGAATTCTGTTTTTTTACACAAAACGGTGCTGAATATACACGTTCAACCGGATATTTCAATTCTTTTTTTGGGGCCGGGGCGTTATTTTTGTTTTTTGAGAAGCGCAGCCCGTGGGCGGCCGGCCAGATCGTTGAGCACAGAAACGGCGTAGCCCGCGCTCGCCCCCGTGTCGAGCAGAAAATCGCGCATATCGTGCCCTATCTCGAGGAGCACGACTCCATCGGGGAGAAGGTGGGATTCGGCCGAGCCGATGATCCTCCGGAGCACGGAGCGCCCGCGGTCGTCGGCGAAAAGCGCTTCTTCGGGCTCGTATCCTATCTCGCGCTGAAGCGAGGATTTCAATGCGGGATCGACATACGGTGGATTGGAAACGATGATGTCGAAACGCCTCCCCTCGAACGGCTCGAAAAGATCGCCGGGACGAAATACCACCGGCATTGAGCCCATGATCCTGCGGCAATTCCGTTTCGCGACTCGCAGGGCCGGGACGGAGATATCGGTGGCGTATACACTGACGTCCCGCCGGCTTTTACAGACCGACACGGCAATCGCACCGGAGCCGGTCCCCAGGTCCAGGAGGCTGGCACCCGGACGGGCATAATAGATAGCCATGTCTACAACGAGCTCGGTCTCCGGACGGGGTATCAGCACATCCCGCGTCACGAGAAACTCGAGCGAATAGAACTCCTTTCTGCCCGTTATGTATGCGACGGGCTCGCCGGCGCACCGGCGCGCGACCATGCGGCGAAAAGAGTTGAATACTTTCGGATCGACGGGCCGCCCGGCGTCAACGAGGAGACGATACCGCTCGACGCCGAGCACGTGCGCCAGCAGCACCTCCGCATCGAGGAGCGGCGATTCGATGCGCGCCGCCTCGAGCAGGGCGCTCATCTCCCTGATGGCCTCGGTGATGGTCATGACATTGCCGGCGGTCAACCCACGGCGGACTTCAGCTTCAATTCGATGTCATGTCGCTTGAGTGCGTCGACCATCTCGTCGAGCTCGCCCTCGAGAAAACTCTCGAGGGCGTGGACGGTAAGGCCGATGCGATGATCGGTGACGCGCGACTGCGGGAAGTTATAGGTCCGGATGCGCTCGCTCCGGTCCCCCGATCCCACCTGCGAGCGTTTCTCCTGCGCTTCCTTCGCCAGACGCTCCTGCTCCATTCTCTCGAAAAGCCGGGCACGGAGCACCTTGAGCGCCTTGGTCTTGTTTTTAAGCTGGGATTTCTCATCCTGGCAGGTCACCACCATGCCCGTCGGGATATGGGTTATCCGCACGGCGGAATCGGTGGTGTTAACGGACTGCCCGCCGTGGCCGGTCGACCGGTAAACGTCGATGCGAAGCTCGTTGGGATCGATGACGACGTCACTCTCCTCGGCCTCCGGAAGCACGGCCACGGTTACGGCCGAGGTGTGTATCCTCCCGCCGGACTCCGTACTGGGTATGCGCTGTACGCGGTGCACGCCGGACTCGTACTTGAGGCTGTCGTAGGCCTCGGCTCCCGAAACCGAAAAGACCACCTCCTTGTAACCGCCGATCCCGGTCGCGTTCGATTCGATCAGATCGAGTTTCCATCCCCTGTCATCGATGAACCTGCTGTACATGCGGAACAGGTCCGCCACGAAGAGCGCCGCCTCCTCACCGCCGGTTCCCGCGCGTATTTCCATTATAACGTTCTTCCCCGAACTGGGATCCCTGGGAAGCAGGAGCAGCACCAGCTCCGCGTCGAGGGTCTCGATCCTTTCCTTCAGGAGGGCCACCTCGGAGCGGAGCATCTCGCGCATTTCGTCGTCCTTCTCGCTTTTGAGGATATCCTCCGAGTCCGCAAGCTCCTTCTTAATTCTGCGGTATTCCTCGTACTTGACCACGATCGGCCTGATCTGGGCATGCTCCCTGGTGAGATCCCTGAAACGGTTGTTGTCCTTTATTATCTCCGGCCGCGAGAGCTGGTCCTCGAGCTCCGCGCACCTGCCGGCAATTTCCTGAAGTCTGTCTTCCATTCGCCACCTCTGATAAATCGGGCGACCGCGCCGCCCCCATGCTGTAGGGTCTTGCAGGCGCGGAAACGCTGTCAACAATATATTGACATTCAGCAGGTCGGCGAACGATTGGCAGCCCTACCTGCCGGACGTGGTGCAGACAATAAAACGCTCGTCGAAAACGGCGCCGACGAGAAAGCCGCCCGGAAACGGCGCCGCCACGCTGGCCGCCGAGATCTTCATGCCGTCATCCTGGAACACCTCCCGGATGGAGGCCCTGCCGTGGGAATCCAGCTTGATCCGCACAACCCTGGAGGGAGAGAGTACCGCCGCGTCGGCGGCATGGCGGAGGAAGGTTATCATCCTGGGATGGCCCGCCACCCAGAGCGAGCCGTCGGAGTCGACTTCGATATTGTCGGAACCGAATCCGGTACCGATGGTGCTACGCACCGAGAGCGCACCGGTTTCTTTATCGCGCCCGTATACGCGCAGATTCCGCCCCACGCTGCTCGCCACGTAGACCTCGCCTCCGTCATTGCTTACGGCGACGCCGTTGGCGTACCCCAGGCCTCCCGCGACCTTTCTGAACCTCGCCCCGTCATAATAGAGCACGTACGAGCGCTTCAACTGGAGATAGTCCTCGAACTTTCTGCCGGACGGCGACGCGCTTCCATGGTCGTTGGTGACATAGAAAGCTCGGGGACCCACGGCCGCGACGTCGTTGGGGCTGTGCATGAGCGGACCGCTTATCGACTCGATATGGACCAGCCGATCGCGGCGAACCCCGAATATCTCGACGAAATCCCCGTCGGCACGGTGGTTGACCACGAAGAGGCGCTTGTTGTCTCCCCTGAACAGGCCGATTCCGTGGGGATGAAAATCGAACGGCAGGTCCCCGGTCAGTTTGAACGGGGATGAAACCCTGGAGCGAGTATCGAACACGTAAATAGCGCCCTGTACGGCCTTTCCCTGCCCCGCCGCGCGCCGGTCATCGACCGATATGTACGCCAGGCCCGTCGCCGGATCGATGGTGATGTCTTCGGTTCCGGGAAGGCCTTTGTACTCCACGCACGCGCATTCGCATCGCGACACGACACTCTTGAATTCACCTGCATCGTGAAACGTTTTAAGCAACAAAACGACAGCCAGCATTATTACAATGCCGGCAACGGCAAACGTGGCCCGTATGCTCATCCCCCCCCCTCTGCATAGAGATCGCGCGGCCGGTCATTCGGAAACGCGACGAAAGACTATCATACATCCATAGCAAAATCCAGCATTCTTTGCGAAAAGGATTCGGCATACTTTACCAATACAAAATGGAGTAACTCTGAAAAAATCGCCGGTGCCAGACCATGCAATATCGCGTTTTCATTATGTCCGTAAAACCGGACGGCCCTTCCCCGGTTTTAACTGACTCAAGCACGAATGAAAATAATTTAATTTGAATGCATTTATTAA
>CAZVEG010000095.1:0-13720 GCA_964625625.1 uncultured Leptospirales bacterium | reverse complement strand
GTGGCCGAGCGGGTGCTGGAGGTGCTCGAGAAAAAGCTCCGGCTTTTCGAGGAGTCCATCGGCGTTCCCGATGTCCTGCTGGGGCAGATAGAGGACGAGCTGGCGCTCTCCAGCCTCTTCATGGAACTGGCCGCCGGCCGCGGTCCGCGCCGGAAGGTCCTCGCCGCGGTCGACGAGCGCATCGAAAACGCACGCCGAAGCTACGAGAAACTTTCAGACCTCACCGTGGCGCGGAATCTCGATTTCAATTACGACGAGTATTACTCGATCACCATGAAGGAGCGGCAGTTCTCGAACAGGCGGATCGAGCGTTTCGTCGAGCGGATGGGGGCGGTCGACGGTGCCGTCGGCGAATTCCTGGGCAGGAAAAATTCGCGTACGGGGCTGTACCGAATCAGACGGCTCCCCGGGAAAAAGCCAGATGCCTCCTGCCATGGCAGCTTCGACAGCAGGATAGCCCTGGAAAACGAGAGCATCGAGTTCCTAGCCTTCGGGCACGTCATAGTCGATTCCCTGTTCGCCCGGTGCGCCTGCGATGAATTCGGCGGGAAGACCGGCGTCAAGGCCATTCGCTCGGCGGTGCCGTTCCGGGGAATGGTTTTCTGCTACCTGGTGACCCTCAACGCACTTTCTCCGACACAGGAACTCATGGTGGTGGCGGCCGATGGAACGGGAAGGCGCGATGACGAACTCGCCGAGATAGAAAGGGAGTTCATCGAGCGGGAGGGGATGGATATCTCCGGCGGGGACTTTGAAAGGGAAATCCGGCGCGTAATGGCCGCTCCCGGCGATTATCTCGAAGAGGCACGGGAAAGGCTGGAGCGCAGGCTGGAGCGAAAACTTGCCGATTTCCGCGAGACACTGGACCTGTCGATCGACCCCGAGATCGACAAGATCACCGAGGCAAGCAACACGCGGATCCGGGAGCTCTCGGAGCAGCTCGAGCGGCAGGAGTGCCAGCATAAATGGTTCGGGAAAGACATGCGGAGCGCGCTGACGCGGACGCGGAACGAAATAGCCCAGGTAGAGGTGGAGCGGGAACGCCTCCTGGCGGGGTACAGGCGTTGCGCCGAGGCCAGGCCCGCGGTCCGTCTGGCCTGCGCCGGCGTGTTAATCGCGGTTGGAGATGATATCAGCCGAAGTGCTTTTTGAGTGATTTTACGGCTTTGTCCGAGGCGCCGACGAACTCGATTCCCATCCCCGCCCTGCTCTCATCCGATTCGTCTTCACGCTTCCAGCGGATGATTCCCTTCAGGCTGACGGGCTCCTCTCCCGGGAGATAGAGGGAGAGCTCGACCTCGGAGCCCTCACCTATGGGCTCGGGTGTCGTAATGAAAAGACCGCCGTGGCTCATGTCGAATGTCGCGCTCAGCGTGACGCCCTGGTCGGAATGTACCTCCGATTTCAGCCGTTTCTGTACCCTGAGGTGTTTCCTTTTTTCTTCCATGATCATTTCCCCGATAACGAGAATAACGTCCGGCGCGCAATCCTCCGCCGAAGTGGTAATAGAGCCTGGAAACAGGAATCGCCGCAAAACCGGGAACGAGAGACGTCCCCACCGGCGTCGGGGGACCCTTTTTATTCAACGGTTATGCCACCCGTCTACTATATACGTATTGACAAATAATACAATAATTTTTTTACTTCGTACCGGGAGACGCGGAAATCGGGTGATTTGCACGTTTCGCGAACGCCCTCCATATGTTGAAGATGGATATGCGGATCAATCCGGGGTAATAACGGCAAATGCGTAAAATGATCATGAATCTGATCCAAAAAACGCGGACGATGAGTGAAAAATCGCTTCCGCTCATCTATCTTCAGAAACAGGTCGTGTTCCCATACTGCAACGTCTCGTTTCTTTCGGGTAACAAAAACCTCGCCGGCATCAAGCAGGGGGACAGGGTCGTGGCGCTTCCGGTACGCACCGTGCTGGACATGCTGTTCCCGCGCGGAAGGATGGCGACGCTTTCCGATGTGGTCGAGATCAAACAGGAGGACGCGGGCTGGAACGTCCAGCTCAAGGGAATCTCGCGAGTGCGTCTCGGGCGCACGTCGGGATTCGCGCTCGCCGAGTACGATGGGATAGACGAAGTGGAACGGCCTGGCCAGGAACGGCTGCGCGAGGATTTGAGGAAAAAATCGCAGGAGCTCATCTTTCTCATAAACGTCAACGAGTCGGACAAGCTCATACATCTTCTTAACTTTCTGGTGAACCTTCCGCAGCTTTCCGATTTCGTGTCGAATTATTTTATTTTGAAGTTTCCGCGGAGATATGACATATTCATCGAAGAGGACGTCGAATCGCGCGCGAGGAAGCTGCTCGTGGTGCTCGATGACCTGATCGCCGAGCTGAAGGCCAAAAGAGAAAGGGAGCAGTAATGAAGAAGAGCGTGGTTAACGACGACGTTTTCTACACCATCGCATGGTCGCGTTTGATCGCCTACGAGAAGCATTCGGCCGCTCGCATTCTCCCCGAGATGCCGGGAATACTCTGCCTTCTCGAGGCGGCGCCGCGCGGAGGGATGCGTTATCTGATATTTTACGGCTGCTGGCGTGACGGTCTGCGGATGGCGCTCAAAAACTTCCTGGACCCCGATTTTACCAAGTTCCCCGAGATCAACGCGGGGCTGCGCGGGCGCAGCATGATGTACAAATACACGGTGGTGGATTCGAGCATGCAGGACATGCAGGATGTAATGTTCTGGCTGATCCGGACATACGAGCCCGAGTTCAACGCGCTTGAGGGCTTCCAGGACTCCAGGCGCTATAAAAACATATCGATCAGGGAGATGGAGATCGGCGTCGACCAGGTGATAGAACGCCTCCCGAAAACCGGACTCTGATCCGCCGCGCGGCCTCAGCGTACGGCGGAAAGCTGCAGATCCTCTCTCGTGAAGATGTGCTCGACGTTCTGCTTGAGCGCTATGAATTCCAGCACGTATTTAAGCCGGCAGGCCGCGTCGAGAGGCGAGGCCACGCTGTTGTCGGTGCGCGGCGATGCCTGCATTATGCGCTTTACGTTGATGCTCCTGGTCCCGGGATCGCTCTCGAATATGTCGCGCCGGAAGCGCGAATAGGTTTCATAGATGGAGCGGATGATGGCGTCCGAACGGACCAGCCATGCGACATGCAGATTGGCATCGGCGTCGTGGATGTTTCGCGTGAAATATTTGAGTATGCGCAGGACAATTTCGGGGTACAGGTGCTCATTAAGGAGCTCGACGATTTTCCTTTCGAGCTCCGCGTCGATCATCCGCATCGACGGATATGCGAGACTCTGGATGTGGGGTATGCCCGTCTTCGCCTTGAACGCCGCGTAATCGAGGAAGCGGTCGAGCGAGTCCTTGCGCATGATGTCGGTGTCGCGGAAAGTGTCCTCGAGGAGAACCGAGGCGATCGCCTCGAGGTCGCGCTCTTTAAGAAGGTTCTCGATGTTGATCGAGCGGCTTTCCTCGAGCGCCGAAAGTATTTCCGCCGCGCTTCCGTTGACGTAATCACCCATCGTTTCGCTGCCTTCTTTAACTTAAAAATGCCGGCGGGCGGCAAGCCGTACCGAACGGTTGAAGGGCTCCCTGCTGTTGTATTCGTATACGTTCCGGACCGAGGAGACCAGGGAGTACTGGTAGACGGTGAAGCCCGCGAACCCGAATACCGCCATCCTGAATTTATTATCGTCCCGCCACGCGTCGTAAATTAGATACAGAAATGCCGAGTTCGTGAAAAGCGCGAGAAAACCCTCGAGATAATGTCCCGTGTAGAAGTGACCGAAGCCCGGAATCAGGATCGATCCTCCCACGGATACCGCCAGGCTTTTTCGCGGGCGGTTGATCTCTTCATCGACGAGCCGTTCGAGTTCGCGGGCATGGACGTAATAGGTTCCGTTCGGATACCTGGAATCGTAAGACGCGAGGCCGACCCTGGTGCCGTCGAAATCCGATTGCAGGGCCATCGCGTAACAGGCGTCAATGTCCGCCTCCTCCCGGAAACGCCCGTCCGGATAGACGTAGCGATACTCCTGGTAGGTGCGAAGGGCGAAGAAGGGCGAGCCGGTCGCAAGACGGATGTACGCCAGGGAAAGAAGCGCCCTTTCCGCCTCGGGCGTGGCACGGTGCGATTGGTAGCAGTCGGAAAACGCCGATGCGGCCTCGTAATAGTTGCCGCCGCGGTAGTAGGCCTCTCCCGAAAGCAGCAGGGAGGCCGGAATCAGCGGCCCGCCGGGAAACAGGAAGCGGTAGCGCATACCTTCGGTGACCGCCGAGTAGTAGTCCCCGCTTTCAATGTTCGCCTTCATGAGGGAGATTATTTCAGCGCCGTCCGCAAAGAGCGCGCGGTTCGGGCCGGCAAGCAGGAACGAGATGAATATCCCCGCAAGCCCGATGACTTTAAACCGTCCGCCCCTCATCCGCCCATCTCCGATTTCACGCTAACGGAATATCCACGGCGGGTTGCCGACCCGCAGCGGGTCGTATTCGGGGATCGTGCGCAATACGTTCGTTCTGAAGCCGTCGCCTTGTGCGCGGTTGAACCCATCGGCCGCGTTCCATCCTCCGTAAATGTTGCCGGCATAAACGAGCGTCGTGAAAAAGCCGATCGTGAAGGCCGCGCCGCGGTGTCCCTGCCGCCAGGCCCATACCGTGCCGGCCCCCAGGGCGAGAACGGCGGTGAAGCTCCATGCCGCATCGGCGTACCGGCCGGCGTATGCCTGTCCCGCGCCGGGGAGGGCGGCCGAAAGCGCGGCGGCGACGGGTCGCGAACGCCGGGAGAGGGTATCGTGCGCCGAAAGCCCGTCGCGCAGCGCCGGGAGGATGGATCCGGGATATTTCTCCGCGCCCATCCCGGCTTCACCGTATGCCGCGGCGAAGTCGCCCGCCAGCGTCGAAATCTGGACGGATCGGATGAAGCGCTCCTCCTCCAGGAGACCCTCCGGCCAGGAGGTCCCCGCGGCGTCGATCGTCCGTACGGCTTCGGCATAGGCACCGACGCGTGCCAGCGACAGCGACAGGAGCAGGCGTGAGGGAAACTCCGGCGTGGCGGCGGGCCGGCCGGTCAGTCGCCGTATGACGGTATTGTACTGCCGTGCCTGGTAGTAATTCGCGCTGATGAAGTATTCGAGCTCATGCCGGCGCCGGTCGGGAACATAATTCATGAGCCTCATCGTTTCGGCTATGCATTCAAAGTGGCGACCCTCGAGGTATAACCGCCGGACGAAAGACGACTGACGGTCGGCGAAATCGTCGCCCGCCGCGAGCACGCCGCACGGCGCGGAAAGCAACAGCGCCGCCGCGAAAAGACGGTACAGGGACGAGGAGGATCGCGCCGGATTGTTGTGTCGCACCGCGTTATCTCCCGAGGATTTCACGCGGAAGGGGATCCTCGCCGGGCGGCGTGTAGGGATTGCACCGGAGCACGCGGTCACCCGCGAGAATCGATCCGGCCAGAAGGCCGAAACGCTCAACGGCCGCGACCGCGTATGCGCTGCATGTGGGATGGAACCTGCAGTTGGGGCCGTCCTGGGGGGATATCACCACCTGGAAAAAGCGTATGAGGAGGTATCCCGCCGCCTGGGGGCCTCCGTATACCGGTCTCGAGGCCGTGCGTGCCGTGCGGCGAACGGTTGTGATTTCGTCAGCGACCTTCACGTCCGAGCTCCACGGGATGAAGGAGTCGTCGGCGGACAGGCTCGCGCCGGGGAGGAGGACGACGGCCAGGGACAGGCATGGGATGAGTGTCTTTATCGTCATGACGAAACGCTCCGGTGTCAGGTATAGTATCGCTTCTGCTCCCTCACCGTTGATACCGGGAATCTGCCGTAATTGTGTCCGGGCCAGATTCTGGTGTCGTCGGGAAGGCGGAGAATGACGTTGACGATGGAGTTCATGATTTCAGCATGGGAACCGCCGGGCATATCCGTTCGCCCCATCCCCTCGGTAAAGAGGGTGTCCCCCGTGAAAAGGTTATCCTCCGCCAGTATGCAGATACTTCCCGGCGTGTGACCGGGCGTATGCATGATGTGGAGCTCGCGGCTTCCGAGCGGGATGCTTTCCCCTCCGCGGAGCAAACGGACCGGCTCGGGAGAGACCCTGCCTCCCAGCGTAAGCGACAGGATCCTGTTCGGAATGCTCCGGGCATGTTCGGCGTCGGCCTCGTGGACGAGGAGCATCGCGCCTGTTTTTTTAACGGCCCGCGCGTTGCCCGACGTGTGGTCCCAGTGTCCGTGCGTGTTGATGATATAGCGCACCCGGGCGTCGTGCCGCGAGACGGCGGTGAAGATGTCGTCGAAATCGCCCGCCGGATCGATAAGCGCGGCCTCGCGGGTCTTCTCCTCGCAGAGGAGATAGCAGAAAACCGACATCCATGTGACTTCGAGCTGCTCGATGATCATTATACGATACCTGGTGTGCCGCCCGGCCGCCCGTATTACCGGATATCGGTTGCATGGTCATCCCGGGCACACGGCCGGCGGCGGGAAAGCGGTTTTCCGTCACCGGGGCTCCCCGGCCGGCACGACTTTGTAACAGGCGGTGAGTCGTTTTGGCAAGATAAAAAACGGTTGCAATCCGTGCTTGCCGTGATTAGTGTTTACCGGGCTTCCGTAACGGCCCGGGGAAGGAAAGAAATATTCCGAATGGGCACCGAAGCATTCATCGACGGTTTCATGCGTTCCCTCGAATCCCTGCGCGGCGTTCTTTCCATCGGCTGTCTCGACCTGATCGTCAGCGGAGATGGCGGTTACGTCTCAAAAGCGAAAAAACTGTTCGATGAATCATTCCCGACCGTCGCTCTCGCGCGGATGATCGATACCGGGGTGCTCGAAACGGCGAAGAGCTCGCCGGTTTTCGATCTGAAACTATCGGGCGCGGGGGGTGATGTATTCTGTTCGCTTTTCCCGCTTGCCGGCGTGGGGCATGCCGGATATATCGTCATGCAGGGGGCCGCTCCGCTTGACCAGGCGGGAAGGGCCATCGGTGCCTTTATGGCGGGCCTGCTCGCAAACCGGCTGGACGACGCGAAGGGAAGTCCCGACACCGCCGGCGAGAAATACAGGGACGGGCTTCTCAGCATGCGTGAAATACAGGCGAAGCTCTTCCCCCGCTTCGCCGGAGTCGAGGGCCTCGACATAGCCTCGGTCTACCTGCCCGTGGAGCTCATGTCGGGGGACTTTATCGACGCCTTCTATCTCGACGAAAACATCTATCAGATCACCGGCTGCGATGTGACGGGATACGATGCCGCCTCCTCGTACGCCGGAGCCGCGATGAGAACGCTCATTAAATCGCTCTCATCGAAAAAGATCGTTCCGTCGGCCCTGATAGAACTGGCGGTTTCGAAACTCGACCGCATCCTCGACGAACTGCATTCCCTCGTTTACATGACCATCTTCCAGATCGAGCCAAAGACCGGGAAGGCGCGGGTCTCGTCGCTGGGGAGGCTTAATACCGTCCTTTACAAGGCCCAGAAGAACGGTTTCATCGTGCTCAACAAAACGTCAATCGGAAACGACCTGGCCAAGAGGAACGTTTTCAAGGATATCTCGTTCGTGCTGGAACCGGGCGATATCCTGCTTTTCTATTCCAACGGTGTCTCCGAGGTTTCGACGGAAAGCGGCAACATGGCCTTCGGGGAGAGCAGAATAGTGGAATGCCTCAACGAAAATCTCGCCGAGTCGTCGATGGATATCGTCCATGCGCTGACCGAGTCGCTGTCGAGTTTCGCCAACTATTCGCGCTTCGAGTACGACGTGCTGTTCATCAGTATAAAGAAAACTTGACAGACGGTTTTTTCACCGTGTGATTGCCACTCCGTCCGCCGGACGGCAAGCTCTTTGCTTCGGAGAGGACTCATGAAGGCTTTTACGATTTTTATTTTCAGGATCATACCCACCACCCTGCTTTCGCGCTGTTTCGGGTATGCGGCGAGGCTCACGCTTCCGTCATTCGTCCTGGACCGGATTATCGCCTGGTACTCGGCGAAATTCGGCGTCCGTACCGATGAATACATACACCCCGCCGGAGGTTTCAGATGCCTCGACGAGTTTTTTACCAGGAGGCTGAACCCGGGTGTGCATGTCGTCGATCGCGGTAAAAAGTCCATCGTATCTCCCGTCGACGCGCGAATAGACCAGTTCGGAGTGATAGACGGTGCGACGGTGTTCCAGGCCAAGGGCATAGGGTACCGGCTGGACGATCTCATCCCCTCCGATTATCACCGGCATTTTATCGATGGCTCGTTTGTCACGCTCTACCTGTCTCCGGGTGACTACCACCGAATCCATTCGCCGGTTGGCGGCGAGGTGGCGGGTTACTTCGCGCTGCCGGGAAGACTGCTTACGGTGCAGGATTACATGGTGAAGGGCCTGCCGGGCCTGTTCGCGAAGAACGAGCGGCTGATAAGTTATATCGAATCCGGCGGCGGCACCGTAGCGGTCGTGAAGGTGGGGGCCATGAACGTCGGTCGCATCACCGTGAGCTATGACGGCGTTGAAACCAACCGGGCCTTCCGGCGCAGGGTCGAACATTTCTATCCCGCGAACGCGCGACCACGCGTTGAGAAGGGAGGCGAACTGGGCGCTTTCCATCTCGGATCGACCATCGTGCTGCTTTTCCAGAAGAACTCGGTGAAAATGGATGCGTTCGCGGCGGGCGACCGTGTTCGTGTGGGAGAGCGTATCGCGGTGTTCCGCTAGATTCAATTTTATTGCCGTTTCCGTCTTTCTCGGGTATCTTTCAGTCCAGGAGGCGGCGATATGGTCACCATGAAAACCTCATCGATAACGACGCACATCAACTCGCAGATCGCGACCTGGCGGAAACAGCGCGAGAAGATCGACCTCCCGGCGGAAAAGCCCGCTCCCTTCCGGCTCTCGGGTCCGTTCGTGACCGTTTCGAGGGAATACGGATGCGGCGGCTTCGATGTCGCCGAAAAGACGGCGGAGATGATCAACCGCGAGCGTCGCCCGTCCCCGCCGTGGGTTGCCTATGACAGGGCTATCCTGGACGCCATCATGAACGACCTCGGGATAAGCTCGAGCCTTCTCGAAACGCTCACGTCCCCGGCGCGCAAACAGATCGACGATTTTCTTCAAACCACACTCAGCGAGCTGCCGCCTCAGGTGGTGGTGTACCGGAGTCTCGCCGAAACGGTCCGCACGCTGGCCACCAACGGTAACGTCATCATCGTCGGAAGGGCCGGCCGCGCCATTACCCGCGGGATGGAGGGGGGATACCACGTGAGGATTGTGGCCCCGCTCGAGTGGAGGGTCGAGCGTATGGCCGGCCTGTGCGGTCTGAGCCGGAAGGAAGCCGAAAAGATGATTCTTGAAAAAGGGCGCACGCGCGAGGATTACCTGAGACGCTTCGTGAAGTTCGAAAGCGCCGATCCGAACGATTATCATCTCACGGTGAATAACGCCGAGCACGGCATGGACGGAGCCGCCCGGATGATAGTCGCCGGTCTTTCAACAATGGGACTGCTGGACTGAGCCGCGCATGGAGTACGCCGGGGACCTTCAATCGTTCGAGCTGGATGGCGGTATCCTGTCCTTCGATTTCATGAAGGGAATACTGGTTTGCAGGGAGGCGGACGGTGAACGGCGCAAGCGCTGGGTGAAAAAACTGGAAGGGGTAAACCGCGTAGAAAACGTGATAGAGGACGACGAGAAATACTACGTGGCGTGCGAGAACGGTGACGCCAACGGGCATTTCCTGGCCCTCGACAAGCCGACCGGCGCGACCGAATGGTTTATCCCGGGCAAGTCGTTCCTGCAGCTGTTCTATAACGGAGGATTGTATCTCATCTTCGTCGACGGTTCGATGTGCCACCACCTGCTTCGTGTGGATACGGCCGATGGCGCGACGGTGTGGCACCACGGGGTGGACGAGGACCTTGCCGAATACAGTTTCAGGGCGCGGAGAATCGTGCTTCGCTATGCATCGGGCAGGGTGGAGGTGCTGGATGCCGAGCGCGGAAGCCGGGTTTCATGACCGGGTTTCCACTTTTGTCTTAAACATCCCGGGAAAGCTGTCGATAATCTGGAATAGAAGGGGATATTCGCCGCCGGTCGCCCGCTGCGAAGGCGCGGCCGGCCGTCAGGTCATGATTCCGGCAGGATCACGAACAGCTTTATGAACGAGGGCAGATTATGAGAACTGCGGTACCGAGGGAAGCGGTCGACATCTACAATCACGCGCTTGCGCTTTCCAGCCAGGGCGATTTCGGAACGGCGCTGCGGGAATATTCGAAGGCCATCGAGCTTTATCCGCGCTTCATCGAGGCGTACAACAACATCGGCGAAATCTATTCACGGATTGGCGACAGGGAGCACGCCATATCGACGTATATGCGGGCGCTTTCGATCGAGCGGAACCATAAAATCCTCCTGAACATAGGTGTCGAGTATTACAACCGGCACGACTACAAGTCCGCCCTGAAGTATTTCAGGGAATCGCTGCTTAAGGATTCCGGTTTCCTGGAAGGCAATTTTTATCTCGGCATGACGCTGTTCAACATGAAGGACCTCCGCTCGTCCGAGGTCGCGTTCGCGCGTGTGATCGCGATCGACTGGCGGCATCTCAAGGCGAATTACATGCTTTCGTACATTTACTATGAATGGAAGGACTACGCCAGGACCCTCGCGTGTCTTGATCGGATCAGGGACATAGCCGACGACAAGCAGTTCGTCAACAAGTATTACGGTTTCTGCCATTTCCATCTCGGCAATTTCGACGAGGCCGTCAAATACCTCACGGTGGCGCTCGAGTCGAGCCCGAAATACGCGAAATTCCGGAACTATCTCAGGGAGCTTACCTACGAAAACAAGATCAAGGAGATAGGGGATCTCGACGGCCGGGTCAGGGAAATGGAGGAAAAACTGATGGGCTCCAGGCCCACCATCCGCGAACTTTCGCACCTCAGCATGCTCTACATCTTCAAGGGGGAATACAAGAAGGCCGAAGACCTGCTGCTCTCGGCGCGGCGCTAGGCCGCGCCTCAGCTCCCGTGGCCGCAGGCTCCGGTCGCGCGACCCCGCTCCCCGTTGAAGGGAGCCCTCCGGGCGGGGCAGTACGCCCGATCGCAGCGGCTGCAGTTGATGAACTCCCCGTCGGATGAAAACAGTATCCCCGACAGCGATTTAAGCGGCCTCATCAGGAGGCTTTCGGTAAGCGATACGCCGATCCTTCCTGTGGCGCCGGCGAACAACGCGAAGAGATTCCTCTGCCCGTCGATACGCCAGCCGTCAAGTGAACCTGGATTCATCATGGAGAGTGGGCCCGTGCCGTGGAGGGTTTCGATATGGTTTTTGAGCGAGTCGACCGCAGAGGCCAGCGCGAAGGTCGCTATCACGTCCGCCCTGAATCGTTCGAGCATATCCCCGTGGGAATCCGCCCATGACTCGATTACGGCGCCGCAGGTGGCGATGAAAGGGAAGGCGTGCTCCTGCCCGGCGAGCTTTTCCGCTATCAGGTCGCCATCGAAAGCGAGACCGTCGATGTCCGCGCCGTCGGCGCGCACGCGGTCGACGCGCGCCGCGCGGTAAACGGCCGACGGCCGGCCAAGCGCTTCGGCCTGGCGCGCCATGGCCTCCACGCGTTCGGCCTCCGGGCCGTCCGACGGGACCCTCAACGCCGACCGGAGGCCTTCCCTGTCGATCGTGAGAGCGATGCCTTCGAGAACGGTATCCATCCCTTCGGGTATCCGTCAGCCGCGGCACATCAGCACGAACAGCCCGAACCGCATGAATCGCATCCGCCGGCCCCGCACGAATCGCCGTATTTGGCGGCGTCGTTGATCTCGAGGAGCTTGATGTGGAAATGCAGGGTCTTCCCCGAGAGCGGATGGTTCAGGTCGATCGTCACCGTCTCGTCGGTGATTCCGGTGATCGTCGCGGGAACCCGCGCCCCGTTGTCGAGCTGAACGCCGATGGTCATGCCGATTTCAGGTTCGAACTGCGACTTTATGTCCGCCACGGGAAAATGGTGAAGAAGCGAATCGTCGTAGTCGCCATACGCCTCGGCGGGTGGCAGAACGATGTCTATCTCGTCGTCGATCTTCATCCCGGCCACCGCGCTGTCGAAGCCCGGAATAACCATTCCCGCACCGAGCTGGAACTCGAGAGGTTCCCTGTCGGCCGACGTGTCGAAGACCTCTCCGTCCTCGAGTGAGCCGGTATAATGAACGACCACGTATTTTCCGTTTTCAATCATGAGTATTCTCCTGTAATTTTAAGTGCCCGCCCCGTCCCGTCTTTACCAGTCCGTCATGTCGAATTTCCAGTACGGCCCTTCCTTTACGAACGAAAGCCGCATGCCGTTCTGGGCCGTGAGTGTCGCACCGGCGTCGTTCATTTCACTCTTCAGAATCCCGCTGTCGAGCGCCCGTCCCAGGGCATCCTCGTTACGGGCGCGCGCCAGTCGCATCTGTAACCCGAGATAGTTCGCGGGTGAAAGGTCCGCGAGCACATCGGCGCTTACCCCGAACTGCGTGGCCATCTTTTCGCGCTGACGTTCGCTCATCGAGCCGATAAGGGCGGTCATTGAACGGATTCGGCGCATGCTCCCTTCCGAGAGCACACCGAGCATGAGCACCGGGTCGTTCCGGTGATACGCCTTCTGGAGGACGCCGAACGCCTCTTCGGGTGAAAGCGGACCGCGCGACGAGCATGCGGCGGTCAGGAATAGCGCCGTCGTAAGCGCCGTCGCGAAGCCTCTGCTCAATAGATGCATGCGAATCCCCCGTCCCGTTCTTCAATTATCATATTGTCGATCAGCCTGGTGGAGCCGAAAAAGGCCGCCACCGCGAGGACGCATTTACGGCTTATCTCGTCGGCGGGCTGCAGATCACTGTAGCGCACCACGCTGATATAGTCAATTTTATCGGGCGAACCTTCCGCAATGATATCGCCGACGGCACGGGAGATGTCCGACGCGGAGCGTTCACCCGAGGCGATCATCTCCGCGGCCCTTTTAAGTGAGCGATTGATGCAGAGGGCCCTCTTCCGTTCGTCGACGCCGAGATGCTTGTTCCGCGAGCTCATGGCAAGACCGTCATCCTCGCGAACGGTGGGCGCTATGATGATCTCCAGCGGGAAATTGAGGTCGGCCACCATCTTCTCGAGACTGACCGCCTGCTGTATGTCCTTCTGGCCGAATACCGCCACATCGGGGAGCACGATATTGAAGAGCTTGCTGACGACGGTAAACACTCCCCGGAAGTGGCCCGGTCGGTGCGCGCCGCAGAGGTGATCGGTGAGGAGATCGACATCCACGCCGGTGCGCTGGTCCCGGTACATCACCTCATCGTCCGGAACGAATACCAGGTCGACACCGGCATCCCCGGCGATCGCGAGATCGCGTTCGAGGTCGCGCGGATATTTCGCGAAGTCCCCGGGATCGTTGAACTGTATCCTGTTCACGAATATGCTCATCACCTGAAAACCGGTCCGTTTTCTCGATTCCTCGACGAGGCTGATATGGCCGCGGTGCAGGTATCCCATCGTGGGCACGAAGCCGATGCTCTTTCCCCCGGCCCGCGCGGCGCGGACGATCGCTCGTACTTCCTCTATGGTGTGTGCTGTCTTCATCGCGGTCTCCTGGCAAAGGCCTCCCCGCGCGATTTCCCGGTAACCCGGCGGGATTGCGTGCGGCGCTTGAAAGGAATGAATCCTCTGATGGGATCGGTCATGAAACCTGTTTGATCGAGATTAGTGTGGCACGGCCTTTTC
>CAZVEG010000094.1:0-13854 GCA_964625625.1 uncultured Leptospirales bacterium | reverse complement strand
CGGAGATCGCGCGGCGGTGCAGGTACACGGCGAGCGCGTCGAAGGCGCCGTCCGAAAGTGTTCGAAGCGCTTCGATCGACCGGGAGTACACGCACTCGAGCCCGTCCATGCCCGAGAGAAAATTTTTAAAATTCCATCTGGCCGCGATCGACGGATGGACGATTCCGTCCGAGATCACCAGTACGCGCTTTTTCACACCCTCCTCCTTATGCCGCTTCGCGCCCGGGCGCGGCACCATTCACTGTGATTCATACACACTCCCGTCGCGGTACTCCTTCCATATCAGCTCGAACCAGCCGTCATCTTCGGGCACGGGACGAACGGGCACGATGCGCGTAACGACTCCCCCGCCCGGGGCCAGCCCGACCTCGATCGTTTCGTCGAGCGCCATGGCCCCTGTCTCCGGCGGGCGCAGGCCGCGCGCGCGGCGCGTATCGTCGAACTCCAGAAACATTTCGATCGTCCCGGCCAGGTACGAGCCGCGCCCGCCTCCGATACGCGAAAGCACGAGCCGGGAGGTCTCCAGGAAGAAGCGCTCCGCGAGGAGCAGGTCCGCGTTCTGGAAGAAGTCACGCAGTTCGTCCGGACCCGCCACGCCGGACGCGTTATGGCGTTTCAGCGCGTCCGCATTCGCGGAGAGCGCCCGTTCAATCGCGGACGGATCGCGCAGGATGCCGAGGACGCGCGACATGCGTTCCTGCATCCGCCGGCGCTCGTCGCGCGGATCGGCCGGAGCAGACGAGAGCGCCCGGCGACACTCTTTCAGCCGGGACTCGAGCGCCGCGCGCACGGAAGCATGGTTCTCATCGTTCAGGGAGGGCCCGCCGGCGGAGAGCCGGTGCGCGATCATCTGCGCGGCGCGAAGCCCCCCGACCTGGCCCGCGTTGAGCGCCGCGCCGCCCGGGCGGTACACGCCGTGCGAACCGTTCGCCTCGCCCACCGGGAAGAGGTTCCGAACGTTCGACTCCCACCAGATGTCGCCGCACAGCCCGCCGTTGACGTGCTGGTGGCACACGGCGATCTCGAGCGGTTCGCGCGCGAGGTCGATTCCATGTTTCAGGAAGAGCTCATACGCGGGCGCGTTCATCGCGATGAGCCGTTCGATCGGCGTCTCGCCGAGCGCGTTCGAACGCTCCAGGTAGTCGCGCGCCTCGGACGGGATCTCGCCGACACCGAAGGCCGCGCCGGGAAATGACGGGTTCGAGCGGTAATCGAGGAAGACACGCCGGCCGCGCACCACGGATTCGTAATACACGAGAAGGTCCACGCAGGACGAGCCGTACCCGGCGATCTTCCGCGCGTCGAAGGGCCATTCGTAGCCCTTTCGGAACTGCGCGATGAGCATATCCGCCTGCGAGGGGAAGAAGTCGGCGAGAAATTCGCGCTCGCCCGTCCCGTCGGCGGCAGTGGAGTAATAGCGCGGCAGCACCTGCTGGTAGGAGCCCGAGAGGTTCCAGCGCGGCCGTCTGGAGGCGATACCGAACTGCGACTCGGAGAGGTTCCTCGCCGCGGCGCCCGCGGCGAGGGCCGCACCGAGCGAACCCGCCTGAGTGTCCGGGTAGACGCTGTCGGCGTAGAGCGCACCGGGCCCTCCCGTACCCAGCACGAGAAAATCGGCCCGGACGGCGGCGAGGCCATACGGCGTGCCCGGGGTCGTGGACTCGCCCATCGCGACGAAGCCTGCGGCGCGCCGCGACTCCGGCGGACCCACCGTGGCGATGTCGACCAGGGTGAGGCCCTCGAGGACCGGGATGCCGAGGAGCGCTGCCTCGTCGCGGAGCTTCTCGTACATCATGATTGAGGTGCCGGGCCCGGCCGAGGAGCCGCGCGCTCGCTCGTCGTGATCGGTGCGGTATGACGCGAACGAGCCGTGGCGGTCGAAGGGGAACGGCACGCCGAGCGAAACGAGATGGTGAAATTCGAAAAGTGAAAGAGAGGCCTCGACCAGCGCCAGGTCTCCGTGCACGCAGCCGCCGGCGAAAAGGCGACGCGCCATGACGCGCGCGGAATCGCCCGCGTCCCCGGCAGGGTTGAGCCGGTAGTAGGTCTGTTTGTCCGAGCCCGCGTTCGCGGAGACGCCCGCGCCCATGCGCCCGGTGAATATCGCGACATCGTCCACGCCCAGGCGCCTCAGGTGCACCGCGGCGTTCAGCGCGGCGGCGCCCGAGCCGACGACGGCCGCCCTCACGGATATGAGGGAGATGTCGACGCCCGATATGGTTATACGCGTTTGTTCCATGTCCGGAATATCGTCCTGCCCGATAGAATCCCGTAACGACCTCCACCGCCTGCGGGGGAGGTTTTTCATCCTCTGTACTCAAGCACCGTTCACGCGCGCGGCCGAAGGCTCCCTACAGCGTCCCGCGGCTTATGTGGAACCCGCCGTCCACGTTGATGACCTCGCCCGTGGCATAGTCGTGGTGTCCCCGCACCACGGCGATGAGCGCGCGCGCCACGTCCTCCGGCTCGCCCCAGCGCCCGACCGGCAGCAGCCCCCCGCCGATGAGCGCGTCGTACTTCGCCGCGACCGGGGCCGTCATGTCGGTGCGGATGATCCCCGGCCTGATCTCGAATACGCGCACGCCGTGCGGCGCCAGGCGCGCGGCGAAGAGCTTGGTCATCATGGCCATGCCGGCCTTGGAGACGCAGTAGTCGGCCCGGTTGACCGAGGGGAGATAGGCCGAGATGGACGAGATGTTGACGATATAGCGCGGAGCATCACCCTTCCCCATGAGTTCCGCGAGCGCGGAGCTGAGCAGGAACGGGCCCACCAGGTTCGTCTTCAGCACCCGGAGCATCGCCTCCTCGGACAGCTCGAGCATGTCGCGCCTGCCCTCGCTGGTGACGCCCGCGTTGTTGACAAGGACATCGAGGCGGCCGAAGCGCGATCGGACCGCCTCGCGGAGCACGGCGCGGCCCGCCTCATCCGAAACGTCCGCGCGCACGTAGACGCACGAATTCGTCATGCCGTTCGCGCGGTCGGCTTCGGCGCGGATCTCCTCCGCTGCCGCCGCGTCGCGTCGGCCGTTCAGCATAACCGAAAAGCCCTCGGCCGCGAGGGCGAGCGCTATGGCCCGTCCTATCCCGGCGGTAGACCCGGTGACCAGCGCCGTTTTCCCATCGCCCGCGCGCTCACTCATGGCGGCCCCCCTTCCATCCCACGGATTCTCCTTCTATAAAGGCACCCTCAACCTCCAGGCACATGGTGCGCGCCTCGCGCTGCTCGATATTATCGCGCAGCCAGCGCGCGGCCAGGAAGGCCATCTCGTAGGTGGAGAGGCTGATCGTCGCGATCGACGGCCTGAAGAGCGCCTGCGCGGGCGAGCGGTCGAAGCCGGTGACGGCGACGTCGCCGGGCACACCGACGCCCATCTCCCGGAAATGCGAGATGAGGCGTATGGCGAAGTTGTCGTTGAAGCACATCACCGCGTCGCAGCGGCGGTCGGCGAAGAACGATGCGGTCCTCGCATCGACCGCGGCGATCTCCTCCGCGCGATAGACGTTTTCTTCGAATCCCCGAACGCCGGCCTCGGTCATGGCCACGAGAAATCCCCGGTAGCGGTCGGCGTTGATGACGTTGTCGGCGCAGTCAAGGTAGCCGATGCGCCGGTAACCGCGCTCGACGAGGTGCCTTCCCAGGCGGAGCATGCCCCGGAAATTGTTGCACGACACGGAGCTCTCGCCCTCGTGCGCGCGGTTGAGAAAGATGTAGGGGATGTCGCCCTCGCGAAGGCGCGCGCGCATGCCGTCGTCGATATCCCCGAAGGCGAAGATGAAGCCGTCGGTGGAGAATCCGGGCGACTCGATGGAGGCGCCGAGGTCGTCATAAGTGAGAAGCGCGACCTCGCGGGGGGCCTCGCCGAACGCGTTGTTGATGGCGACCACGAGCTCGCCCGGATCGAAGAACGGATTGGTGGCAAGGCGCTGCCGTCCCGGAATGACGACCGAGAGGCGGATGGAGCTTCGGCTTATGTGACGCCTCCGCTTGCGGGGAGAGAACTCGCTCGCCTCAACGGCCTCGAGAACCCTCCGCCGCGTGCCGGCGGCGATGCCGGGCGCGTTGCTGAGGACGCGCGAGACCGTGCTTGCCGAAACGCCGCACACGCGCGCGATATCGTCGAGTCGCCGGGGCCGCTTGGGGGTCATGTCGCCGCTCCGGGCCGCCGGTAGGTGGTGCAGCGCACCGGCTCCTGGTTTTTAAGGAGCTTCGAGCAGCCTCCGCAGAGCGTGCAGTAATCGATTTCGCCTGACGCGCCCGCGAGCTTGCGCGGAAAGAGCGGATCGGCCAGGTTCTGCCGACCGAAGCCGGCGAAATCGGCCCCGCCCGCGGCGATGTTCTCCTCGGCGTACGCGGACGCTGCCGGACCCGCCGTGGAATAGGCCGAGCCGACGACCATGAGCTCGGGATACCATTGCTTGACGGTCCGCGCATAGCGGAAGTGATGATACAGGTCGAACGCGTTCCCCTTCACCGGCCGGGTGAGGTGCGGCGTGAGCGCCGGAACGCCCGCCGAAACATTGATGTAATCCGCGCCGGCATCGACGATGGCGCCGAGCGCCGCGCGCATGCCCGAAAGCTCCTCGATCACCTCGTTCGGCCCGGCGGTGCCGCAACCCCCGCGCAGTCCCTCGTAGAGCGAGACACGCGCACCGGCCATGAAGCCCGGCCGCGCCGACTTCGCGTCGGCGACCGCGGAAGACACCAGGCGCGCCCTGTTTTCCGCGGATCCGCCGTACGCGTCGCCGCGCTCGTTCGCCGGGCGAAGCAGTTCGCCGCCCAGGTAACCGTGACAGGCCTTGATCTCGACGCCGTCGAAGCCCGCGCCGGCGGCAAGCCGGACCGCCTCGCCGTGCAGGTTGCGGATGGCGTCGAGATCGGCCGTCGTGAGCGTCGGCACGGAATCATCGCCGAGTGCGCCGACGGGACGCGAGAACCCGCCGGCCATGCGTCCGGCATGCGTGAGCTGGATGATGAACAGCGAATCGGGGTTTATCGCCCTGAACGAATCGACGAGTCGCCGGAAACCGTCGAGGGTGCCCCCGTCGAGCACCAGGCCGTTCACCCGAGCGAGCGAGTCCGCGGCGACGGAGACCGCCTCGACGACGACGATGCCCCAGCCTCCGGACGCCAGCGACGCATAGCGCTCCAGTATCGTCGCACTCACCGCGCCGCCGGGATCCGCTGAATTGATCTCCATGGCCTGGGCCGCGAGCCTGTTGGGAACCACGCGCCCGCGGAAGAGCGCGGGAGACAGCAAAAGCTTTATTTCATTCATGGAAATAGTTGTGCTACTTACCGCAATTATTGCAATAATATTTTCCAATTTTTGCTTGACCTTTTTTGTATTTTATAATATACTTAAATATAGGGTTTATCTGATCATAACCCGTTGCTGAATTTCGGAAGTGAAACAGCGACGGTAATCATACATGTCTTGTTCGAAAGCCCGTAAGATCGGGGAGTTTTCAAAATACTGAGGAAGTTACCCCGAGAACTCAGGGCCGAGTTGAGTGGGATTTTTTGAATGAATCACAAGAGGAGGAAGGTCATGAAAAACAATACAGACTCTTTCTGCATCGATGATCGCTGCGATTACTACCGCCGTGCAGAGACGATCTTCAACGAGCTCGATGAACCCGCCCGGGAAAATGTGGACGAGCATTTCCTGGTGAAGCACATAATGCTGTAATCCCCCGTAGAAGGCGGTTCGGGAAGGCGGTTCGCATGCCGCCTTCCCTGCTCAATCGACCCGCCGAAAGAAATTCTTCGAAAACCGGAATCCCCATGAAATAACATTGACAAATCACGGGACGATTCTTCCTTTACTCTCAGTCAAACAGCCGGCGCGCACGCACGAGCGCTCTTTCCCACGTTAATGGGGGAGAGCGCTATTATATGCGGAATGCTTTTTTATGTACCGGCCCGTTCCCCGTTGCGACAGGGAGGATCCGCGGGCGCGGTTTCCGCGACCGGATCGGTTCATGCTAATGTTCAAGGAGGGGTGGCGTCGTCCGCCTTATGGAGGAAGGATCAATTGCTTCGGGAGAGGGCCTTTTAATAGGACAGACCGCGAGGGGCCGGTCGGTTTTCGCGCTGAGGGACTTCGGCGCGGGTTCGTTTATCATAGAGTTCGGCGGCGAGCGCTTCAGTCGTGATGAATACATCAGGCGCGTCGATCCCGACAACAACCACTTTCTGCAGATCGACCGGAACCTTTTCCTGGGGCCGACCGAAACGGCGGACAATTTCATCAACCACTCCTGCGACCCCAACTGCGGCCTCAGGGTGCGGTCCGGGCGGGCGTACCTGTTCGCGATACGCCCCATCACGGCGGGTGATGAAATAACCTTTGACTATTCCACCTCGATGGACGAGGATTTCTGGGAGATGTGCTGCCAGTGCGGCAGCGCCGCGTGCAGGGGAAAGGTGCGGGACTTCAAGCACCTTCCCGCGGAGGCCAGGAACCGCTACATGGCGCTGGGAGCCGTTCCCGAATTCATACTTTCGGGGCTCATGCCCGGAACGGCCATACCGGGTATGATCTTGGAAACCCGTGCGAACACGGGCTTCTCTCCCTCCGCCGGCGCGGCGCGGGCGGCGCTGCAGGTGCCGTAGGCCCTCAGGGCGCCCGCCGCGTTCCCGCGCATTGCACCGGTTCCCCCGCGATGCGGCGGGCCGCGACGATATGACAGGTGACCCGAGATGAAAACCGAGGACGAAACGATCCACGACCGCGTTCCCTCCGAAGACGAATGCCGGAGGCTCATCGCCGAACACGGCATGCTCCCCAACATCGTGGAACACTCCGAGCGGGTGATGCGCGTCGCCGTGGCAATCGTCGACGATCTCAGGGACGCGAACGAGGTCGACCGCTCCCTCGTCGCAGCCGCCGCGATCCTGCACGACATCACCAAGACACGCGCGCTTCGTACGAAGGAGCGCCACGACGAATCGGGCGGCATGCTCGCGCGCTCACTCGGCATGGAGCGAATAGGCGAGATAATCGAAGAGCACGTCTACCTGAAAGACTTCGATCCCGACGGACCGCTCCTGGCGAAGGAGATCGTCTACTACGCCGACAAGCGCGTGATGCACGACACGGTCGTCTCGCTCGACGAGCGCGTGGAGGACCTGGTGGTACGCTATGGCACCACGCCCGAGCGCGTGACCCTCATCCGGAAGAACCTTGAGCACGCGCGCGCGGTCGAGGCCAAGATTGCCCGCCGCATGAAGACCGGCACGCGCGGCCTCGCCGCCCTTTCGGAACGCGCCGATGCGTGAGCGCTTCCTCGTTCTCGACTGCTACGTCGACGAACCGGCCTGCCTGGGGGTACCACCGTTCGTCTCACCCTACCCGCGCTACATCTACGGCGCACTCATCGACGCGGGCGTCTCGCCCGACGCCATCGACTACCACACCATCGACGATCTGAGAGGGTCCGGCTACCGGCTCGAGGAGCGCTACGGCGCGGCCTTCGTCATCGGCGGCGCGGTGGTGCCCGGGAAATACCTGGGGCACCGCATCGGCACGACGGGCGAGCTCCTCCGGATCATCGACGGGAACCCGCGCCAGGAGTTCGCGGTGGGGGGGATGATCGCGCCGCTCGTGGCACGGGAAAAACGGCCCAACTGCCTGCCGGTGCTCCGCGACATCGAGATGTACGCGTACACCCGGGCCCGCGGCGAAGCCTCGGACGAACGGCGCACCGCCGCGCGGATCGCCCGATGGGCCGTCGACGGGGCCGCGCTCGCGCGTCTGCATCCCGATCATCCGAACCTTATCTGTGAAATCGAAACCTACCGCGGCTGCCCGCGCCTGTCGCACTGCTCGTTCTGCTCCGAGGGGGCGACGCACGAACTGGAGTTCCGCGACGAGGGCGACATCCTGTCCGAGATCGACGCGCTCCTCGCCGCGGGCGTTTCGCGCTTCCGCGTGGGGCGGCAGGCCGACATACTCCAGTACGGGACGCCCTTCACCGACTTTCGAAACGGCTTCCCGCGTCCTTCGGTCGACGCCGTGCGCGGGCTCTTCGGGGAGCTCGGAAAGCGGAGGGACTCGGGCTCCATACGGGTGCTCAACATCGACAACGGCAATCCCGGCACCATCGCCAATTTCCCGGATGAATCGGCGGCCATCCTCGGGGCGATCGTCGACGCGATCACGCCGGGCGACACGATCGCCATGGGCGTCGAGTCGCTCGACCCGGAGGTAATCGCGCGTAACGGCCTCAAGGTGAACGCGCGGGAGCTTATCGAGGTGGTGCGCATGGTGAACGAAATCGGCGGGCGGCGCGTGGAGGGGCTTCCGGTGCTGCTTCCCGGGATCAACCTGATCCACGGCCTGCCGGGAGAGAGCATGGACACCTTCAGGCTGAACTACGAGGGGCTCGCCACCATCGCCGACGCGGGCCTCATGGTGAAGCGCATCAATATCCGCAAGCTCCTCCCCTACCCCGGGACCGCCGCCGGAGAGACATTCCGCGAGCCTCCGGCGAGGCTGCGCAACCGCTACGAGTACTACAAGAGGAGGATACGCGACGAAATCGACAGGGTGATGCTCGAGCGCGTTTATCCCGCGGGCACGGTTCTGCGCGACGCGCTGGTGGAGGAGCGAAGGCACGACTACTCGCTCGCCAAGCAGATAGCCAGTTATTCGATAACCGCGACGATCCCCGTCGCGCTTGCGGTAAAGAGTTTCGTGGACGTGATGGTGGTCGGCCACCGCGAGCGCTCGGTGGCGGCCCTGCCCTTCCCGATCAGGATAAACGATCTTCCCCCGAAAGCGCTGGAGCTCATTGCCGGGGTCGGGAGGAAAAGCGCGAGCGAGCTGGTTCTACGCCGGCCTTTCGCCGGGAAGGATGAGGTGCAAAGGGCCGCGCCCGCCATACCGGAGGCCGTGCTCGAGGGCATGGCCTTCGGCTGAGCGGAAGGGCCGCCGGGGATACGATCAGTACTTCTTGCGCTCCTTGTTGTGATTGAGCCTGTTCATGATGTAGAGCGCCGCGTAGCCGCCGATGAAACCGGCGATGAGGTTCACCCCGGTATCGTAGACCAGGAAGCGGAGCACCCTGATGGTGATCTCGAGCAGCAGGCGATCCAGTATGAAACCGCCGATGAGCGCGCCGATGACGCCGACCACAAGCCCGCCGATATAGCCGCCCAGCAGGTCGCGCCGCTTGAGGTAATAGAAGAGCCACGACACCAGCGCGCCCAGGGCGACGTAGAGCACGATGGCCAGCAGTTTCATGAAAAAGCTTATCATTTCGTCGGACATGGTTTTCCTCTCAGCAGATTATCGATCGGAGCCGTTATGAAAACGCCCGTTCCCGGGTTTCATCACAGCTCCATCCTTTCCCGGGCGAAAAAGAGCTCGCCCTTTCCCTTCCGTATGATCCGCATGTCGCCGTCCGAAAAGTCCACCACCGTCGACGGCTCGGAAACTTTCGGCCCGCAGTCTATCACCAGATCGACCTCGTTGCGGTACACCTTTTCGAGGTCGTCCGGCTCTATTATGTACTCGCCCGCGGCGGTGCTCACGCTCGCCGAGATGATCGGCCGCCCCAGCGCCCGCACGATATCGCGCGCGACGTTGTTGTCGGGTATCCGCACGCCGATCGTCTTCTGCTGCGAGATGGCGATCTTCGGCACCAGCCTGCTGGCCTTGAAGACGAAGGTGTAGGGCCCCGGCAGGGCCTTTTTCATCGTCTTGAAGGCCGGGTCCGAGATGTTTCGCGCGTACTCGTGCAGTTCCGCGATATCCGAGAACACAAAACTCAAAGGCTTGTTTCTGGCAATCCTTTTAATGCGGTAAATGCGCTCGATCGCCCGCCGGTCATTGATGTCGCAGCCGTAGGCGTAGACGGTATCGGTGGGATAGATGATGACGCCCCCCTCCTCCAGCACCTCCCGGGTCTTCTGGATGAGCCGCTTCTGCGGATTCTGTTCATTAATTACGAAGATCATCGTGCTTACGCTTCCTGACGGACTCCCCCGACGGCATGCGGGCTGCGCGGTTTTATACCGGACGCCGTCGCCGATCCACCCGCCCGCGCGGAAGGACCGGTGACCGACCTGGTATACTTATCGGCATCCGCGGCCCCCTTTGATTAGAAGACAAAAAAGGCTTTTGCAAGAATGCCGCTTGCAAAAGCCTTCTCCCCGGCAAATCTCCAGGAGTGTAAATGATTATCAATCATTCCTACAATCGGCCGAAGGCGGTTTCCGCTTTACTGTTTTTCCCGGCGGGTGTGCCCCGAACCGCGCACGAAGAGAGATCGCCGCGCCCCGATACGACCGGGGCCCCGGGTGACGGCGCGTTATCGTGATCCGCCCCGAAACGCACTCCCCGCCCGGAAGAAGCGGGCGCGCGCGGCGCGATTAATGATTGAAAGGGCGTTCGCTCGATGCTACTATGACAGTACGGATGCGGAAGATGCCGAAGATAGACCTTAAAATAAAGAGCCGCGACCTCAACGCGCTCCTGGCCGCCATCGAGGCGAACAATCCCGAGGGGGACCTCGATCTGATCAAACGCGCCTACGGGTACGCGAGCGAGGCCCATAAGAGCCAGACGCGCCTCTCGGGCGAGCCCTATATCGTGCATCCGCTCGAGATCGGCATCATCCTGGCCAACCTCAAGCTCGACACCACGACCATCGCGGCGGCGCTGCTGCACGACGTGGTGGAGGACACGCCCGTTTCGCTCGAGATCATAAGGGAGCAGTTCGGCGAGGAGATCGCGCTCCTGGTGGACGGCGTCACGAAGATTTCATCGCTCAAGAAAAAGACGCGCTACAACGACCAGGTGCACAGCATCAGGAAGATGCTGATGGCGACCATCAAGGACGTGCGCGTCATCCTCATCAAGCTCGCCGACAAGGTGCACAACATGCGCACCATCATGTTCCAGCCCGAGCAGAAGCAGGCGCGCATCGCGCACGAGGTGATGGACATCTACGCGCCGATGGCCGGAAGGCTGGGCATGTCTCAGATCCGCGCGGAGCTCGAGGACATGGCGTTCCACGTTCTGTACCCGCAGGAGTTCGAGGAGATCGCCGTCAAGGTGGCCCGGCGCAAGACCGAGATAGAGGAATTCATCGAGGACCTGCGCTTCATCCTGGACCAGCAGCTCAAGCGCCTGGACATCCATGCCGAGATCACCGGGCGCGCCAAGCACTTCTATTCAATCTACCGCAAGATGAAGATACAGGGAAAGAGCTTCGAGGACATTTTCGACATAAGGGCGATCCGCATCATCACGAGCGAGGTGAAGGACTGTTACGGGATACTCGGCGTCATCCACACCCTCTGGTCGCCGATCACTTCGCGCTTCAAGGACTATATTGCGGTGCCGAAATCGAACATGTACCAGTCGCTGCACACCACCGTCATCGGCCCCGACGGCCTGCCGCTGGAGTTCCAGATCCGCACCTTCGACATGCACGCCACCGCCGAAATGGGCATCGCCGCGCACTGGCTCTACAAGGACCGCGACAGCATGCACCAGCGCACCTTTAAGAATTTCCCGGTGCTGCAGAACATCCCGCGCGCCGAGACGGAGCACAGGGAGCAGGTGAGCAGCCGCGAGTTCATGAAGGAACTCAAGATGGACCTCTACGAGGACGAGATCTTCGTCTTCACCCCCAGGGGAAAGATCGTGAAGCTCGCCAAGGGAGCCACGCCGATCGACTTCGCCTACGCCATCCACACCGAGGTCGGCAACCGCTGCGTGGGGGCCAAGGTGAACAACACGCTCGTGCCGCTGAAGACCGAGATAAAAAGCGGCGACATCGTGGAGGTGCTCACCAGCCCCAAGGGGCACCCGTCGGAGTCGTGGCTCAAGTTCGTCAAGTCGTCCAACGCGCGCTACAAGATACGCAACTGGCTGCGCAGGGAAGACGAGGCCGAGCACAAACCCGAGGCGCCGCCCGAGCCCAGAAAGACCGAAAAGGCCGGGAAGACGGTCGAGGTCTCGATCCCCGAGACCGAGCTCTTCAAGATAAAGAGCATCTCGCGCCAGAAGAAGATGTCGCTCTCGATCGACGGCACGTCGAACGTGCTCATCAAGCTCTCGCAGTGCTGCCAGCCGATTCCCGGAGACGACGTGGTGGGCTTCATCACGCGCGGACGGGGCATCACCGTGCACAGGAAGAGCTGCCCCTCCCTCAAGCGGCTCACGAACGAGAAGGAGCGCTTTATCGAGATAGTCTGGGAGGGCTCGGAGAACACCTACCCGGTGAAGCTCCAGATACAGGCGATCGACCGGCCGAACCTCCTCAAGGACGTTGCCGACGAGCTGGCCACCTGCAAAACCAACATCATAAAGGTCGAGGCCACCGTGCACGCCGGCGACAACGCCCAGATAAAGCTCGTGCTCGAGGTGAAAAGCCTGGCGCACCTCAGGGACATCATCTCCCGCCTCAAGCGCCTCAAGAACGTGACCTCCATCCAGAAGCTCAACGAAAAGGTGCTCCTTAAATAGGCCATGCGCGTCATACTGGGATCATCCTCGCCCCGTCGCCGGGAGCTTCTGCGCGAAATCTTCGACGACTTCGGCGTGATGTCGCCCGACGCGGACGAAACGCCCCGAAGCGGCGAGCTTCCCGAAGCGTACGCCGCGCGCGTCGCCGCCGACAAGATGCGCTCGCTCGCGCCGCGCATTGAAGTCGGTCCGGACGACGCGCTCGTCATCACCTGCGACACCATCGTGACGATTGACGGTACCATCATCGGCAAGCCCTCCGGCTTCGACGACGCGCTCGACATCCTGGGGCGCCTTTCCGGAAGGACGCACCGGGTGATAAGCGGACTCTCGTTGGGCCTTCACCGCGCGGGCGGCCGGTTGGAGCTCGCGACGGGCCTGGAGAGCTCGGCGATCACCTTCAAGCCCCTCGGCCGCTCGGAGCTCGAGGAGTACCTGGCGCGTATAGAGTACATGGACAAGGCCGGGGCATACGCCGCGCAGGAGCACGGCGCCATGATCATAGAGCGCATCGAGGGCTCGGTATCGAACGTTATCGGCTTTCCGCTTCGGCTCTTCTATAAAATGCTCGTCGAGGCGGGCGCGGGCGCGCTGCTGCATTCCCATCACGGGGAACACCTGCCGGAAGGCGGCGCGGCGGTTCCATAAAGGGATTGACCAAAACGCCCCGGCCGTGCTATCCATGCAGCCGGGGCGGCCGGGACGCCCCACTTCCACGAGGGGCACGCGCCATGACACAGCGAAAAAAATACGTACTCGATAAAAAGTTCCAGCTCAAAACCGCCTTTTCCATCATCGGCGTCATCCTGGTGGTGTCGGCCATTATCGTCGCCGCCATCAGCGTCAACGTGAGCATGAACAACCGGCGCCTCAACAACATCATCGTGCTCTACAACAACAACGTGGAGGCGCTCCTCGCATTCTCCCAGGAGGCCGCGGGCGCGGAGAAGCTCCCGATCGCGAACGTCTCGCGCATCCACGCCGAGAACGTGCATACCATGGAGAGGATCATCGCGCAGAACAACGCGCTGTTGTGGGGGATCGTGGTGTTCATCCTGGCGCAGTCGGTCATCATCTTCGTCGCGCTCATCCGCAAGACGCACCACATCTCCGGCCCCATCTACGTGATGTCCGGCTACCTGAAGGAGATCATCGCCGGCAAGCTGCCGTCGCCGCGGCCGCTCAGGAAGGGCGACGAGCTCAAGGAGTTCTACGCGCTCTTCGGGGAGATGGTGGAGGCCGTTAAAAGGCGCGGGAAGGAGTGAGCGGGAGGAGGCTGGTACTCAGCGGTCGGATCTCCGGCATGAACTCTTTCACACCCGCACCTCACCCGGCGAAAACGAAATACGCGCAGGCGGGCAACGCGTACACG
>CAZVEG010000093.1:0-13882 GCA_964625625.1 uncultured Leptospirales bacterium | reverse complement strand
GCCCGGAGAAATTCGTTCAACTATTTTCCGGGAATGCCGATATTATGGATGGGACATAATTATAAACTGTTACGTGACCGAAAGCCGCGTGTTTCGGGAAAATTCAATCATTCACTTGTGGACGAGGACCAGATGAAAAAAAAGGCGAAAAGCTTCAAGTCGCAGCTCAGGAAGTACCTCGGCATCAAGGGGCTTGACATCGTCGTATACCTTCGTGACGGTAAATCCATCGAACTCAATAAAAACAGGGTGCTGGTGAAAGACGATATCGTCCTCACCGACAAAAACAACAGGGAAGTTAAAATCCCGATCTCGCAGATCATCTCGGTCGACCTGTTCGCAGCCTGACATCATTCCTTATTTCCCCCGAGCTTTTAACTCCATCCCCGTTTCCGGACGGGGATTTTTCTTGCATATATGCGGTTCCAATAATAATTATTGACAGCCCGCCAAAGGCTTTATACTGTACCAGCGGCTGCGTGAAACACATCGTCACTTAAAATATACACTTTTTGTCATTGTGCCGGATTTCACGCGCGGGTCGGCTTCCCTGCCTGTCAGGATTCGATGCCCGACCGTAACAACGATATAGCACGGCGTACTTACTTACGGTGGGAAACAGTGCCGTTCCAACGGAATCCGGATTAACTTCGCCGCGGACGGGAGCGGACGACCGGATGTTCCGTTAATTCGACAAGTCAAACGACATCCCGGGGTTTCGGCCTTTCATGCAGAACATAAAATATCATGCGGTTAACACCGTTTCAATCATCGCTTTCGCACTGGTTCTCGCCGCCGGTATCAACCAGATAATCAGGTTGAGCATCACACCGCTCCCGGGGAACCAGCAGCGCAAACAGCGAACCGCCAGCCGGCAGCTGCCCGCGAAAACCTTCGACGACTACCGCCAGGTCCTCGATTCCGGTTTTTTCCGACTCGCGGGACAGGAAACACTGAATGGAGCCGCCGCCGCTTCGAGCAGGCTCACCGAACTGCAGCTCATGGGTACCATCTCCGGCCCGGCCACGATCGCGCGCGCTCTCATCAAAAAGAACACCGAAAAGGACCCCGAGGTGTTCAGGCCCGGCAGCGCCGTTTACGGTTTCACGCTCGTAAGGATCGACAACGCCAGGGTTTACCTTCGCGGAGGAGATAAAAAAATCGAGGTTCTCGATATGTTCTCAGGCCCGGCGCCTTCGGGTGACGCGACCAGGGGCTCATCGCCCTCCCCCGGCGAGGGTCGAATCAAGCAGACTATCAGCAGGGCCGAGCTGCAGCAGAAGGTCCTCAACAACATGGATAACGCCCTTGCGGGTCTCCGCGCCGGCCCCTACCGGGTTGACGGCAGGATAGAGGGGTTCAAGCTCTTCAGGGTTCAGCCGAACAGCGTGCTCTATCAGCTCGGCGCCCGGAACGGGGACGTGGTCAGGCGCGTGAACGGACATCCAATCGAAAGCACCGAAAAGCTGTACCAGCTGTGGAAGTCTATCCAGGGGGATTCACGCATAACGATAGATCTCGAACGCGGCGGGAAGCTCGTCAATTACGATTTTACCGTTTCCGATTAGGGAAATAACTCAGGGGAAAACGCACATGACCGGTTCAAGACACTTCAGGGCGATATCGATTTTAACGCTGGTGCTCATGTGTAGCGCCGTTTCCGGACCCCGTC
The DNA here is from genome assembly GCA_964625625.1 of uncultured Leptospirales bacterium. Lineage (GTDB taxonomy): Bacteria > Spirochaetota > UBA4802 > UBA4802 > UBA5368 > MVZN01. Next base: position 12,210 of record CAZVEG010000093.1, on the reverse strand, counting down.
TTTACTCGCAGGCCACCGAAGACGGCGCGGCCGAGGCCGAGCGCAAGCCCGCCGTGGAGACACCGGACAAGCCGGGAACCGACCGGACGCCCCCGCCCGTAGAAAAACCGGTTGAAACGCCCGAATCCCCCGTCACCGACCGGACAGACAGGCCCCGGCAGGCCCCGAAAATAGACCGCACCGAAAAATACTTCACGCTCAACTTCAAGGACGTGGAGCTCGCCGAGTTTCTCAACATAATGAGCCAGCTCATCAAGAAAAACATCATGGTCGATGAAAAGGTGCGCGGGAAGATCACCATAAGCTCCGCGAAACGCATACCGGTATCCCAGGCCTTCGATATTCTCAAATCAATCCTGGAGGTCAAAGGGTTCGCGGTCATCGAGACCGAAAACCTCATCAAGGTTGTCCCCATCAAGGACGCCATAAAGAAAAACGTGGAGATCATCGTCGACAAGGACGGAAAGGCCGCTCTGCCCGCCGAGGACCGCGCCATCACCTACCTTCTGCTAATAGAATACGCGGACGCCAACGAAGTGGCGAACGTGCTGCGCCAGCTTAAATCAAACGATACCGATATAGTGGTCTATCTTCCTCTAAACACCATAATCCTGAGCGGGAACGCCAACGAAATCGGCGGACTTACCCGCATCAGCCGTTCGCTCGACAAGAAGATGGTGGATATCAAGGACGACAAGGCGCGCAAGGGCAATATCCACGTCGTTCACCTCGAGAACGCGGACGCCGAGAAGCTCGCCGCGGTGCTGGCGCGGATTCCCTTTTCCGAAACCGCCAAGATCGACACGAGCCCGGTAAGCACCCCGACGGCCACGCCGCCGCAACAGCAGCCCGCCATACGCCGCTCGGACCGTACCTCGCGCGTCACGCAGTCGCAACAGACGGTCTCACCGACGGCGTCCGCGCAGAAGCTGTCCATAATCGCCAACAAGGAAACCAATTCGCTCATCATCTCCGCCACTCCGCAGGAATTCGCCGAGATCGAGCGGGTCGTGAAGGAGCTGGACACGGTTCGCGAGCAGGTATACATTGAGACACTCATCGTCGAGGTCAACGCCGAAGACGGCTGGTCGTTCGGCATTGACTGGATGCTGGGTGATCAGAGCGGCAGGCATATTTACGGCGGCTCCTCGATAATGGGGGACGTCCCCAATTATACGGTCCCCGGCGGCCTTTCCGGCAAGACCCTCGCGGTTCCCGCGGCAACGGGGTTCCAGCTCGGTTATCTCGCCGACCGGAGCATACTGGGATATATACTTCTCAACGCAAGCGGAACCGACAACAAGTACAACGTGCTGTCGACACCGCAGATACTCACTCTCGACAACCAGGAAGCGGAAATCAACGTGGGAGAGGAGATTCCGGTGCCCACGAACAACCGCATCAGCGACACCGGGGTGCAGTTTTACACATACGAATACAAGACCGTCGGAGTGAAGCTCAAGATCACGCCTCACATCACCCAGAAAAACCGCATCACCCTGGATCTCTACCAGGAGGTGAATTCGGTGATCGGCACGACCACCGTGTCGTCGTCGGGTACGGTGATCCCCCCGGAGCTGGGCAAGCGCGACATCAAGACCAAGATAACCGTGCATGACGGCAAAACGATCGTCGTCGGCGGGCTCATACGCAACAATTCCAACGTCGAGGAGACCAAGGTCCCGGTTCTCGGTGACATTCCGCTCCTCGGATGGCTCTTCAAGCGCAAGACGGTACAGCATACCAAGACAAACCTGCTCGTATTCATCACCCCGCATGTCGTCACCAGGCCCGAACGGGCCGAGGCGCTTTCCGAGCAGAAGCGGGAAGAGCAGCGAAGGCTGAAGGGGCGATAACGATGAGCGTCCGCGGCAGAAAGACCAGACCGCTGGGGGCCCTGCTCGTCGATCGCAGGGTCATCACGACCGAGCAACTGCAGGAGGCGCTCCTCCTCCAGAAGTCCACGCCGCTTCGCCTCGGCCAGCTCCTCATCAAGAAAGGGATGGCGACCGAGGACGAGGTGCTGGAGGCGCTCGCGGAACAGTCGGGCATTCCATTCATGAAGAGTATCGCGTTCGACGATCCGGAAAACATATTCGCCAGGGTCCCCACCTACTTTCTCAAAAAGAACAGGGTCGTCCCGTTCAAATCGGACGGTTCGGTCATCCACGTCGCGGCCGCCGATGTGCTCAATATCCACCCATTCGACGATCTCAAGATGCTGTACCCGGATCACGACATAGAGGCCGTCCTCACACCCGAAGCCGAAATAATGCGCGTCATCAACAGCCATTTCGATATCATGCGCGCCGATTCGGCCGGCGAGGTGATCGAGGGTCTCGCCGGTTCCGATTTCGAGATACTCTCCTCGCCGGTGATGGAGACCGAGGACATCCTCGACATGGCGAACGAGGCGCCGATCATCCGCCTCGTCAACACCATGGTCACCCAGGCCGTCCAGGACAGGGCGAGCGATATCCATATCGAACCCTACGAGAAAGACCTGGCGGTCCGGTTTCGCATTGACGGCATCCTCTATCAGATGTTCACCCCGCCGAAGAAGTTCCAGGGGGCGATAATCTCGCGCATCAAGATCATGGCGAACCTCAACATCGCCGAGAACCGCCTGCCTCAGGACGGACGCATCCAGATCAAGATCGGCGGCAAGGACATCGATATCCGCGTTTCGGTGTTCCCGACCTATTACGGCGAGCGCGTGGTGATGAGGCTCCTCAACAAGACCGACATGAACTTCGACCTGTCCGCCATGGGCTTCTCCGAGACGGTGCTGAAATCATTCGAGGAGACCATCCGCAAGACCTACGGCGTGGTGCTTGTCACCGGTCCCACCGGGAGCGGCAAGAGCACGACCCTCTACGGCGTGCTCTCGCGCCTCCGCTCACCGGAAATCAACATTCTCACGGTGGAAGACCCCATCGAATACCAGCTCCACGGCGTGGGCCAGATGCAGGTAAAACCCAAGATAGACCTGACCTTCGCCAACGGACTTCGCTCGATCCTCCGCCAGGACCCGGACGTCATCATGATCGGGGAGATACGCGACCTCGAGACCGCGGAGATCGCCGTCCAGGCCGCGCTGACCGGGCATCGCGTATTCTCAACGCTCCACACCAACGACGCGGCCAGCGGCGTCACCCGCCTCATCGACATGGGGGTGGAGCCGTTTCTCATCACTTCCTCCGTCAACGCCTTCCTGGCCCAGCGGCTGGTGCGCAAGGTATGCCCGCACTGCCGCGAGGCGTATCGTCCCACGACACAGATGCTCTCACAGCTCGGAGCGAGCGCGGCCGGAATGAAGAAGGCGCGGTTTTACCGCGGCAAGGGATGCGAAAAATGCCTCGGCACCGGTTACATGGGGAGGACCGGCATCTTCGAGTTCCTGCCGCTCTCGAACGACATCCGGCGCATGATCATCGGTCGCAACGAGGCATACGAGATAAAGGAGCAGGCCATAAAGGAAGGGATGCTCACCCTTCTTTCGGACGGCCTTCAGAAGGCCATGGCGGGCGCCACCACGATCGAAGAAGTGCTGAGGGTGAGCTGAGATGATCTTCGAATACCAGGCGCTCGACAGGAAAGGCGACCCGGTCTCGGACGTGGTGGACGCCCCGAGCGAGCAGGCGGCACGCCAGAAGGTGCGCGGCATGGGGCTCTACCTTGTCAGGCTCGAGGAGCACGGGGGCAAGCCTTCCGCCGCGACCTCGGCGTCGAAGGGCGGCATCCGCAGGGCCTACGAGGAGCTGACCTATTACCTCGACCTCAAATTCAGCTCCAGGCAGGTCGGCATCTTTTCGCGCCAGCTGTCCGTGCTGCTCGGCGCGGGAATGCCGCTGCTGGTGTCGATCAACGACATCATCGACCAGGTCGATAACAGGAACTTCAAGAGCATCGTGGCCGACATAAAGGAGAAGCTGGAGGAAGGCTCGTCCCTGTCGGCCTGCCTCGAGCGTCACCCGATCGTATTTTCCGATATGTACATCAGCATGGTCCGTGTCGGCGAGAGCCTCGGTTCTCTCGATCAGGTGATCGAGCGGCTCGCCGAGCTCGAGGAAAAGAAAAACATCCTGAAGGGCAAGATCCAGGCCGCGCTGTGGTACCCGGCGTTTCTCATCTTCTTCGCGATCCTGGTCGTGCTCTTCATCATGATAAACATAATCCCCTCGCTCACCCGCATGTTCCTCGAACTGGGCAAGGACCTTCCGTTTCCGACCCGTGTCGTGATGGGATTCAGCGATTTCCTGGCGACATTCTGGCCCCTCCTGCTCGCCGCCACCGTCGGCGGAGCCTATTTTCTAAGGCGCTACATCAGGACGCCCGAGGGCCGGCGCAAGGCCGACGAGCTGAAGCTCTCGGTTCCGCTTGTCGGCAATCTCTACCGTAAGCTCGTGGTGCTGCGCTTCACGCAGAACCTCGGCGTGCTCCTCTCCAACCGCGTCGATATAATGAAGTCGTTCGAGATCGTCAAAAAGATCGTCGTCAATTCGGTCATCGAGGAGAAGATCGACCTGGCGGCGGACAGGATACGCGAAGGCTCGTCGGTATCGACCGCCCTCGCCAAGGCCGATTTTCTGCCGCGGATGGTCCTCGGCATGATCGCCGCGGGAGAGGCGAGCGACCAGCTCGACACGATGCTGCAGAATATCGGCCGCGTGTACGAGACCGAGCTCGACCTCACGGTGTCGAGCCTCACCAGCATGATCGAGCCGATCATTATCATCATCATGGGGGTGGTCATCGGCCTGATCGTCATAGCGGTGCTTCTGCCCATCTTCGAAATGAACCTTATACTACAGTGAGGAAGATATGAAACACGCACTGAAAACGCTCATCGGGCGCGCCGTGGACGCGGCCGCGCGCATGAAGGGAAACGGCGGCTTTACGCTCATCGAGCTCATGATCGTCATCGCCATCATCGGCATCCTTTCGATCATCGTCGTGCCGCGATTCATGGACATCCCGCAGAAGGCCCGCGTTGAGGCGGCGAAACAGCAGATCGCCGCCTTCGGCCTTGCGCTCGACCGGTATAACCTGGACAACGGCGTATACCCGACGACCGAGCAGGGCCTCGCCGCGCTGATCGAAAAACCCAGCTCCGAGCCCGCGCCCATGAACTACAACGAGGGCGGTTACCTGAAGAAAAAGGAGCTGCCGAAAGATCCGTGGGGCCGCGATTACATCTACCGTTCGCCCGGCGATCAGGGCAACGATTACGAGATCATGAGCCTTGGCGCCGACGGCAGGGACGGCGGCGAGGGCGTGAACGGGGATATAAAAAGCTGGTAGGAACGGGCGCCCTCCCCGTGGAAACGACCGGCACGGAGCATCCCTTCCGTGGCAACGGCGGATTCACGCTCCTCGAGCTCATCGTCGTGATCGCCATCATCTCGATTATGGCGATGCTCGTGGTGCCGCGCATCCCTCGCCTCGCCGGCACGGACAGGGGGAGCTTCCTGATCCTGACCGGCATCATCGCGCGCTGTTTCGACGACGCGTATCTCAAGGGCAATACGAATTACCTTATAGTCCATCTGAACGATCGCGCTTCGGAACTCGGGGAGTACGATGAGAAGATATTCGGTCGCGAAAATGGAGTATCGGTGGTAACCATGAACCGCGAAGGAAAGTTCACCGACTCGCGCGACCGCCTGCTCTCGTACCACCGGTTTCCGGAATCCTTTCGCTTCGAGGAGGTGCTGGTCGCGGGAGCCGATCCGATCAGGCAGGGAAGCGTGTTCATACCGTTTTATCCATCCGGCGCCTCCGACAACGCCGTCATCCACATCCTGGTCGGCGGAAGCGAGCGCTGGTCGGTGCGCATCAACCGGCTCAAAAAAGAGGCAAGAATCGTCCATGATTACGTCGGTTTCGAGTAAGGGTCGCGGCGGCGGATTCGCGCTCGTCGAGATACTCATAGCCATCGCCATCCTCTCCATCGCCATGCTCGCCATCATCTCGGGCGTGTCGGCGGGGATCGCCGCGATCGGCGGAAACAGGAACATGACACGTGCGATGTTGATCGCCAGGAGCAGGCTGAGCATGTATTACGTCTATCGCATGCGCGAGCCGGACGTACGGGAGGAGGCGGTAAAGGAATACCCGGGATTCAGCTACAGCAGGAAGACGGGTAAATTCGAGCATGAACTGTTCGGTCCGGTCAGCGCCCGCAGGGTCGAGATCACCGTCCACTGGCTGGAGCGGGGCCGTAAAAAAAACTATACGCTCAGCTACGTCTACCCGGAGAGGATGTGAACCGCGAAATCCCGAGAACCGGGTCCGCGATGAACGGGACCGCGCGGCTGCCCACCCTCCGCGGCTGGGCCGGTTTCTCGCTCATCGAGGTGATAGTGGCGACCGCGGTTTCCTCGGTGATACTGCTCATCGTATACTCGGCTCACCGCTCGATCATGACCTCCATCTTCGATCTTACCGGCGTCGCCGAGTTTCATGAAAACGTGAGCCTCGCGGTCCAGCGAATGGACAGGGACATTTCCTACGCGTACGCCCAGAAGTTCAACGAGCGCGTTTGCTTCATCGGTGAAAACCAGATGGGCCAGACGGCCAACGGACGGCTCGATTTCATTACCACCGATTTTTCCCGGGAATCCATATCGCAGAGTCCCAGAAAGCAGAACCCGACCAGCGACATCTACGAGGTCGGCTACCGCCTGCGTCCGGACAGGGAGATTTCGGGGGTGTACCAGCTCGTCCGCCGCCGCGACCTGCATTACGACGACAACCCGCTCGACGGCGGCGCCGAGGACGCCATGCTCGACAATGTAACGGACTTGAAGTTCGAATTCTGGCTGAGAAACGACTGGACGGACAAATGGGACTCCCGTGAAGCCAAAAAATTCCCTCAGGCCGTACGGACGACGCTCCGGGTAAAGAATTACCGCGGCACCGTCGAGGACTTCGTGTTCATCTCCTACGTCAACCCGGTGAACGAATGAGGCCCGCCGCGTTCATCAGGGCCCGGCTGGACACGGCCGCTCGGAACTATCGCCGGCGCGGGGCGCTGCTTCGCGAACGCGGGGTGCTGTACGCCTTCGGGGGCTCGTCGGGCTACGTGCTCGTCATCGTGCTCCTGGTCATCTCGCTCCTCGTGGCGATATCGAGCGAATTCATCATCACCGCCCAGACCAACGTGCGTTATATCGGGCGGTTCAGCGAATCGCTCAGGGCGCGGACGATCGCGCGGGCGGGCGTCAACCTCGCGGTGGCGCTCCTCGAGGCCGACAAGAAGGGGGCCGCTTCAGCACTGCTTTCGGGCGTCTCCACCAATACGAACGTCGATTCCTTCCAGGACATATGGGCGATCGACCTTCCCCCGCTGCCGATCGAAGGCGGGCATCTTAAAATAGAGATAACGGATGAAAACTCGAAAATCAACATAAACGCGCTCGCCAACGAGGTGGTCGACCGTTCACCGTATTATACGGTGGCCCAGCGTTTTTTTCTCAACATGGCGCTGCCCATGGACCTGGCCGATGCGCTCATCGACTGGGTCGATATCGACGACAGCCGCTTCCCCTACGGGGCGGAATCGTCCGATTTCTACCTGGCACAGGCCCGCCCCTACCGGGCGAAAAACGGCGCGATGGACAGCATCCAGGAGATGCTGATGGTGAAGGGGATGACTCCGGAGATCTACTACGGCCTCGGAGGCGGCAACTTCGGCATGGAGCGGGGCCTGGTGGAGGACAACAGGGGCGCGCGCGTTCTCGATCCCGAGGCGGTCGCCAGACCCGGATCGGACAGGGCCCTCACCTCGCGCCGAACCGAGGTCGCCGAGAGCACCGCGCCGGTGGGCAGGGAACGCAGCCGACGCATGGATGAATACTTCCGGATAACCGGCGAACGCACCGATTACCTGAGCGAGCTCAACAAGATAAACATCAACACCGCGTCCTTCCGCGTCTTATCGGCGTTGACAGACGAGATGACCGATGATAGAGTTGCCGAACTCATTCGCAGGCGCCGTTCGAAGCCGTTCGAATCGATCGACGAAATCGCCGATCTGGTGACCGATGAAACGGTCAGGAAGAATCTGCTCACCGTGCGATCGTTTATCTTCCGCCTTGCGGTGACCGGACGCGTGAATAAGACAGAGGTTTGCATAATCGCGCTGTATAACAGGCAGAACAAGGTGTTTTACTACATGAGCGAGCAATGAGTGACCATCCCCTGACATCCGCGCCGCACGCGCCATTCATCAATTATTCCCGGCACACCGGGAGACGGAGGCCGCGCCTTGTTTGAGAACATCGCCGCGTTTGATATCGGCTCTTCGGCGGTTCGCTTGCTTACCGCAAAAACCGGCCTGAGGAATTTCCAGGTCACCGGGCTCTCGATCGAGGACATCTCCGGCGAGGAAGGCGACGAACCCGGCGACGCCGTGCGGCGTGCCATCGGGAAACTGCTCGCCGAAAACGACCTGAAGGGCTGCACGGTGCTCTGCAACCTCCCGATGGAGAAGGCGATCGTGCGCAATATCGCATTCCCCTTCAGCGACGCCGAGAAAATATCGGCGGCCATACCCTATGAAGCCGAGGAGAACATCCCCTTCAGTATCGATGAGCTCATAATGGACTTCCAGTCCCTGAAAAGCCCCCGCGGCGACGAGGCGAGGATAATGCTCGCGGCGACCCCGATAGCGGTGGTACGCGAATACGTCGCCCTGCTGTCGGGGACCGGCCTGCGCCCCCTCAGGATGGGCCTCGAGGCGAACGCGCTTTTCGAGTGCTATCGCTACTTCAACCGGATTCCCGACGAAAACATCATCCAGATCGATATCGGTCACGAAAAAACCGTACTCGTCATCGCCGGCGGCGGAGATCTCCTGTACACGCGCTGCATCGCCGGCGGCCTCGGTGCCGTCCACCGAGAGATCGCGGCCATGAACCGCTGTGGCATCCGCGAGGCGCAGCGCCTTTTCGAGTCGCTCAATCTCGACCTCACATCCCTCGAAAACAACTACCAGCGTGACTTCTATAAAACGCTGGGCCTTACCAGGCCGAAACTCAAAAAAATCTACGACCGGACCGTCGCCCTGGTCGAGGACCTCGTCGAGCAGGTACTTCTCACCCTGCGCTCCTTCTCCGTGGAATACGGGGAGCTCGAATTCGGTCGAATACTCGTTTCCGGCGGCGGCGCCAATCTCGCCGGCGTCGGGCATCTCCTCTCGCGCGAGCTCGAGCTTCCCGTCGCGGCCCTGCCCTTTCTCCAGGGCTATCCGGAACAGGCCATCCAGACGCAGTTTCCCATCGTCTTCGGTACGATGCTTTCGTATCTCAATTCGCGACGCCAGTCGGTCAATTTCCTCAAAGGCGAATTCGTACCCGATCTCGCGGGCGGTTCGCGCAGGATTTATTATCTCGCGGGAAGCTTCCTGGCGCTGGCCGGCGTTGTTTTCGCGGCCAACCTGGCCGTATCGGCCTTCCTCGGTTACAGGACCGGGGCGCAATACGACAGGGAAATCAACGAGCGCTATATGCGGTATTTCCATGCCCGCCAGCCCGTGGATGACCCCGTCAGGGCCGCCGAGGCGCTGGTTAACGAGGAGAAGAAACAGCTTGCCGCCATTGACGTGCTCGTGCAGCCCGGCGACAGGGTCATCGACCTTATGGCCGACATCGTCACAAAATTTCCCGGGGATCCCGATTTCCAGTTGAGCAATATGGTGATCAACGAGGGGATCGTGCGCATCGACGGCCAGACGTCATCGAGCAAGATCATCGACGACTTCAAGAACAGGCTTGTCGATACCGGCAGGTTCGGCTCGGTCGATCTGAACACCAATATAAGCAGGAAAAACGAGATCGGCTTCTCGATGGTAATAAAACAGTCCGGCAAAAAGACGCCGGTACGGGAACAGGCTGAGTGAGGGCATGATTAAACTATCCGCTCGCGAAAAACGACTCCTCAAGGTCTTCGGCGCGATCGCCGCCGGGGCGCTTGTTTTCATGCTCGTCATCAATCCATATCTTTCCATGAGAGAATCTTCCCGATCAAGCATTGCCGGAAGCCGGCGAAACCTGGACAGGCTCGAAGCCCTTTACGATGAATACCGGGAGATCAAACAGCGGAAAAGCCGTTATGACGCCCTGCTCGGCAACAGGGAGGAGAACATCACCACGCTCATCGAACAGTGGTCGGCGAGCGCGGACGTTGCGCGTCATATCGCCTATACGCGCAGGACGCAGTCCAACATCCAGAACAAATACCTGCGCATCACCACCGACGTCAAGATTGACGGCGTTCCCATCCAGAAGTTTCTGCGATTTCTCCACGAGATCGAGAACTCCGGGAGATTGCTCAAGGTAAGCTATCTCCGCCTGTACCAGGGACTTAAAGGCGCGGACACCTACGATGTGATCATGAAAATCGACAGCTACACACTCCAGTAACAAGGACACGGCCTCATGGAATTCAGACAGCTACGAGAGAGGGTCTCCGCGGCGCTCAAATCGGCCGGCCGCTTCGCGCGGGAGACGCTCGCGCTTCCATACGCAAAACTCTACATCGCCGCGGCGCTTCTACTGACCGCGATTTTCACCGTGCTCGGACTCCCTTTCGACGTCCTGATACGCAGCGAGCTGCAGAAAATGGAGCATAGGGGCCTGCGCAGCGTGATCGTCGGCGAAATCGATTTCAATACCATCGGCGACTCGTATATCGACAGCCTGATACTCGGCACCGGACCGGAATCGGAAGTAAGCATGAAGGATGTCCGTTTCAATATTGCGATGAATCCGGTGACCACCCTGATAAAGAAAACCCTCAAGGGTGAAATAGGCGTTCAGGACTTCAGGTACACCGGGGAAAGCTCCTCGTTCTCATGCCTGCTGAACAGCGAATTCAGGCTGACGGCCGATCCCGCCTCGGGTGTCCCCCGCAACGGCTTTCTCAACATCGAAATCCAGAACGTCTCGCTCAAGGGCATAACCATAAAAGATTTCACGATACCGGCGGTCCGTTTTTCATCGATCGCCATGAGTTCAGAAATCCAGAACGGCGAGATACGCATAAAGAAACTCGAGGGCGCGGGGCCGGACCTTCGCGGCACAATCCGCGGCTCCATCACCCTGGCGCCGTACGTGCGGAACTCCACGCTCAACCTCGTAATCGACATCGACACCCGGTCCAAACTCGTCCAGGATTACCGCATACTGCTCGGCAATCTCGCCAGAAACGATGAAGGCAGCATCAGGCTGACCGTCACCGGCAGCATGCAGGCACCTTCGATCGGCTTTCCCGGCGGCGAAAAGGGCGCCGGTCAATGAAAATCGAGCTGGCACGCCATTCCGGCTTCTGCATGGGGGTCCGGGATGCGATTCTCTCCATCGTCGAGGAACTCAACACGACCAGTGAGGAGATACTGGTTTTCGGGCCGCTCATACACAACCCGCAGACCGTGGCGATACTGGGTAAGCGTGGCCTCAAAACAATCCACACCCTCGACGGCATCGACGGCAAGACGATCGCCGTCCGTACACACGGCATACCGATCGAGAACCTGCGCGACATCAAGGCGCGCTCGCGCCGTTATCTCAATCTGACCTGCCCGCGCGTGTCGCGCGTCCAGGGCCTCATCAAGAATTACTCCGGGAAGGGGTATTACACCATTATAATAGGCGACCGGGATCATGCCGAGGTCATGGGCCTCAGGAGTTATGCCGCCGCCGGCGTGACCGTCGTCTCCGACATCGCGGACATCGATACGGTCCCGGTGGCCGATAGATATATCGTCGTTTCGCAGACGACACAGGACAGGGAACAGTTCGCCGCGATCGTGGAGCAACTCGAAAAACGGTTCAGCGACGTCACCGTCTTCAATACAATATGCGATTCCACCCACAACCGGCAGAGCGACATCCGCGACGGCATTTCGCGGAACATCGACGCGCTGGTGGTGGTGGGCGGCCGGCAGTCGGCGAACACCACGCGACTTGCCCAGATGAGCCGCGAATGCGGCATCAGGACCTTTCACATCGAGACGGAGGCGGAGCTCGATGGCGGGGACTTCCGCGGGGTGAAGCACGTCCTCGTAACGGCCGGCGCGTCGACTCCCGGCTGGATCATCAACAACGTCATGGAGCGGCTCTACGAGATCCAGTACGGCAACAGCCGTTTTTTCCCCGGCATCATCATCAAGCTGCTCGACTTCATTCTGAGGACCAACCTCCTGTC
>CAZVEG010000092.1:0-13919 GCA_964625625.1 uncultured Leptospirales bacterium | reverse complement strand
TCCTCCTCATCATCCTCATCGTCATCGACGCTATAATACAGCGGGTCGACCGAAAGCTCGTAAGTGCCGTCATCATCGTTATAGCCCGCGTACGAGCCGCTGGACGATGATGCGACCTCCTCCTCGTCCTTCCAGAGGGTCACCGTGAGCGAACAGGCGGGATCGTCCTTGTTCGCGAACACCTTGATCGAATTGAACTCCTCGAGCTCCTTTTCATAATAATAAAACGTGTACCCGTGCGAATCGGTGTATGCCGGCTCCCCGTTGAAATGCCCCTTGAGCGACCCGTCGATATAATAATAACCGGTGAAATTGGAAAAATATCCATCCACGGTGAGGATGTATTCGTAGTCCTCCTCATCGGAACAACCGTGGGCGAACAGGACAAGCAGCAGCGTTTCGATCAGCACCACAATGCGCTTCAGCATAATACCCCCATCCTCCCGCCGTGCCGGGAGTCAATATAGAGACGAATGAGGATCGTGATTTATTCCACTTTTCGCACGGGTGCCTTCCATCGATCCCCGATCGGCCGGATACGCTGTTGCGGTCGGAAGCCGACCGCTGAAGCCGATAATACTCTTGACAAGTCCGGCTGAATGGCTCCGAAATCAGGATATGCACCGCGCATGGCGCGAAAAACTGTAACAACACGGGCGGCGCGCGCTCCGATAGTGAGCGGCCGGCCTGCCGCCGATCGATATGCCGTGATATACCATATTTAGCGAGAGGCCTCCATGTACCCAATTCTCTTCCAGTACAAATTCATCTCCATCGGCGGTTACGGCGTCATGCTGGGCATCGGCTTTTATCTGGCATTTCTTCTTTTCGAGCGCGAGCTCAAGCTCAGGAACATGGACCCGGAGATCGCGTACAGGGTCCTGCTGGCCGCCATCCCGGGCGGGATTGTCGGCTCCAAGGTTTTCCATATACTCGAGCATCTCGACGAGTTCGCCGCGGATCCGGCGGGAATGATCTTTTCGGGAGCCGGGCTTTCCGCCTATGGCGGCTTCATCCTCTCGTTTCTTCTGGCCTGGTGGATCATAAAACGCAGCGGCGAGCCCTTCCTCAAGGTCGCCGACGCGGCGGCGCCCTCCATGGCGCTCGGCTACTGCTTCGGCCGCTTCGGCTGTCACGTCGCCGGCGACGGCTGCTACGGCATCGAGACCTCGTCAATCTGGGGAACGGCCTATCCGAACGGCATCGTACCCACCACGGCCGCGGTCTATCCCACGCCGCTCTTCGAGGTCTTTTTCTCGTTCCTGGTTCTCGCGCTGCTCATGCGGCTCAGGAAAAAGGGGCTGGCGGATGGAAAGCTCTTCTTTCTCTATCTCATCCTCAACGGCCTTCCCCGGTTCATGGTCGAGTTCATCCGGCTGAACCCCAGGGGCGTCATGGGTCTTTCGCAGGCGCAGTTTATCGGGATACTGTTCATACTTGCGGGAATCGCGGGCTGGTACTACAGCGGCAGGCGCGCGGCCACGGCCTGAGGCGTATCGTCCGGCGGTTATCCGCCAAGGGTCGCCGACATCTTTTCGACAACCCTGCGGATGAAGGTACTCCCCTCCAGAAAACCGAGATAGAGGAAACGCGAGCGCATGGCGACGCGCTCGTCTTCCGCGACCGCGTCCTCCCCTTCGTCGACCTCGTAACCCTCGGTGATGGTGTGGATGACGCGCTGCGCGGTAAAGCTTATCATGTCCTTCAGCGCGTCGAGCGACTCGATGTTTCGATCGGCCTCCGCGAGCCTCTTCAACAGGTATTCCATCTTGCCCCGATCGCGCCGTTCCGCGGCGAGAACGGCCCGGAGCTCCTCCGAATTGCGTACGGCCTTCTCGAGCAGCGGCACGAGCGCTTCCAGCTCGCCGCGCATGGCCGCGCAGCGGCCCACGATTGCCCGGCGCACCTCCTTCGGATCGCGCAGCGCGGACATCCCCTCTTCATGCGCCGAGTCGATCACGCCGAATATGTCGATGCCGGGGTCCTCGAAACGAAGCTCTTCCGCGGTGACGTGACGAAGGCCCTTTATGCGGGCGCCGTCAAAGCTCGCGTTGACAAGCCGCGGATCGTTACGCTTCTCGAACCACGAAAGGAATATCATCATCTTCTGGTTGGTATGGACGGCCGGTGAGCGTATGCCCTGCACCAGTATCGCCGGAAGCGCCGTGAGCTGGAAACGGTTGAACATGAACGGCGTGTAGAAGCGCCTCGTGCGCAGGAACACCTGCTCGTCGAGATAGGAACCGCGCGCGTGGGCGAGGCCTCCCGTAAAGGCCAGGTCCTGCCCCACCAGCGCGATCGTCGAAACACCGAGCCTCCTGGCGAAATCGTACGCGTTGGTCGAGACCGAGCCCCCGTACGCCATTTCGCCTTTCGGCCCGGTCGCCTCCTCCATCCATTTCAGCATCGGAAATGCCATCCCCGCGAGCGCGCGCCTTCCCCGAAAGAGACGAAAGACCGAGGGGTGTACCGTGGGATCGGCCACCAGCACGGTCCTGCCGCCCGTATCGCCCTCGAAATAGCGGGCGTTGATGAGCTGCGGATCCACCGAAACGCAGAAGTGGGGCTCGATACCATGTTTCTTCAATATCCCGTACGAGGTGTCGACCGCGACGATCACCGCGCGGCCGGCGTTCGAACGGATGAATTCGATGCTGTTCGACAACGACGGTCCCGCGGCGACGACTATGGCGGGAAGACCCCCGAACTTCCCATAAAACACCCCGGCGCCGGGATTGTCGACGAACTCTCCGGCGTTGCGCGCGATGTTCGCCCCCCAGGTCCGTTCGAACCTGGCGAGCGTGGCGATGTTGACCTCTTTAGCCGACAGGTAGGATTTCGCGATACGGTGCAGGTTCGAGTAATACGAGGGGGCTATCTGGAACGATCCGCGGTGTGTGAGAAAAGAAACCCGGTAGGTGGACTTTCCCCGCAGGATGTCCGCCAGTCCCTCCTCGGTGGGATCGACCAGTATGTGCAGCCGCTCGTCGGCAAGCGTCGACGAAAGATCGCGATGGGCCATCGCAGAGCGGATCATGGCCGCACTTCGCTCGAGCACGAGAACGACGGCACCCCCGGGAACGCGGCCGAGCAGCTCCGTTATATGATAGGCGAAGCCGAAACCGAATACGATGAAAAGGTTGAAGCGTCCCGGCTCGATACCGGCGATGAAGCGCGCGGCCTCCGTGACGGGATCGTACCTGCTGTGGACGGAGATGGCGCCGCCCTCCTGCGCGATCTCGGGAACCGGGGCGCCCTCGCGCGACGGCGAGACGCGTATGCGCGAATCCTCTGGCGCCTCCAGAACGGCGGCGTGAACCGGGGCGTGGCGGCGAGCGAGGACCGCCATGTTTTTATCGAACAGTGCCGTCATTGCTCTTCAAAATACAATATGATCTTGCGATGATGGCCGACCGGGCTTCCCGGTTCGGGCGACTGGCGGCGGACGACACCCCTGCCCACCAGCGAATAGTCGAGCATCGCCTCCTTCCGTAAAACCGCGAGCGTCCTTGCCGCCTCGCCGAGCCGCATCCCACGGAAATCCGGCATGACCCCCCTCCTGACGTGCAAGGTTCGGACCGCCCCTTTCAGCGGATCGCCGGCGGCCACCTGCCCCTTCCGTATGCCCCTGTACGGCAGCACCCGCCCGGCTATACGAGCGAACACCGGCGAGGCCGCACCGCCGCCCGAAACGGTCTCCGGGGGCTCGTCCAGAAGCACGAGTACGCATATGTCGGGATCGTGCAGCGGCGCTATTCCGACGAATGAAGCCATGTACTTGCCGGGGTGATACCCTCCCCGCTTCATGGATTTCTGCGCCGTCCCGGTTTTGCCCGCGGCCTCGTAATACGCCATTCGCGCTTTGGTCGCGGTGCCACCCTCCACAACCCCCTTCATCATGCTCAGGAGCCGCGCGGCGATGTCCTGTCGTACGATCCGCCCGCGGCTTTTCGGATAGAACGCCTGCAGCACAGTCCCGTCATCCGATTCAATTGACTCGATCACCGTCGGAGCCATGTACACGCCGCCGTTGGCTATCGCGCCGAAGGCCGCGACCATCTGGATCGAGGTCACCGATATCTCCTGGCCGATGGAAAGGGAATACCGCGAGAGCCCCGACCAGTCACCCACGCCGCGAAGCAGCCCCGGCGACTCGCCGGGCATCTCGACGCCGGTCTCCCTGCCGAATCCGAAACGCGAAAGCGTCGCATGGAGATCCTCGCGCCTGAGCCGCCTGACCGCCTGTATGATTCCCGCGTTGCACGAGTGCTTGATAATCCCGTCGAGGGTGAGATCGCCGTGCACCGCCGTACACTTGATCACGGCGTCCGCGACCTCGATCTTTCCCTCGCAGCGGAATTTTTCCTGAAGCACCTTCGGATGGGTCTCGAGCAGCGACGCCGCAGCGATGACCTTCAGCGTGGAACCCGGCTCGAAGGAATCGACCACGGCGAAATTCTTCATGGCATCCCCCGGAAATTCCCAGTACGAATTCGGATCGACCAGCGGGTATTTGGCAACGGCGAGGAGCCTCCCGGTCTTGACCTCCATCACCACCGCCGCGCCCTGCAGCGCCCCGCTCTCGCGGACACCGCGCTCGATCTCCCGCTCGGCGGTGTACTGCACCACCCGGTCGATGGTGAGGCGCACGTTACATCCCTTTATATAATCCGCGTCCGGCGACGTCCTCGCCGGCCCCTTCCTTCCCGTCAGCACCCCGTCGTATCTGTATTCGATGCCCTCGAGCCCGGTGTTGTCGAGCCCGGCGAAACCGATTATGTTCGAGGCCAGCGTTCCGTGCGGATATACCCGGTGGTACTCGGACCGGAGGTAGAGGCCCTTTATTCCCAGCGAAGCGATACGCGCCGCGGTGCCGTCATCGAGCTTTCTCCGCAACCAGACGAAACGTTTTTCCCGCCTCAGACGATCCAGCACCGCCGGGCGGGACATCTCTATGAGCGGGGCGATTTGGCCGGCGACGGATTCCGGATCGGTGATTTCCGAGGGGTTCGCGAAGAGCGAGCGGCGCTCGACGCTCACGGCAAGGAGACTGCCGCTTCTGTCCAGAACGGCGCCGCGGTGGACCTCCCTGTCGGCGTCGGACGGGACGTATATTGAATCCGAAAAATGAAGCGAAACGAGACGATAGGCGAGGAAAAGGGCGGCGCCGATCACCAGTACGCCGGTGAAAACGACACGCCGCGAGAAGATGGGGAGATTCATTTCGCTTCACCGAGCATCCGATAGTATCCGAACCGCCGCGCCCGGGGGCGCGGCGAAGACCGACCCGGCTCCACGCGCCCCGCGTCAGCGTATCAGGCCGAGGCGGGAAAAATCAAGGTTCTTTATGTGCGCGGTGTTCCAGTAGAGCATGAGGGCCCGGCCTTTGATTCTCTCCACGGGCAGATAACCGAATCCACGGCTGTCGAAGGAGTTTTCGCGGTTGTCACCCATCGCGATGACCATTCCCCGCGGCACCACCCCTTCTATCTTGCGGTCGCCGAAACCGCGATAGCTCGTAAGGCCTTTCACATACGGCTCTTCCATGCGCTTGCCGTTTATCCAGACCGAGCCGTCCGCGATGTGGTATTCGTCCCCTTCCACGGCGATGCATCGTTTGATGAAATCCTTTTCGTCTTCGCCGGGGGGCCTGAAGATGATGATATCGCCGCGCCGTACATCCCGTATGCCGAGAAAATCCAGGTGGAGCGGTTTTTCCATTCCGATCATCCCGGGGATGGCCGGGCCGTAGGTGATCTTCTCCACCAGCAGGTGATCTCCCACCAGGAGCGTATCCTCCATGGAGCCGGTGGGTATATAATACGCCTGGATGATGAACTGGCGTATATGCATCGCCAGGATGAACGCGACGAGCACCGCGTCGAAGAAATCGTATATCTTTCTGAAAAGCTCCGTCCTGCGCGGAGACATGTCGTGGAACTGCGCGAGCAGCTCCTGCCGGTCTTCCTTTTTGAGAAGCGCGAGCGGAAACGACGTCGTCAGGTATTTTTCGCGCACGATGAAGTTCCCGAACAGGTTCACCTCGCAGTATGTTATGTCCTCGGCCTTGATTCGCACGCCGCCCGTTGAATGGAATATCTCGAATCCGGCCTGGTCGACGACGATCCTGCCGCCCCTGAAGCTCCTGTATTTGAGAATGTTGTTCACGAGCCGTATAACGATCATTCCCGTTATGAGCCCGCCGAAGAAGAACACCCCGTCGAAGGGAATGGCCGCGGCCAGGAAAACGGTGGAATAGGCGAGCAGGAACGCATAGAGGATCCGCCTCGAAAAAAAGCGCCAGGCCTCGGCGCCGGAAACGACCGGATATTCGCTCCGCGCGACCAGCGAACCGTCAAATCTCAGAAATTGTAGCATTCAATTCTCCGCCAACCCGTAATGATCGATCTACTGGACTTCGTTCCGCTCTGGAGGCCGGTGGGAAACGATCAACCG
This sequence comes from uncultured Leptospirales bacterium, assembly GCA_964625625.1. Taxonomy (GTDB): domain Bacteria; phylum Spirochaetota; class UBA4802; order UBA4802; family UBA5368; genus MVZN01. The sequence continues at coordinate 7,463 of CAZVEG010000092.1, read as the reverse complement.
TGAGTTGTAGTATTTGGAAACTTCCGCCACTGTTTGTTGCAAAAACCGCCGGGATGGCGCGCAACGAAATTTTATTGCATAATTACACGCACCTGTATAGAATAGCCCAATATCGATGTCCACAACTTTTTTATCATGAAAAAAATCAGCGATGCGGCCAGAAACCTCACCGGAGAAGATGCGAATAAACTCGCAGAGCTGCTGAGAATAGACGCCCGCCCGAAAGACGCGGGCCGGGAGGCCGTCGGCTCCATACTCACGCACGTCGGTTTTCACCTGCTCCTGGGCAGCCTGTCCAGGGAGGAGCTCCAGGTGCTTACCGTTGCGCTCTCGGACGAGAACGGCATAACCTACGGCGACATCGACAAAGTCCTGAAAATGGAAGGATCCGCGATCGAGAAGATTTCGACCTCGCTTTCGGGGAAGCTCCTGGTGTACGTACTCAAGAACCGCCAGCGCCTGCACAACAAGCTCGATAAAATATACATCTATCCCGAGATCCGCGCCATGCTCCGCCCGTTCGACGCGCGGTTCATAAAGGAGTACGTCGACGGCGTCCGTTCCGTCCTCAACCATCCCGGTAAAGCGGCCGAGGCCGGGCACGCGCCCCGCCGGCATCGCGGCGCGGCACGCATACTGCGTACGCTTTTCGAAAACGGCGGGTTCCTGGAGCTCGACGAGCTGATCGCCTCGGACGGCCGCGACCAGATAGAGGAAGGGCTGAATTTCCTCGCGGCGAACGACATGGTTGATGTCCGGCACCGCCTCGAAGAGCCTTTCGCGACCTACCTGTTCATCGCACCGGCGCTCTACCCGGCGCTGGCCGCGGAAAGATCCGAGGCGGCGCCCGGGGGACGCACCGTTTCAAACGGCTATTATTTTCTTCTCAACATGCTCACGGTGTTCGATATCGTATCCTCGAGCGGCCTCTTCATCACGCGCCAGCGCGAGTTCAGGAAGATCGACTGGAAGCGGCTTTCCGACTCCCTGCTCGCCGTATATGAGCAATCGGGTGATCCGATTCCGGCCGATACGCTCCTTCGTCTCTGCCTGTATGTTTTCCATCGCCTTAAATGCGTCCGCGTCAAGCGCGACGCGGTGGTGATATCGCTTTCAGGCCTCGAAAAAGATATCGACGCTCCGCTCCGCCTGCTCGTGCGCGTCATGCGAAGCCCGCTGGACGAAGAAACGGACGACCATCTCTTCACATCACCGTTCCCGATGCCGCGGCCCGAGACGCTTTCGCGGCTTTGCGATATCGTGCTGCATCACGGCGGCGAAAACGAAAGTTCGCTTTTTACCCGTTTTGTAATGCGTTCGCTTGCGGCCTCCGATCCCCAGGCCCCCGACGGGCTCACCCGCGCGCGGACCGAGGCGGTCAGGCAGTATGCCGCGGGCATACGGATGCTGTGCCTTTTCGGGATAACCGAAACGAAGGGGGACTCGGTGCTGCTTTCGGACATCGGGGCGGAGGCCGCCGTCAGGCTTTCGAAGACCAGACGCACCGTGGCGGAGCGGAAGGAAACCGACTCGCGCGGCGTGTACATCAACCCGGACTTTACGCTCATCATTCCCCGGCACGAAGTTCCCGCCGAGGCCGTATACCTGCTTGCCGCGCATTCGGACATCGTAAAGGACGACCTGATGCTCCACACGCGCATCAGCAGGAACTCGGTGGTCCGGGCGGACAAGCGCGGGATGTCGCACCTGGAATTCATCGCGTCGCTCGAAAAATACGCGCGTAACGGCATTCCGCAAAACCTGGGCTTTCTCCTCAACGAATGGTCGGCGCAGACCGTTCGTATACGGATCACCGATGCGACGCTTCTGCACTGCAGCCACCCCGGCGTGATCGACGAGATGCTCCTCGGGACGAATACCGGGATCATCGAGCGGCTCGCCCCCAATTACGCGATAATAGACAGGAAGGGCCTTGATCATATCGTGCGGGCGGCCCAGAAAAAAGACGCGGTGATCACCCTTTTCGAAGACGGAGATGAGGCCGATTAATCCTTGTAAACGCTTATCGTGAGCGGGAACTTCCAGTTTATATACTCGGAAAGGGCGTTGATGGTCTTTTCGGGAACGAAATATATGTTCCCTTTCAGCTTCACGAGCCCCCCCTTGTAGTGACTGAACTTCATCTGGTGATCCACCCAGCCGATCGGCTCGACTTCCCGCCAGTTGTTGCAGGTTTTAAGTACGGGTATTTTTTTAAGATGAAGCTCCTTGAGCTTTCCGTCCGTGACCGAGTCCGCCAGTATTTTTTCCCATTCCATGCCGTGTCTCTACCGATGCCCTTTTCCCCGGAGGGATTCCAATTCTTTCTTCATGCGGCCGATCTCCTCGGTCAACTCCCCGTTCCGTTTTATCGCGTCCGCCAGTTCCTCGCGCAGCGTTATGGCCTCCTGCCTGCCCAGCTCCACCACGGATTCCGCCGCGTTGATGATCCTGTTCGCCTCGTGAAGCTCGCGGCTCGAGAAGTCGATGAGCGATTCCTGTGCCCTGATGACGCTGTTGGCGTCCATGAGCTCACTGCGCCGGAGGTCGGCCAGCATCTCCTCGGCCTTGATCCGGTCCTTCATGTTGAAGATCTCCATCTGGCGCAGCGAGGTGAACTCCCTGATCGCCCGGTTGAGCCTGGACTGCTCCGACACCAGGTGTTTCTCGTGTTCTATGATGCGCTGGAACGCGTCTCGCTCCTTGTCCGTCACGAAAAAATCCTTCCGGTTGATGTTCATCAGGCTCTCGAAGGTTTCGATGCGGTCCTCGACGTCGCGGGAAACGCTGTGCATCATCTCGCGATAACGCTCGACCAGTATCGATTTTTCGAGCAGCAGGATGAATTCGCGCTTGTCGACCGGGCGGCTGATGAATTCCACGTGAAGCATATTGGCCGCAAGCGACAGCGCTTCCCTGATCAGGCTTTTCTTTAAAATGACGAATTTCAGAAAGCCCTGGAGTCGCTGATCGTCGCGCACCACCGACATGATGCGGGGCAGGTCGCTCCCGGAAAGGTCAATAATGAAAATGTTTAGGTTCGCACTTAGAATTTCGGCCTTCGCGAAACTTTCACCGGTCACCAGGTTCATCGAAAGCCCGAGATACCTGATGGACTGAGACAGGGCCTCTCCCGCCTTCGAGTCCGTGAGGTACCAGATTTCGACTCTTTCCATGATATGCTGCCTTTCCCAAACCGTTAACTGCCACATCCTATACGGATGTGATCCAAATGACAACCGTTTTTTAGCGCCCCCACCGGTATTTCAACGGAGGCGGACGGGCATGATACGGAGTATTTTAATCATTGATTTTTATAATTTAAGGGACATATAATTCCCGTCAGGCGCGCGCATCGACCCGCGGCGCGGGGCGCGGATGGATAACGATCCGACTCCGCGGAGGAGCACTGTAATACCCGATGAACGGACCCGGCATTCTCATAGTTGAAGACGAGATAATCGTCGCCCTCGATATCCAGAGTTCGCTCGAGCGGATAGGATACGGCAACGTCCGCATCGCGTCGGACGGCGTTCAGGCGCTCGAAATGGTGGAGGAGGAGGCACCGGACCTCATCCTGATGGACATTTTGCTGAAAGGCGCCGGCGCGGACACGGCCGACGGCGTGTCGATCGCCCTGATGGTCAAGGAGCGGCGCGACATCCCGATCATCTACATCACCGCCTACGCCGACGACACCACGCTGCAGCGCGCCAAGCTCACGCAGCCGTACGGCTACATCCTGAAGCCCTTCGAGGAGCGCGAGCTCAGAACCACCATCGAGATGGCGCTCTACAAGCACCGCATGGAAAACGAGCTCCGAAAGAGCGAGGAGCGTTACCGCCGCTTTTTCGAGGAGGACCTCACGGGCGACTTCATCGTCGACGGGAACGGCGTGATCGTTACCTGCAATCCCGCTTTCGCCCGCATCTTCGGCTTCTCCTCGACCGACGAGGCGATAGGGACCGGTTTCCCGCTCCTGTTTCCTTCCGTTACGGACTGGGAGAGCTTCATACGGTCTATCCGCGAAAACAGGATGCTCGTCTACCACGAGCGGGAGCTTCGCCGGGCCGACGGATCCCCCTTGTACATCGTGACCAATACCACCGGCGTTTTCGACGGCGGCAGGCTCGTGGAAATAAGGGGCTATATATTCGACGAAACCTATCGCAAGCGGCTCGAACAGCAGTTCCTCCAGGCGCAGAAGATGGAAGCGGTTGGAAGGCTCGCCGGGGGCATCGCACACGACTTCAACAATCTTCTTACCGTTATAAACGGTTACAGCGAGTTCATCCTCTCCCAGGTCCCCGCCGGAAACCCGTTTATCAGGGAGATAGAGGAAATCAACCGTGCGGGCGAACGGGCGGCCCATCTCACGCGGCAGCTTCTCGCGTTCAGCCGGAAACAGGTCATGCAGCCGCGGGTCGTGGACCTCAACACGATCGTCGCGAACATCGAATCCATGCTCCGTCGGCTCATCGGTGAACACATCGAGCTGAAAAGCGACCCGGCGAAAGATCTCTGGAAGATCGAGGTGGACCCCGGGCAGATAGAGCAGGTCATCATGAACCTGGCCGTCAACGCGCGCGACGCCATGCCCGGAGGGGGGAAGCTGCTCATCGAGACGGCCAACTGCACCGTCCCTTTCGACTCGCCCGGCCGCTCTCCGGACATGCCGCCGGGTGACTACGCCAGACTGACCGTAAGCGACACCGGACACGGTTTCAACGACGAGATACGGTCACATATATTCGAGCCCTTCTTCACCACCAAGGCGCCCGGAGAGGGAACGGGGCTCGGCCTGCCGACCGTATACGGCATCATAGCCCAGAGCGATGGCCATATCGACGTCCTCAGCGAGCCGGGGAAGGGCAGCGTATTCACCATATTTCTGCCGCGCGCGGAAAAGACCGAGCCGGCGAAGGTACCCCGGGCCCCGGTCGGCGAAGCCCGAAGAGGAACGGAGACAGTACTGGTGGTCGAAGACGAGGACGTTGTGCGAAGCCTCATTTGCCATGTGCTGGAGTTGCACGGCTACACGGTGCTCGCGGCGCGCAACGGAACCGAAGCGCTCTCCATCCATGAACGGCACGACGGAAACATCGATATAGCGGTCGTCGACCTGGTGATGCCGGGACTGAGCGGAACGGCCCTCGCGGGACGGCTCCGGCAGGCGATACCGCACATCAAGGTGCTCTTTATTTCGGGCTACACGGACCGGACGATCCACGACCTGATAGCCGATGAGAGGAATGCCGCGTTTATGCAGAAACCCTTCAAACCCGATGAACTGGTCTCGAAGCTGAGGGAGATACTCGACGGTTGAAGGTGCGTGACTGAAAAAAGCCAATGGGAAGGCGATCAGGGCACTCACCCGATCACGAGCGCCGGCGCTCCGCTTTCATTCCGATATACCGTCACGGTGCAGGGAACGGCCCCCGAGAGACGCTCGTCAAACGAGCGCAGGGCCGCGAAATCTGATATCTCTATAAATTCACGCAGAAGCTCAAGGCGCTCCCCGATATCCGGATCGTCCCCGCGGTCGCTGAAAAAGCGGTCCATCAGGCGCTTGAATTCGCCGCGGGCGGCGGTTTCAACGCAGTGACCGTCGAGACGCAGATGAACGAGGCAGGACATACCACAGACCCCGGGGAAGGCGCCGACGCCCTCCCCGGACGGTTCCTCAGGCCTTGTCCCACTGACCCTTGCCGCGCAGCTCCTGGACTATCTGCTTCGCGGTGTCCTTCAGCATCATGTAATCGGTCTTGGCGACGCGGTTGAGCGGCAGTTCGCCCGCCTTGAAGACCACCACGTGCGAGGGACGCGAATAGGACGAGATGTCATCGCACGCCTTCAACACCTCTTCGGGCGTAACGCTCTGGTCCGGGAGGCACTCCACGAAGGCCATGATGCCCTCGCTGAACACCTCGTGCTCCACGCCGACCACCGCCACCATGGATACCCGTCCCTTCAGTTTGCCGGCGATGTGAGCCTCCACGTCGTCGGGATATACCTGGTAACCCTTGGGCTTGATAACGAGCTTCGCGCGCCCCGCGAAGTGCAGGCCCTGATCGTCATAGAAGCCCATGTCCCCGGTGTAGCAGATGCCGTCTTTCGAAATGGTTTTCGCCGTGTTCGCCGGGTCATCGAGGTACCCGAGGAAAACCTGCGGCCCGGCGAAGCATATCTCACCGATCTCGCCTTTGGGTTTCTCGGCACCCGCCGTGCCGTCCGCCTTCATGACGTCGCGTATGCTGATGGGGCACAGGACGCTGTCGAAACCGATGCCCTGCACGAGCTCGTCCACGCCGGCGTCCACATTGGTATAGGTGCAGAAACCCGCCGTTTCGGTAAGGCCCAGGCCCGTGCCGATGCGCGGCGCCATCTCCTTCATCCTGACAAGGAACTCGCGCGACACCGCCTGCCCGCCGTACAGCGCGAAACGCAGAGTGGACAGATCGTAGGTCTTGTACTCCGGCAGCCTCCATTCCATGTTGAAGAGCGCTGGAATCTGGCCGAGAACGGTCACCCTGTGCTTCTGGATCGCCTCGAGGCTGAGCTTCGGGTCGAAGATGTGCAGGATCACCGAAACGCCTCCGCCGTACACGGTGGTGCCCAGCTGCTCGGTGGTGCAACCCACGTGCGAGGGGGGGAGGTTGATGAGCATGCGGTCGGTGATGCCGAGCTCGAAGCCGACGGCCAGGCCTATGTTCTGGATGAGGATGCTCTCATGGCACAGGAGCGCCGGTTTCGGCGAACCGGTGGAGCCCGTGGTGAAGATGATCAGGCACGCGTCGCGCTTGCTGACGAGTTTCCGTGCCTTTTTGACGGCGCCGGTGAATATGCTCTTGATGAAAACCTTCTTGATGTCCTTGACAAACTCGGTGATGCCGACGGCGCCTTCCATTATAAGGTCGGCCTCCTTCTGGAACTGCACCCAGTGCTTCACGTACGGGGAGCCCTGCATGACCTCCTTCACCAGCGGCCGGAAATCGGCGACCGGGGTCATTCCCAGGAAGAAATAGGCCTTGGGCTTCATCTTGTCCATGCAGTACTGCACTTCCTTGGCCTTCAACCGCAGGTCGAGCGGGGCGACGATCGCGCCGATCCGATAGCAGGCATGGATGAGATACACGTGTTCCTTCAGCAGCGGCAGGCTGGTGGCGATGATGTCGCCCTTCTTGACGCCGATCGCCAGAAGCTTCGCCGAGAACGCGGAGACCGAGGTATTGAACTGTTTCCAGGAAACGACCTCCCCGGTGTTGTGCTCGATGATCGCCGTGTCCTTGGGGCGTTCCTTCGCGTAGAGGGCCACGTAATCCGCTATATTGGGCAGAAGCTTTTCGTACGCCTCCCTGCAGAGAGCGTCTTTCTTAGGATCCTTCATTTCGACTACCCCTCTTACGTAAATTTATATATGCATCTTTTGTAATACAATATATTATCCGGGTGCCATTTAATTT
>CAZVEG010000091.1:14369-14755 GCA_964625625.1 uncultured Leptospirales bacterium | reverse complement strand
GGTAATCCTTGTTTCAACATCGACACGTTGGCGGTATTAGCAATGGCACAGCTGATCGAAAAACCATTAACCATAGCCAGAGACCACATTCTGCTGAAACTGCGCCCGGGAGACTCCCGGGCACCAGAGCCCGGGCAGTTCGTCAATATCAAAGCCGCCCCGGGCACCGATCCGCTCGTACGTCGGCCTTTTTCCATTTTTGATTACAGCGACGGAATAATGGAAATCGTCATCAGGATCGTCGGCAGGGGCACCAGGCTGATCGGCGAATTTCAAGCCGGAGCGAATATCGACATGCTCGGGCCGCTCGGGAGGGGATTCAGCCTGATAGACGGCGGCCGCGCGCTGCTCGTGGGGTTCGCCGCTGAGACGCGGGACGTCATCGA
>CAZVEG010000091.1:0-14359 GCA_964625625.1 uncultured Leptospirales bacterium | reverse complement strand
GCAACGCCCCGCTCTTCTACCTGGCCAGGGAGCTGAAAAGACGCGGGACTTACGTAAGCTTTGTGTATGGAGCGCGCACGGCCGACCTCATCTACTGCAGGGAGCGATTCGCCACGGCGGCCGACGAGCTCATTGTTACCACCGACGACGGTTCCGAGGGGCGGGGCGGTTACTGCACCGAGGCCGGCTGCGAATTGCTCACCGGCGGAACTTTCGACCGGGTATACATCTGCGGGCCCACGTCCATGATGGCGGGGATGGCCCGTCTCACCGCGGGCACCGATACGCCGATAGAGGTATCACTCGAGAATTATTTCGGCTGCGGCGTGGGGCTCTGTTCGGGCTGTACGGTCGAGACCGTGTCGGGACTGAAGCGCGCCTGCGTCGATGGTCCCGTGATGGACGCCCGCGCCGTTCGGTGGGATTCCCTTCCCGGTGGACGGTGACTTCACCGGGTGCTGATTTTTTCACGCAGGCGCTCGCCGCTCACGACGTCCACCCCGTACAGAACCACATGGTCGACGACCGGCAGGAACGCCGAACCCGCCGTGGCGATAAAAATACGCGAGAGATAACTCCGTTTCCCGTTTATCAGCATGACCGCCCTGGGCCGGTTCTTTTCCAGTACAACGCTGATAAGCCTGTCGCGGAACGATCGGATCGTCATCCGATAATGGCTCCCCTCGCGCACCTGCTCTATGTCGAAACCGTAGGCACGGCTTTTCTCGACATAATTCAGCTCCTCACGCCTGCTCCCCCGTTCATGCATGATCCAGTACGCATCGACCGGGCGCGCGCTGTTCAACAGCCTTCCCGCGACGACATTGGCGTCGTAGGCGACGATATTGCTGTTGAGGCTCCGCTCTATGATGAAAAGCCTCTCGGCCGAGGGCTCCCCGCCGTATGCCGGCAGACACAGGGCGAGCGCGAGGGCGAACGCCGCGCATCGTATCATATCAGTTAACTCCGTTCGGCGATTCGCTCATCACTTGAAAAGCGGCGAAAGCCTTTTAAATTCGTCGGTCCCGGACCGCTCTATGAACATAAACGCTATCGTCTCGGTCGGATAGACCACCGCACCGGCATCGCGCAGGGTGCCTATCGCCATCTTCCACTCGTGTTTCCGCCGCGAACACGCCGCGTCCGAGGCGACGACCACGCTGAATCCCCTCGAAAGCAGGCTGAGCGCCGTCGTCAGCACGCAGATATGAGTCTCGATGCCGCAGAGGATGACCGTCTTTCTGCCGAGCGAATTGACGCGTTCTTCAATCGCGCCGTCGAGCATGCAGTTGAAGCAGGTCTTGTCGTACGCGTCGATTCCCGCGAGATGGTTTCGGATGTCGGGTATCGTCGGCCCCAGCCCCCTGGCATACTGCTCGGTAACGATGATCGGAATCGAGAACGCGTCCGCGGTCTCTATAAGGATCCCGATGTTCCGCACGACATTCTTGCGGATATCGTATTCCATCGAATTGAACAGGCGCTCCTGTATATCGATGACCATGAGACTGGTCTGCTCTTTTTGAAGAATAAAATTTTCAGGCCGCATGGCTCTTCTTCTCCCTCAGTTCAACAGGTCGTTGCCGACCTTGTCGAGGATGCGGTCGGCGCCCTTTTTCTTTTTGATGTTTTTCATGATGGACTGTTTCTGGTTGCCCGAGATGTTCTCCCTCGGCCCCTTCTGGAGCACCTTCATCTCGTGGAGGCCGTCGCGGCACATTGTGCACTCCTCATCGGGCTCGGTCCCCGGAATGAATACCTCGCTGATGCTGTTGCGACAGCTCGAGGACAGGGTGAGGCCTGAAATCGCGCATACCTGCTTCTCCGAGAGGGCCGCGTATTGCGGAAAGCCGAAGCCCTCGTCATTCCTGAGCGCGTCACGCATGTAATCGCCCCAGGCCGGCGCGACCACGGCGCCCCCGGCCTGGCCTATTCCAAGCGAAAGCCCCAGCTTGTCGTAACCCATCCAGATGCAGGTGGTGAGTGAGGGCGAAAAACCGCAGAACCATGCGTCCTTCCAGTTGTTCGTGGTACCCGTCTTCCCCGCGGCCGCGCGGCCGATCGATGCCGCCGATCCGGTACCCGACGAAATCACCGACTGCAGCAGGCTGATCATTATCTGCGCCGTGGCCGGCTGCAGCACCTGGATCGTGCCGTTCTCCTCCCGCTTCCTGATAAGCGCCGTGATCTCCTCTTCGTTGTTCTCGAGGACGCGGCCGTTGCGGTCCTTAACGCTGCGAACGCTGAAGGGGATGACGTCCTTCCCTCCGTTGGCGATGATGGCGTAAGCCCGCGCGAGCTCGAAAGGGGAGACTTCGAACGATCCGAGCGCGATGGAGAAATTCCGCGGAACCCGCCGCCTGGTGTCCTCCGGGCTGAGCTTCAGCAGCTTGCCGTAGAAACGCATCACATACTCGATTCCGAGCGCGTCGGCGATGCGGATGCTGATGACGTTTATCGAAAGGGAAAGCGCCTTGCGGAGGCGCAGCAGCCCGTAGTATTCGCCCTCATAGTTTTCCGGCACCCAGTCCCCGCCCTCGGTGTCGAGGTATACCAGGGGCGAGTCGAGCACGGCGGTGGCGGGCGAAAACTTCTTCGACTCCATGGCCGCGGCATACAGCAGCGGTTTGACCGCCGAACCGGGCTGACGCATCGACTGCATGGCGCGATTGAGCTGGTTGCCGCTCGTAAACTCGCTCCCGCCCATCATGGCCTCTATATACCCGGTTCGATGGTCGATCGAGATCAGGCACCCCTCCACCTTCTGGTAATCCTTGTCGTCGGCGTACCCAACGCGATAGTGCTGAATGGTCTCCCCCAGGGCATCGCCGCCGGTGAGATAATTTATGATCTCCAGCTCGTCGATCACCCTTTCCTTGAGCGCATCGTTGACTTTTTTCACCTCGAGCGAACCGGTCCGCCTGAAGGGATTGCAGTTAAACAGGAGCGAGAACACGTCGATCAGCGGACCATAATTTTCCGTGATCTGGTCCTCCCGCCTGAACGCGAGGCTGCCGGAAACCGCCGTCTGTCGCTTGAGCGCCGGCGGCAGCACCTTCTGGGCGGCCAGCTGCTTGGTGAGGTCCATGGTGGTATACACCAGGAGCCCCTCCTCGTATACCTTTTCCTCGCCGTATTTTTTCACCAGCATGCGGCGCACGTATTCGGTAAACCACGGGGCCTTGTCTATCCTCGACGACCAGGTGTTCATCGTGGGGGGAAGCTCGTTTATATAATAGAGATAATCGGGCCAGAAATCGAGATATGCCTTTTCCGCCTGGGGGATGGTGATATAGCCCGCCTCCACCATCTTCGCCAGCACGATCTTGTGCCGCTCGAGGGAGCGCTCCGGAAAGCGAATCGGCGAGAGATTATTGGGCGACGACGGCAGCGAGGCCAGGAGCGCGCACTCCGCCAGGTTGAGCTCCCAAACGTTCTTGTTGAAGTAAAACTGCGACGCCGACTGAACACCGTAGGCCCCGTGCCCGAGGAATATCTGGTTGAGATAGAGCGTCAGTATCTCGTCCTTGGTGTAGAAAATCTCCATCATTATGGAGATGAAAGCCTCTTTGACCTTGCGGTAGATGCTTCTCTCACCCGAGGTCAGGAGAATCTTTGAAAGCTGCTGCGTGATGGTGCTCCCGCCCTGCCGTATCCGCCCGGAGAAAACATTGATGAAAAACGCCCTGGCGATTCCCTTCGGGTTGATACCGAAGTGCTCGTAAAACTCGTTGTCCTCGATGGCAACGAACGCGTGGGCGAGGTTTTTGGGGATTTTCGAAAGCGGTACGACCTCGCGCTTCTGCCTGAAGAGCTCGGCCACGAGCACGCCGTTCTTATCGAATATTTTTGTGGGTACCTTCGGTTCGAAGCTCGCCAGCGATCTCACCCGGAAAAAATCGACGACCAGTATGATGATGAAGGCGCACAGCACCCCGATCGCGATTCCGACCAGGAGCGAGCGCGGATTGCGAAAGCGCGACGAGAATCCGCCCAGTGTATCCAGGACCCATTGTGCTATTCCCGGGAGGCGCGAAGCGCCGCCCCGGCCAGGCAGTGGGGATCTCATCCGCGGAGAATACCCGCCGAATCTTCTTACCATCAATCAAACCTTTGTCTGTACTCGTGCGGTCCGTTTTCACAGCACACAACAGCCGACCGCCATTATTTACAAGAACAAAACGAGCCCTTCCGGAAGGGCGCCGGACCGAAAAATCTACGTCACATTTTTCATAGTATGAACCGGTTTACTCAAACGAGGCACCGACGCCAGTATAATCGACCGTACCGCACGGAAAAGAATTTTTACGAAAAATTAAAAAAATATAACTGAATAGAAAAACGCTGAAAATTGACCATAAAATCAAATAAATAACCATAATCACTTACAAATACCCGCAATCGATCTCTAATATATTTTTTAAACTGACGACCTTCAGGATGATCACTATGAGCACTAGACTTGTTGCATAACTGGAGAACATAAAGTTTTCACCCGCCGACGGCGGCAGAGGACCGGATGTTCCCAAGTTTTGCAACAACTCTATCCATAGCTGCTATCAGGGACGATAGCTGAAAATTCAAGGAGGAACGATATGATCATAAACCACAACGTGAGCGCGATATTCGCCCACCGCACGCTCAAATTTCACGACTGGAGCATCACACAGGACATCGAGAAGCTGTCGTCAGGCATGCGGATCAACAAAGCGGGCGACGACGCGTCCGGGCTTGCGGTGTCCGAAAAGATGCGCTCCCAGATAAGCGGCCTCCGTCAGGCGGAACGCAATACCGAAGACGGCATGTCCATGATCCAGACCGCGGAAGGATACCTGCAGCAGACGCACGACATCCTTCAGCGCATAAGGGTCCTGGCGGTCCAGTCGGCCAACGGCATCTACACCCCCGAAGACCGTCAGCAGATACAGGTGGAGATTTCCGAGCTCGTCGACGAGATCGACCGCATTTCCTCGCAGGCGGAATTCAACAAGATGAAGCTCCTCACCGGATCGTTCGCGCGCCTGCACCCGACGGCCTCGATGTGGTTCCACATGGGACCGAACATGCACCAGCGCGAGCGGGTGTTCATCGAGACCATGACCACGGCGGCGCTGGGACTGCGCAATCCCACCGTGCTCACCTTTATTTCGATATCGACGCCCGGCAAGGCGAACGCGGTCATAGGCATCGCCGACGAGGCGCTGCGCATCATCTCCAAGCAGCGGGCCGACCTCGGCGCCTATTACAATCGACTCGAGCACGCGGCCAAGGGCCTCATGAACGCCTACGAGAACGTGCAGGCGTCGGAAAGCCGCATACGCGACACCGACATGGCCGAACAGATGTCATCGTTCGTGCGCTACCAGATCCTCACCCAGGCGGCGACGGCCATGCTCGCACAGGCCAACACCAAGTCGCAGACGGTTCTGCAGTTGTTACGATAAGTCCCGAGCCAGCATCGCAGTATCATTCAAAAAGCCGGGCACTCCCACCCGGCTTTTTTATTTGTGGCGTTTTTATAAAACGATTATCTTCTCTTCGCCGGTTTCTTCCTTGCCGGAACGGTCTTTCCAGACGGTGTTTTTTTCTTCGCCGGCCGTGCCGCCGGTTTTTTTGCCTTTTTAACCGCGGGCTTCTTCGTCTTTTTCGGGACGGGTTTTCTCACCGCCTTCGCTTTCTTCGCCGTCTTTGCCGTTCCGGACATCCCGGCCGTCTTCGCCCCGAGGTGCGCCGCAATCCACTTCGCCACGACATCGAGCACTTTGCTCCGTTCGGAGGGGGTCTCGTTCATGGTTTCATGATACAGGCCGGCGAAAATGTGGAGCGTTTTATCCTTCGCAAGCGCGTCCGCATAAACCTTTTCACTGCCGCGGTAATCGACCATCTTGTCCGCCTTGCCGTGGATAACGAGGAGGGGCATCCTGAGCTCGGAGGCGCGCCGCAGGCATTCCTCCTCCGTGGCGGTGAACTCGGCGTACCAGCGGGACGTCACCCTGTCGTGCACCAGCGGATCGTTAACATAGGCGTCCACCGTCGCGCGATCGTGCGACAGGTCGCCGGCGTCGAGCTCGTTCGACATGGCGAGTGTCGGGATATAGCGCGAGAAGAACATTCCCATCTTTTTCTTCCATTCGGGGACCCTGACGGCAGGCACCAGCCCCGCGGAGGAGAGCACAAGCGCCTTCATGTCGCCCGGATGCGTCAGCGCATACTTCATGGCGATGAGCCCGCCCAGGCTGTGCCCCAGGAGCACCAGGGGAAGCCCGGGGTATTCATCCTTTATCTGGGTGATAAAGACCTTCATGTCCTGAACATACTCCATGAAGGAATCGACGTGGCCGCGGTTACCGCCCGAACGGCCGTGTCCCCGGTGATCGAGCGCGTAAAAGCTCACACCGCTGCCCTGCATCCTCTCGATGAGATTGCCATAACGGCCGGAATGCTCGCCCAGGCCGTGTGAGAGAACGACGATCCCCTTCGGCTTCTCGGCCATCCATGTCTGAAAAAATATTTCCATCCCGCCCTTGCCGATAAACGTCCCAGTCCCGTGTTTGTATCCCTTCATCTCAATCCCCCTCCGGATTCCCTGTCATGTAAATCGCCGTGCATCCGCCGGACACGCGGTCAGGCAGGCGGCATGATCGCGCACTCGAGCACTCGTCGCGGAATGAAATCTCCATACAGCAAAGCCTGTGAAAAATCAAACACTTTCCGCCGGCCTATTTCCCGGGGTTAAGCAGCTCGGCCAGCGCCGCCACCCTGTCGGGAGTCCCGAACGCGATGAGAATGTCGCCGGCGAGAATGCGCGTATCGCCGTCGGGATTCGAAAGCACCTCTGCCTCCCTTCGCACGGCGACGACCGCCACCTCGTGGGCCTTCCTCATATTGATTTCGGCGAGCGTCTTTCCGGCCAGCGCCGAGGCCGCCGAAACGCGCAGCGCGGACACCTCTTCGCCGGCCAGGTAACACGAAAGATCACCGCACGATCGGGACGTCCCCCGCAGCCCCCGCAACAGCTCGTAGCCGCCGGAACGGATCTCCGCCGCGAAGCGTCGTATTTCGTCGAGAGGGACCAGGTACTTGTTCAGGACGCGGGTGAAAATCTCGACCGATGTTTCGAACTCCTCCGGGATCACCTCGTCGGCGCCGAGGTCGTAGAGCGGCTGCACCTCCTGGAGATAGCGTGTTCGCGCGATGATGTACACATCCGGGTTCGCCTTGCGCGCCACGGCCGCGACCTGCCGCGTCGCCGCCGGATCGGCGATTGCGATGACAAGCACCCTCGCGGCGGCGATGCCCGCGTACTCCAGCACCGCCTCCTGGTCGGCGCTTCCGAAAACGATATGCTCGCCCCGTTCCTGCTCGCTGCGGACCGTGTCGGGATTCATCTCGATTATGAGATACGGGATGGCGGCGATCGAGGCCGCGCGCGCCACGTTCCTGCCGTTGATTCCGTAACCTACGATGATGATGTGACCCGTTTTTTCCCGGAAGGATTCCGGAGGCTCAATCCCGGAAAGGCTGAACAGTCCCGCGCGCAACCTGTCCGGGAGCGGCATACGATTGATAAATTTCGTGATGCGTGTCGAAGCGCCCATAAGGAAGGGCGCGAGTATCATACTGATGACGGTCACCGCAAGAAAGAACTGGCTTATCTCATCCGAAAGCAACCCCGAGGAGGACCCTGCCCGAATCAGCACAAAAGAAAACTCACCGATGTTGGAGAGCGCGAATCCCGTCAATATGCCGGTGTGGAGGGGCAGTCCGATGAGGATGCATGCTATCACGATAATAATCACTTTCAACGCAACGACACCGATTGCCAGCGAGCTTATGCTCAGGGGATGCTGAAGGAAATAACCGACGTCCAGCAGCATTCCGACGGAGATGAAGAAGAAGCCGGTAAACACATCGCGAAATGGCAGGATGGACCCGAGCGCCTGATGGCTGTACTCCGACTCTGAAATGATAAGCCCCGCGAGAAAAGCCCCGAGGGCGAGCGACAGATCCACCCTGCTGGTAAGCCAGGCGATGGCACCGCAAAGTCCCAGAACACTCAACAGAAAAAGCTCGCGGTTTCGGGTACGAGTGACCTGGTACAGGATGGCGGGGACGAACCAGCGCGCGCCGAGCAGTACGAAGGCGATAATGGCCAGAGATTTCAGGAAAAAAATGCCGAGATGAAGACCGGCGTTCTCTTCCACTCCCATCAGGAGAGGGATGGACAACACCATTGGAACCGACATGATGTCCTGGAACAGAGATATTGCCAGGGACGAGCTTCCCGCGGAACCGTCCATCAACCCGCGTTCCTGTAAAATCTTCATCGCTATCGCGGTCGAACTCATGGAGATGACAAAGCCCGCGAACAGGGATTCGGCCCTGCCCACACCGGCGGAAACCGCGGCGGAATATACCACGAGGGTGGTGAGAAATACCTGGAGCGAGCCGCCGACAAGGACCGTTCGACGGGCACGAAGAAGCTTCTTAAGTGAAAACTCAAGACCGATAGTAAAAAGCAGCAGCACCACGCCGATGTCCGCTATCGCTTCTATTTCGCGCGAGACATCGATCAGGCCCATACCGCTCGGACCGGCCATAACGCCCACGAGGAGGAGCCCGACGATCGTTGGAATCCGCAGCCGGATGCATACGAACATTGACGCGATGGCCAGCGCGAAAACAATGACCATGTTCGAAAGCAGGGACTGGCTCATATTCTCAACTCCACCTCAGGGGATTATTATGCCATATAAACACATATCGCGACTTCTGACAATAATTATCCAACATCTCATTCCCAGATGAGCCAGCCCTCATTACCGGTCGACTGCATGGCAAACGCTTAATATAAATTCGTCCGTGACCGATTTTATTATTAAGGACGGGTGGAAGGATCAATACAGGGGGACTCCTCCTTCCATACCGTTACGAACAAACATCAGGGACGCCAATCATGAGAGGTTTTAAGAACAATCGTACACACACCATTCCGCTGCTTGTCTTCTTTTTAATTCTGACGGGAAACACGCTTTTCGCTTCCGGCGGAGAACAACAGGGCACTATCACGAGCAGCGTCGGTATCGCAATCCTTGCTGCGATGGTAATGGGGTTCCTGAGCCATATTCTGAAGCAACCGCTTCTGCTCGCGTATATCGCCGCAGGCGTGCTCATAGGCCCCAGGATCGGCCTGGGATTGATCGCAAGTGAAGCCGATATTGAGACGATCTCACACATCGGCCTCATCCTGCTCCTGTTTCTCATCGGCCTTGAGATCGACATTAAAAAGCTGCGGGAATCGGGCGTCTCGCTCATCGCGACCGGTCTTTCCCAGTTTGTGCTGTGTGTCGCGATGGGGCTCGGCTTTTTCTCACTGCTGGGATATGCCGTCGGCGATGGACGCTATGATCTGCTCTACCTGGCGGCGTGCTGTGCAATAAGCAGCACCGCGATCGTCGTGAAACTCCTGTACGGCAAGTTCGAGCTCGACACCCTCGCGGGCCGGATTACGCTGGGGATCCTCGTCTTCCAGGACATCTGGGCGATCATCGTGCTTGGCGTCCAACCCAATCTCGCGAATCCGAACATCATCACGATCCTTCTTTCCTTCGCCAAGGGCGGGCTGCTCGTGGCTATAAGCCTAGCGGCGAGCAAATACATCCTGCCCCGCGTGTTCAGATCCATAGCCAAGATACCCGAACTCGTACTCGTCTCCTCGCTCGGCTGGTGCTTCCTGGTGTGTGGTGCGGCCGGGTATATGGGCCTTTCTCTCGAGATGGGAGCACTCATCGCGGGCGTGGCGATATCCACCTTTCCCTATAACCTGGACGTCATCGCCAAGGTCGTTAACATCCGCGACTTTTTCGTCACGCTCTTTTTTGTCGCGCTCGGAATGCAGATTCCCAACCCTCTCGCCGAACCGGCGCTTCTGGCGACGGCGGCGATCGCCTCGCTTTTTCTCATTGCCTCGCGTTTCCTCGCTATATTTCCCGTTCTCTATTTTCTGAAAAACGGAAACCGCGTAAGCATGCTCACGTCGATCAATCTGTCACAGATCAGCGAATTCTCGCTTGTAATCGCCGCGCTCGGTTTTTCCGCGGGTCACATCGGTCCCGACATTCTCTCCATAGTAATTTTCATTTTTGTCATAACATCGATCGTTTCCACATACATGATCAATTACAGTGATGCGATCCAGAAGGCGCTCAATCCGCTCTTCCAGCTTGTCGGTTTCAGGGATATTCCGCGCTCGCACGACGAAAACGGCGGGAGCGAAGGCAAGGACATCGCGCTCCTCGGCTTTCACCGGACCGCGAGCTCGCTCGTTCGGGAGATCATGAATCTCGATCCCGGCGAGGACGCTCTCGGACTCAGGGACAAACTCGTGGTGGTCGATTTCAATCCCGAGGTCCATAGCAGCCTGCATTCGCACGGAATCAAAGCGATCTACGGCGACATCGGCCACATGGACACCCTTCACCACGCCGGCATTCATGATGCGAAGGTTGTCGTGTCGACCATTCCCGATACCATCCTCGTCGGAACGGACAATCTGCGCATGATCCGCCACATCCGAAGCCTCTGCCCGCACGCGAAGATCGTAGTCACCGCCGAAAGCGCGGCAAGAGCGCTCAAAATGTATGCCGAGGGCGCGGATTATGTGGTGCTCCCACGCGTCCTGGCCGCCCACCACCTGCTGAAGATAATCGGTGACATGCTGCGTAACGACGAAACCAGGGTCCACGCCGCCAGGGCCGAGCAGGTCGAGATGCTGAAGGTGCGGGAAGAGATCATCAGATGATAGATATGAATGGGTACGGTGTACGGCGGGCCCGTCCATATTTAACGTTTGACATCGGCCCTCCCCGCCTCCTATTACATCAATCATGAACCTCAAGCGCCTGCGAACCAGCTTCATGCTCCTTGCCTCTACGCTGGCCTTCGGAACCTTCGGCTACCACCTGGTCGAGGGGATGGCGCTTTTCGACTCGTTCTACATGACCATCATCACGATCAGCACGGTCGGCTTTGCGGAGATCAAGCCCCTCACCACCCCCGGTCGCATCATCACGATCATCGTCATCGTAACCGGCGCGACCACGCTCGCGTATACCGTCGGGAGTATCGTCCGCATGTTCGTGGAGGGGGAGCTCAGCAAAACCTTCGGGAGGATGAAATTGGAAAAGGAAATAGCCCGGCTCAAAGACCACTACATAATATGCGGCTACGGGCGCATCGGGAGCCTCATCTGCAGGGAGCTCGCCTCGTACGATATCAGCTTCGTCGTCATCGAGAACAATCCCCAGTCGCTCGAACAGCTGGAGCGGGACAGGGTGCTCTTCCTCGCCATGGACGCCACCAACGAGGACGCGCTCCTCAAGGCCGGGATCATGCACGCCCGCGGCATCGTCCCCGCCGTCCAGTCCGACGCGGACAACGTCTACATCACCCTGAGCGCCAAGGGGCTTCGCCCCGACGTCTACATCCTTTCCCGCGCTTCGGACGAGAAGGCCGAGCAGAAGCTCAAGAAGGCCGGGGCCACCCGCGTCGTCATGCCCTATCTCATCGGCGGGAAGCGCATGGCGCAGGTGCTCATCCGTCCCACCGTGGTCGACTTCGTCGATATCGCACTCATGGACAGGCACCTGGGGCTTGTGATGGAGGAATGCCGTATCGCCGACATCTCGCGGCTCGCCGGCAAAACCCTTGTCGAGAGCAACCTGCGCAGGGACTACGGCGTCATAATCGTCGCCATACGCAAAAGGGACGGCGAGATGATTTTCAACCCGATGTCGCAGGAAAGAATAGACGGGGGCGACATTCTGGTGATGCTGGGGAAGAAGGACGACCTGGAGCGCATGAACCGGGAGCTGTAGCTATTTCGCGGAACTCTTCAGCACCTTGGAGATTTCCTTTATCAGCACGTCGAGCTTGAAGGGCTTCGGGAGATAGAGGTCGACCACGTTCCGGTAGGCCTTGAGATCCTTTATCATCCAGCCCGAGAGCAACACGGTCACCGCGTTTTCGTCGAGCTCCTTAACCCTGGTGAGCAGCTCTATTCCCGTCATTCCCTTCGTTCCGTAGTCGCTGATGACGAGGTTCGCCTTGCCTTTCTTGAATTCGGCGAGGCCCTCCTCCCCGCTCTCGAACACATATACGCGGTTGCCCATCGAGTCGAAGAGCTCGAACAGAATCTCCTTGAGCGCCTTCTCGTCCTCGACGATGATGATGTCCCTGTCGCGCACCCGATACTCGGTCGAGTCCGACTCCCTGCGCCCCTTGCCGGCCACGATCGAGGCGGGAAGGACCGCCCGGATTGAATACGAGGTCGCCGATTCCTCTTCAATAATCTTGATATTGAGGCGTTCGACGACGCGTCGGATGTCGATGGCTGAAAAAATGATGTTCCCGAGCGACTCCCCGACGGTCTCGGCCGCGGGTTCGGATTCGGGGCCTTCCTTTTTAACCATCACCGTGAGCGCAGGAGCGTCCTCGTCCTTCAGCATCACGTTGATGGTGCCGCTGCGCCGCAGGAAGGAGGCGGCCTTGAATATCATCGAGATGAGAATCTCCCTGAGCAGCCTCGTATCGGTTTTGACGTTCACCAGGCAAAAGTAGCGGCGCTCCACCTTGATGTGCCGTCTCTTCTCCTTGATCTCGACCTTGAAATGGATGTTGGCGAACTCTATGGCGTCCTCGATCACGTCGATGAGGTCTTCCGACTCGTTTTCGCGCAGGGAGTCCCCCTCTCCCATGAATTCCTGGATGCGCCTGACCTGCCGCACTCCCTGACCCGCGGTCTTCTCTATTACCCGCAGCCCCTCCAGGACGGTGTCCTTCTCGGTCACCTGCAGCAGCAGCTGGGTGCGGCTGAGGATGATGTTTATCATATTGTTGAACGAGTGGAGGAGCCCTTTGGTGAGGTCACCGATGATCTGCACCCTGTTCATGAGACTCATCCTGGATTCGAGCGACTTAATCCTTGTGATGTCTTCAAGGATGGCCTCGACGGCGAAAATCTCCCGATTGATGACGAGCGGATATATGATTGCGTTGGCCCACTTCTCCTCTTTCGACCTGGAGATTATCCGTATCTCTCCCAGCCTCCTGAAGCCGGCCCGACCGTCGAAGACGTCGGATACGGCCTTCCTGAGCCGTTCGAAATCATAGAGCGAGACGGAGCGGAAGAGCAGGTTTCTGTTATTCTGCAGATCCGCGAGCGCATGACCGAAAAAG
The DNA here is from genome assembly GCA_964625625.1 of uncultured Leptospirales bacterium. Lineage (GTDB taxonomy): Bacteria > Spirochaetota > UBA4802 > UBA4802 > UBA5368 > MVZN01. Next base: position 1,123 of record CAZVEG010000091.1, on the reverse strand, counting down.
CTCTCCACGGAGGCGCTTCCGCTGACGATCGCCCCCTCCCGGTCGAACCTGACGATCGGAAACGGCGCGAAGTCGAATATGCCGGAATTGGCCAGAGGTTCGTCATCGGCGGCCATAATGGCCGTATTTCTTCCGAACGAAATAATACGGTCGTCGGAAACGGGTTTGAGAAACGCAAGTATGGAAACGACCGCCTCGTCACGAAACATGGGGAAAAGAAAAATCTCCACCGCAAGTCGCCGGCCATCGGTGGTCTTCATGACCGCGAAGCATCGACGGTCGCCGCCCTTGAGAGCTTTCGTATAGGCGAGCGCAACGCTCTTGCGGTATTCGGGAGAAAAGGGGTGTGAAAGGTCGATACTCATCGAGCCGCCGGCACCCTCAAAAAAGCTCGAGAACCGGCCGTTTGTGTAGAGAATATCGCCATGAAGCCCGATCACGCAAACCGGGTGGTTCAATGAATCGAAAACGCCGAAGGAGGTGTCGGCGGGGAGAACCGCCCTGGCATCCTTCCCTGCGATTGTATCACGGTCGCTCATCAGCCATTTGCCGGGGTACGACAGCGTATTCCGGCCCCGCGGGCCGTTACAGTGATATACCGGCGGGAGCGGCCCACAATGTAAACCATTAATTTTTCTTTTTTTCGCCGATGGCCCGCGCGGACTTCGGCCACGGGGCTCACGCACCATTCGCGATGAGGGCCTCCTTCCCCCGGGAAACGGGGGGACAAGACACCCCCTCGCCGGGCGAACGGGCGGCTGTTCGTCAATCCCCCTCCCCAATCCCGCCCGTAAAACAAAAAACCCCGCGGACGTTTCCGCGGGGTTTCCGTTGTATTTCGCGTCAATGGAATCAGAATAGCGTGCGATAGTTATAGAACGTCCTCTCGCCTTTCGTTATCCTGATCGTGCTTTCCACGGGGGGGCTCACCTGGTTGCCGGCCGCGTCGCGGAACTTGACATTCACCTTATAGTCACCGGGCGGCAGGAAGATGCGAGCGAGCTGGAGGTTCGCCGGAAGCGTGTGCCAGCACCGCAGATCTGGCTTGATCTGTGAAACGAGCCCGGCGCCCACTCCCGCACCGACAAGCGTGCCGATGAGCCCCGCGTATCCCCCCACCTTT
>CAZVEG010000090.1:0-14951 GCA_964625625.1 uncultured Leptospirales bacterium | reverse complement strand
GTGTGCGTATATTGATATACTTGCTACGATAAGGTAATAATGGCACATTTGCGTAAAACGAACACGTTTCCCGGATGTTTTTCGAGTCTTCGGGCGGGTATATTTCGGGTATTGCACAGGTCGAGTTGAAATGAGCCGGGAGATACAGGAAAGAGCCGACCTTATCATGCAAGAGCTCAGGGAAGCGCTGGTACCCATTCGCAACGAGATGAAAAGAATACGGCAGCGCCAGGGGTACGGCGAAAACGGGCTCGGGGGCGAATGAAATTTTCGATGAAGGAGCGGTGAGATGCCTGCGAAAGGTCAGAAAAGGAAACAGCAGATAATCGATACGGCGAAGGAGATGTTCATCCAGAACGGCTTCCAGAGTACGCATATCGGCCAGGTGTGTGAGAAGCTCAATATCGCCCGGGGGACCGTATACCAGTATTTCGGCAACAAGCGCGAAATACTCTACGCGATACTCGAATCGGTCGAGGAGAACATAGACGATATCCTCGATCCGGACGATCTGAAGGATTTTTTAAAGGCAAATCCGGCACAGAAATCGGTGCTCAAGTTTGTCGCGGAGCGTATTTACGGCTGTGTGAACGTTATCATGAGCGAGCCCATCGTCATCAAGCTGATTTACAAGGACATCGTGGGCATCGACGAGGAAGTGGTGCAGCGGGTCGAGAAGTTTCTGGAGTATGTTACCAAGGTCGTTACGCGCGACATGGATGAAATCAAGAAGAAGGGCGTTTACAAGAAGACCATAAATCCCGAACTGACGGCGCTCATGCTGATAGGCGCGGTCATGTACGTCGTTTACGATTTCGACAGGAAAAAGGCCAATGTGCTCGAAAAGGAAGTGATTGATGCCGTCGTGGCCAATTATCTTTACGGCGTGATGAAGTAAGCACATCGGTTTACCGGCTGCCCAGTGCCCGGGGTCATTCCCGGGTTTTCTTATTTATTGACAAAAATGCGGCGTGCCATTCAATACACCTACGGCCAGCCCCCCGGGAGTTCAGGTCGGCTGGCCGCCGAAAAATCCCATGAAGCACAAGGCCTTCCCGATCCTATGCGCACTTGCCGCGGCCATGCTTGTCACGGCCGTTCAGGCGACCGGAATTCCGACCGCCTCGTCGCTGCATTCGGCCCTGCTGAATGGTGCGTCGGGAGAGCGCGAGAACGCCGTTCGTTACATTGAAACCAGTCGCCCGGAGGACCTGCTGCCGCTCCTCGGCGAGACCATACTGCACGACGGCAACATGGAACACAAGGAGCGGGCGCTGGAGGCCCTCTCCCGTTATCCGTTCAGAAGCGTATCCCCCCTGTGGGTAGACCTGCTGCGCCGGAGCAGGTCTTTTCCCGTTAAGAAGAGAATAATCGACTTCATGGCCGCATCGGACGACCGTCGTGTCGTGACCGCACTCGTGGAAGAGCTCGCGAGCCCTTTTTCCACCGTACGGGAGAGCGCAATCAAGGCGCTCGCGAAGCTGGGCGACGATCGTATGTTTCCGCATATTCTCAATATGGCCCGGAATCCCGATCCGATCTACCGCGTTTACGCGCTGGAGGCGATCTATCACCTGTACGACAGGAGAATTGGCTACCTCTTGAGAGATCTGCTGAAAGATGACAACAAATCGGTCCGCTATTACGCGCTCAAATGCATCGAACGCAATGGTCTCATCGAAAACATGCCGGCAGTGCGGACAATCGCGCTATCCGATCCAAACTGGGAAGTGCGGATAAAATCGATAGAGTTGATACGCAAGTTCCGGGACGCCGGCTCGATCCATGTACTGCTGCGGGCACTGACCGACGCGAACAGGGATATCCGCCTTGCGGCCGCACAGGCCCTGCTGGAATTCCGCTCCGGTGCCGCCGCGTTCGCCGTTTCGGCGCAGCTCGCGCTGGAGGACGATGATACCATAAAGGAGCTGCTTATCGACACGCTGGTCGCCACGCGCAACGGTGGCGGCTTCAGGGGGATCGAGCGGGTGCTTTCCTCGGACTCCAGCGTATCGCTGCGAATCAGGGCGGCGTTCGCCTGCGGGGATATCGGCGATGCCCGGGCGACCGGCCTTTTGATGTCGGCGCTGGGAGATGCCGATCACCGCGTGAGGGCCGAAACCTGCAACTCGCTCTCTGTGTTCAGGGGGATGCGGGCGGTTACCGTGAAGCTCCAGGAGGTCGTCTGCACCGAGACGAGCCTTTACGTGAGGCTGGCGGCGCTCTACGGGCTCGTCCGCATGGGCGACAGGGCCTCGATGCTCCCGCTGTTCGACCAGTACGTGGTGGAGACCGATCCCGTCTTCAAGGAAAAGCTGCGCTACGCCGTACGCGGGTTCATGACGAGGTAGGGGACCATGAAAATCGCGCTGGCACAGACCAATCCCGTAATCGCCGATATCGGGGGCAACCGCGCGAAGCTGATCGCATGCATAGAACGGGCGAAACGGATGGGCGCGGAGCTGGTCGTCTTCCCGGAGATGGCGACGATCGGTTATCCTCCCATGGACCTGCTTGAAAACCACAGGCTGATCGATGACAATCTCGCGTCGCTTGATGAGGTCGCCGCGGCCTGCACCGGGATCGCCGCCGTGTGCGGATACGTGGATTACGACCGCGAGAACGCCCCGATGCTCTTCAACTCCGCGGCCTTCCTGGCCGACGGGCGCGTGCTTTCCCGACATCATAAAACCCTTCTCCCCACGTACGATGTCTTTGACGAGATGCGATATTTCTCGCCGGCGCGGCATCAGGAACCGGTTTCGTACGGCGGCCGGTTGATCGGTATTACCATCTGCGAAGATATCTGGAACGATCTCGATTACGACTATGCATCGCCTGTCATGCGCCGATACCCGGTCGATCCCGTGAAAACCCTGGTTGACCGCGGCATCGATCTGCTTGTTTCAATAAACGCATCCCCCTATGTGCGGGGGAAGAATTCGGTTAAATGGGCCATGATTTCCGCCGTCGCGCGCAAGAACGCCGTTCCGGTGGTGTACGTCAACCAGGCAGGCGGCAACGACAGCCTGATATTCGACGGCAACAGCTTTATGGTCGATGCTCAGGGCGTGTTCGCGGCCAGGGCGGCTCGTTTCGCTGAGGACCTCGTCGTTATAGACGACACGACCGCCGGGAAGGGGCCGTTCCCCGTTGAGGACGAACTCGAAGACATCAGGCTGGCGCTTGTCCTGGGGCTTCGGGATTACGTCGGTAAATGCGGTTTCAAAAGCATTGTCGTGGGACTGTCAGGAGGAATCGATTCGGCCCTCACCGCCGCGCTTGCGGTCCAGGCGCTCGGAAGCGAGAACGTCATGGGGATCACCATGCCGTCGCCGTTTTCATCGCGGGGCAGCGTCGATGATTCGGTCCGGCTTGCGGCGAATCTGGGTATTCGCGTGGAGACCATCCCGATTGACGGACTTTACGGCGCCTATAAAGATATCCTTTCCGGGATTTTCGCCGGGCGACCGGAGGATGTTACCGAGGAGAACATACAGGCGCGCATACGGGGCAACATCCTCATGGCGGTAAGCAATAAGTTCGGAAGTTTGCTGTTGACGACGGGGAACAAGTCCGAGCTGGCAATGGGCTATTGCACCCTGTACGGCGACATGTCGGGAGGGCTCGCGGTGCTCTCCGATCTGCCCAAAACCCTGGTGTACCGGCTGGCGGAACACATCAATCGCGGGGGAGAGGTCATTCCCCGCTCAAGCATCGAGAAACCGCCCTCGGCCGAGCTTCGCGAAAACCAGAAGGACGAGGACAGCCTTCCGCCGTACGGTATGCTCGACGGGATCCTCGAGCGTTATATCGAACGCGCCATGTCGGCAGATGAAATCATCGCCGACGGCTTTCCGGCGGAGATTGTCCGCGATATTCTGATAAAGGTTGACCGCAACGAGTACAAGCGGCGCCAGGCCCCGCCGGGGCTGAAGGTGACCACCAAAGCTTTCGGCATCGGCCGGCGAATCCCGATGGCGCAACGCTTTCGCCAGTAACGACAAAGCCCCCTTGCGGGGGCCCTGTCGTTACTGTAATTCGGTGTTAGGCGAGTCGCTTTTCCAGCGCGTGAAACTCATCCCATATTTCCTTCGGCAGGCGGTCGCCGAACTTTTCGAAAAATTCCCGAAGCCCCTTTAGCTCCTGGATCCACTGGCCTTTATCTATCCCCAGGAGGCTCTTCAGTACGCCCTCGCTGATGTCGAGCCCCTCGGTGTTGATATCATCCGGCCTGGGAACATAGCCGATCGGCGTCTCCTGCGCGTCGACCCGGTCGAAACAGCGGTCGATAACCCATTTCAGCACGCGAAGGTTTTCGCCGTATCCCGGCCAGAGGAATTTGCCGTTTTCGTCCTGGCGGAACCAGTTGACGTTGTATATCCTCGGCGCGCTGGAAAGCTTTTTGCCCATGGAAAGCCAGTGCTTGAAATAGTCCCCCATGTTGTAACCGCAGAAGGGGATCATGGCCATCGGGTCGCGCCGGACCTCGCCGAGCTTTCCGTACTGGGCCGCGGTGCGCTCGGAGGCCATGGTCGCGCCCACGAAGACGCCGTGCTGCCAGTTCAGCGATTCGTATACGAGCGGAGCCAGGCTCGCCCTGCGCCCGCCGAAAAGAAACGCCGAGATGGGAACCCCCTTCGGGTCTTCCCAGTGCGGTGAAATGCTCGGGCACTGGCCCGCCGGCGCGGTGAAACGGCTGTTGGGATTGGCACCGGGCTCGCTCGAACTTTTCGTCCATGGATCGCCCTTCCAGTCGATGCCCTCGTCGGGGGCGGGGCCGTCCATCCCTTCCCACCACACCGTTCCGTCCTTTTTCATCAGTACGTTGGTGAAAATGGTGTTCTTCCGGATCGTTTCCATCGCGTTGGGATTGGTCTTGTAGTTGGTGCCGGGAGCCACGCCGAAGAAGCCGTACTCGGGATTGATGGCATAAAGGCGCCCGTCATCGCCGACGCGCATCCAGGCGATGTCGTCGCCGACGGTCCATACCTTGTATCCTGGCATGCTGCCGGGAGGGATCAGCATGGCAAGGTTGGTCTTGCCGCAGGCGCTGGGGAAGGCGCCTGCGATATAGGCCACCTCGCCCCTGGGATTCTCGACCCCGACGATCATCATGTGTTCGGCGAACCAGCCCTCGTTGCGCGCGAGGAAGCTCGCTATGCGCAGGGCCAGGCATTTCTTTCCGAGAAGGACGTTGCCGCCGTATCCCGATCCAACGCTCCATATGGTGTTGTCTTCCGGGAAGTGGCAGATGAAACGGCGGTCCAGGTTCAGGTCGGCCTTTCCGTGCAGGCACCTGGTGAACACACCGTTGTCGCCCAGCTCCTTCCATGCGAGCTCACCCATGCGGGTCATGATGCGCATGTTCAGCACGACATAGATGCTGTCGGTGATTTCCACGCCGACCTTGTTGAAGGGGGACCCGGGAATCCCCATGATGAACGGAATGACGTACATCTTTCTTCCCTTCATGGACCCGCTGAAAATCGCTCCGAGCTTCTCGTAGGCGTCCGCGGGTGACATCCAGTTATTGGTTGGGCCCGCATCCTCTTTCTTCGAGGTGCAGATAAACGTAAGATTTTCGGTGCGCGCGACGTCGTTCACCGCCGTACGGTGGTAGACGCACCCGGGAAGCTCTTTCTGGTTGAGCTCGACGAGCTCCCCCGTGCCGAAGGCCTCGCGGGTGAGCTCGTCCTTTTCCCTTTCGGATCCGTCGATCCAGAGTATCCGGTCGGGCGTGGTGAGACGCGCGATCTCGTCGACCCACTCAAGAACGCCCTTATGGCGCGTCAATGGTTCTTTCTGCATTGCAGACCCCCTGTATGGTGCGAAGAATGAGTTCCTTTATCGGCTGTTAAAAGAGAAGGCGTGCGCGGGAATAACGCGGAACTGCTGACATTGGATAAAGACCTATAAAAGAACGAAAATCTTTTGATACCTTCGGTGCGGACTCCCCGGTGTCAAGAAAAAAACCGGTTCGATGCTATAAGAAGCGCTCGAAGCGATCTTTCCCGGCCTTGCAGACGGGGCATGTTTCGGGAGGATTGTCGCGCGCGCAGAGGTAACCGCAGACCTTACAGCGCCACACGGGATAGGGGAGCTTTTTCGGGGCAACGGTTTCGGGACCGTTGTAAGCGGTATCGCTTCGCTCATCCTCGGGGGGACGGCGCTCGGGAATGGGGTGTATTGATTTTTCCCCGCTCAGGACCTTCCGCGTGACATACAGGCCGCAGTAACAGGCGTCATATTCGTCCAGATCGGGATCGCGGTAGTCGCAGGGGCAGATGATGTCGAGGTCCCCGGATTTCACGCCGGAGGCCAGGCGGCAGGGACACGCCCGGTAGCCGTATCGCCGTTCATTTACGATGAGACCCTCGACGAGCTCCATGGTGAACGCGACGTCCGGGTTGAGGTGATAACCGCCGGACTCGGCCTCGTCGAAAAGACGCCGGTAGAGCTTTTCCATCTCCCCACGGCCGATCGCGTCGTTGCTCATTTCCCGATCTCCTTCATGATCTTATCCTCGTCGAACCCCACGATGCAGCGATCGTTGTTTATGACGATTGTCGGAAAGGAGCCCTGGGGGTTCCAGCGGCGCATCTCGTCCTTGATCGCGGTGTTCTCCTCGCGGGGGAGCAGGTCCACGTACACATAGTCATAGGCGACCCCAAGCTCGTCCAGGAGCCCCCTGGCCTTCTTGCACCACACGCAGGTACTGAGCGCGTACAGTACGATGGTTCCTTTCTCCTTTCCTTCGACGCGGGTCATGAGTGCCATGGAAGAGATTCTCCTCTCACTGATCTTTCGGTAAAGTATACGTCCCCTGCCGGGAGCCTGTCAAATTTTTATTCTCAAATTGACTGGAAAGGTATCTTCACACGGTGCCGTAAAAATGATATGGACGGTGGAATATAATTTGATTATTTTGAATCGGTGCCGCCTAAGTACCGGTATCGGGCTGCACCTGGTTTTTCGGCAGAAGTATGGTTTACAGGAAGGAACTTTTGCGATTCAAGACCGTAGTATGCCGGTTCCGGATAGGGCAAGGCGGGTGATCCGAACCGCGTTTCTCTATGTAACGGTGTTTTAATTCAATTTATGAGGGAGGATGCCATGTCGCGTGTTGATTCATTCAAAAAGACTCTCGTGCTTGTTACGCTTTTCGCGTTCGTTGCGGTATCAGGGGCGCTTTTTGCCGAGGAGGACGAGCATTACATTCAGCCGGACGATTATTTCATATCGAAGGAGCCATACAAGACCCAGGCATGGATTTATGTGCAGCTGGCGAAGATGAAGACACCCGCCACGACCGAGACCAAGAGCGAGGCGGAATTCATGCAGGTCGGGGACGGAAGCGAGCTCTGGACAAAAAACTACTGGCAGACGCGAATGGCGACCAGGGCCGATCTCAAGCTCGGTGCCGTCGTGATAGTGCTTGACGCCCAGGGAGACGGGGGAGTGTACCGGGCGCCCGAAAACAAGGATGAGGCGAGGACGAGCTCGTGGTTCATGGCGAAGATAACCGACCTTTCGGATATGTATAAGGGCCATCTGACGGTATCGGGCGGCTACAAGGTTGATCCGAAGGCGTTGCGCGTGCTCGTCGGAAAATAGCCGCGATCCCCACAGACATCTTTCCCGATTCGCGGCATCAAGCTGAATCATAAAGGATGCCGCGGAGCGGTCCACTTCCTGTAAGCATGCACCCATCGGTGTTTGTTGTTTTTTACGAATGAGTGCTTCCACACACCAGGAAACGCCCATGTCCGGCCTCACGGCCCCGGCTGCATGGGCGAAAACCAATTGACATACGAATGCTCATCAGATTAGTGATACTATTTATTCGTTTTACCGGGGCTAATGTCGGCCGTGGTCGATACGGATTCGGCCGTTAACGGACCGTGCGGGCGGAGAGGCTTCGATACATTAGCGGCGATCGCGCTGTGGCGCGGCCGTCCATTCATCACGGGGTGTAGTGTGCATCTTATACGGCTGAACGAAAAAATATCACCGAACGTCGGGAAGATGATCGTGGACGCGCCCGACGTCGCCCGGTATCGCAGGCCGGGACAGTTCATCATGCTTCGCATCGACGAGTACGGTGAGCGCATTCCGCTTACCATCGCCGACGTGGACACGGCGCAGGGCACCATCACGCTCTATTACCAGATCGTCGGAAAGACGACGGAGCACATGGCGCGCATGAAGGCGGGCGAGCAGCTTAAAGATATCGCCGGGCCGCTCGGCCATCCGACGGAGATCAGGAATTTCGGCACCGCGGTCTGTGTGGGCGGAGGCATCGGGGTCGCACCGATATACCCAATAGCGGCGGCGCTGCACCGCGAGGGAAACAGGGTGATCGGAGTGATCGGCGCGCGAACGAAAGACCTCCTGATTCTTGAAAGGGAAATGGGCGAGGTGAGCGAACGGCTCGTCGTCTGCACCGACGACGGGAGCCACGGGCGCAGGGCTTTCGTGACCGAGGCGCTCGGCGAAATCATGGCGGCGGAAAAGGTGGACATCGTGGTGGCCATCGGCCCGGTGCCGATGATGCGCGCGGTGAGCGAGCTCACGAGCCCGTCGGCCATAAAGACCCTCGTAAGCCTTAATTCCGTGATGGTGGACGGCACCGGAATGTGCGGCGGCTGCCGCGTGACGGTGAACGGAGAGAAGCGCTTCACCTGCGTGGACGGTCCGGAATTCGACGGGCACCAGGTGAATTTCGACGAGCTCATGACGCGGCTCAATACCTACAGGGACGAGGAGGCCGTTTCGATGCGGGAGCACAGGTGCAGGCTGGGGGAGGTCGGTCATGAAGGATAAGGTCCCGCGCCAGCCGATGCCCGAGCAGCCCCCGGTGGAACGGGTGCGCAACTTCAGAGAGGTTCCCCGGGGCTACTCCGACGAGACCGCGCGCCTTGAGGCCTCTCGATGCCTGCAGTGCAAGCGGCCCACCTGTGTGGATGGGTGTCCGGTGCGCGTCGACATCCCCGGTTTTATCAAGGCGATACGCGATGGTGATTTTCTTGCTTCCATCCATGTTATTAAAATGACCAACTCGTTACCGGCCGTATGCGGGCGTGTCTGCCCGCAGGAGGAACAGTGCGAGAAGCTCTGTGTGCTCACCAAAAAGGGCGAATCGGTGGCGATAGGAAAGCTCGAGCGTTTCGCCGCGGACTACGAACGGGAGCGGGAACAGCTCGAGATCAGGGCCGCGAGCGAGCGGAAGGAGGGCCGTGTCGCGATCATCGGTTCGGGACCCGCGGGACTTACGGCGGCGGGGGAGCTCGCCAAGATGGGCTATCGCGTGACGGTTTTCGAGGCCTTCCACAGCGCCGGCGGCGTTCTGGTGTACGGCATCCCGGAGTTTCGCCTGCCGAAGGCGATCGTACAGTACGAGATCGAGGCGCTCGAGAAGCTCGGGGTCGAGATCGTGCTGAATCGCGTTGTCGGATCCGCGGGGACGGTCAACGACCTGTTGTCCGAAGGCTTTGACGCGGTATTCATCGGCACGGGGGCGGGGCTCCCGCTCTTCCTCGAGATTCCCGGCGAGAACCTGCAGGGAGTGTACTCGGCCAACGAGTACCTCACGCGGGCGAACCTCATGAAGGCATATAAATTCCCCGAATACGATACGCCGATCGCGCGCGGCGATTCGATCGCCGTGGTCGGCGGTGGCAACGTCGCGATGGACTCGGCACGTATGGCGCTTCGTCTGGGCAGCAAGAAGGTCCACCTCATCTATCGCCGATCCAGGGCCGAGATGCCCGCGCGCGTCGAGGAGGTGCATCATGCCGAGGAGGAGGGAGTGATCTTCCAGCTTCTCACCAACCCGGTGCGCTTTATCGGCGATGAAAAAGGAAGACTGAAGGCGGTCGAGTGCGTCCGCATGGAGCTCGGCGAGCCCGACGATTCGGGACGGCGCCGTCCCGTCGTGGTGAAGGGTTCGGAGTTCACCATCGATATCGACGTGGCGATCGTCGCGATCGGGAACGGGCCCAATCCGCTTATCCCCCGGACCACACCGGGACTCGCGCTCAACAAATGGGGAAATATCGTGGCCCACGAGGAAAGCATGAAAACGAGCCGCAAGGGCGTGTTCGCCGGCGGGGACATAGTGACCGGTGCGGCGACGGTCATCCTCGCAATGGGAGCGGGACGAAAGGCCGCTATGGCCATCGACACATATCTTCAGACTGGAGAATGGTAATGGAAAAAAAGATCAAGACCATCGCAGTACTGCAGCTCGTAATGGCGCTGGGGCTCATCCTTTTCTGGGTGGGATTCTTCACCGTCGGCATGGCTCCGGAAAACCCGCCGCCCTGCTACTTCGCCTATGAACACTCTTTTCCCATACCCGACATCATCATGGCGTTCGCGCTCATCGCCTCCTCGGTCATGCTTTTCAGGGGGAATCCGCTGGGCAAGGCTATCTCCCTCGTATGCGCCGGATCGCTTTTCTTTCTCGGCGTGCTCGACATGTGCTTCAACTATCAGAACGGCGTGTATGCCGCTTCCACCATGGACCTTGTTTCCAACCTTTTTATCAACATCGCCTGCGTGGTACTGGGCCTTATAATCGTCCGCGGTTTTAAAAACGACGTTCGCTAGAGAAAGCATCCCGGCTGGAAAAGGCGGACGCCCGAAAGGACGCCCGCTTTTTGTTGTACGCTCAAATTTCTTCGTTGCAACAAGGCCGCTCGCCGGTATACTGAATGGCGTAAATGTGCGGGAGGAGCCATGGTATATAGACGATCGATAATCGCCGGCGCATCCGAGGACCGGCTGGAACGGCTCATACAGGCTCGACTCGAGCCGGGAGCGGACAAGACGAACATCGATGCGCGCATCTGGGATCTCTTCGGCGAGGAATGGTGCGTGATGTTCACCGATCTTTCGGGATTTTCGCGGGGAGTGGCGAAGTTCGGCATCATACATTTTTTACAGACCATCTACGAGTCCGAGCGCATCCTCATTCCGATAATCGAGGACCATGACGGCATCCTCCTCAAGGTTGAAGGCGACAGCTTTCTCGTGATCTTCCGCAATGTCAGGAAGGCCCTCCAGGCGGCGGTCCACATGCAGCGTGTGCTCAAAACGTATAACGCGGACAAGGTGGATGAAGAGAAGGTGCTTCTGTGCGTGGGGCTGGGCTTCGGCAAGATGCTGCGTATCGGCGATACCGACGTGTTCGGCGCCGAGGTGAACGCGGCGAGCAAGCTGGGAGAGGATACATCGAAAGCCTGGGAAATCCTCGTTACGGAGGCCGTGAAGGAAAGGGCCGGAGCGATCCCGGAAATAGTCTTCGAGGAGATTGACGATATACCGCCGGGAGCGGGCAGGGCGTATCGGGCGCTTTACTCTCTCGACTGAGGAGTCGTTCGGGCCGTATGCCGGGTTAACGGACAATTAATCGGAATGCCGGGATATCATGAGCATATGCGAAACGTGCGAGTGGGATGAAAAACTGCTGCTGTGCTGCCCCCGTTACCCGGTGACCGGGGAGCAGGTTGAGCTCGTCCTCGATGATGAGAAATCGGTCATGGCCTGCCTTCATCTTGACGAAAATGGTCGTTGCGCGATCTACGCATCCCGGCCGCGGGGGTGCAGGCTATTCGAGTGTGATCGCATGAGATCATCGACCCGGGATATGCGCCTGTCCGTTGAATCGATGCCGGCGTGCTTCAGGATGCTGCGGGGAGACGGGTAAGGGCGTTCTGGTGGAACCGGTGCCAGCGGGTCTATTATTGCGGCTCATTATTTATTAAATATTGTATATTATATTTTCTATACTTGACAAAATAGGGTATGTCACTTAGAAAAGACGCCATATCGTGGAGAAAGACCGTACTTCACCCGGCCGGAGTGAGGGAAGAGCACAGGAGGAGCAGTCATGACAAAATATGCAAAGGCGGTGGAGCAGCTTAACGAGGCGAAGCTTATCATTTCCGACGTCCAGCGCTTCGCGGATGATGAGGACATGAAGGATATCGTGGAGCTTCTCAACATGATAGGAAGCCTGCAGTCGAAGTTTAAAAAGAAGGATGCCTGACATCCGGCCGGGCCCCTGGTTCGGGACGAGCGACTGAAGCGAAACGGCGACCGGAAAGGCCGCCGTTTCGCTTTTTGCGTTCAGTGTAAAGGCCGTTTTTTCTTTTCGATGTTGGCGGCCAGATGCGCGACGAACTCGTCTATCCCCTCTCCCGTCCTGGCGCTGGTCCTGAAAACCGTCATCTTCGGATTGACCCGCTTTACGTTCGCCATCACCTCTTCAACGCTGTAATCAAGGTGCGGAAGCAGGTCGACCTTGTTGAGGAGCAGGGTCTGCGAGGAGTTGAACATGAGCGGGTATTTGACCGGCTTGTCCTCTCCCTCGGTGACGGAGAGGACGACTATCCGCTCGTCGTCGCCGAGCTCGAATTCGGCCGGGCAGACCAGATTGCCGATGTTCTCTATGATGACCAGGTCGAGCGAGTCGAGATCGAAGCCCTCCAGGCACTTGCGTATCCACGAGCTTTCCAGGTGGCAGTCTCCGCCGAATAGCGATGTTTCGATCTGTATGATCGGAACGTCGTGCCCGGCGAGCCTTTCGGCATCTCTGGTGGTCTTGATGTCACCCTCGATTACGGCGATCCGGTAGCGGCTTTTGAGCGAGCCGATGATACGGTCCAGGAGTGCGGTTTTCCCCGAGCCGGGCGAGCTCATGAGGTCGATCATGTAGATTTTTTTCTCTTTTAAAAGCGTGCGGATCTCCTCCGCCCGGCTTTCGTTCGATGCGAGGATGTCTTTAAGAACCTTGATCTCCATGGCTGACCTCATTGTGCACGGTGTGGTGTCCTGATCGTTAGTTTTGTATCGTGGTTGCAATGCTAGTAAACGATTGTACAGAAGCAATTAAAAAATTGCGACGGGGCGCAGGATAGGGCGCCCCGCCTCCGGTAACATTCATATCAGCACACTCTGAATTGAGCTATATCCCTGTCGCCCTCCACGACATGTACGGCACAGGCGATACAGGGGTCGAACGAGCGAACCACGCGCGCGGCCTCGACGGGATTCGCGGGGTCGGCGATCGGCGTACCGATGAGGGCCTGCTCCACCGGGCCCGGATTGCCCCTGTCGTCGCGCGGGCCGCAGAACCAGGTGGTCGGAACGACGCACTGGTAATTGGCGATCTTCTTGTCCTCGATGACGATCCAGTGCCCGAGGGCTCCGCGGGGGGCCTCGACCAGTCCCTCTCCTTCACCCTTAAGCGGTATCTCGTAGGTCGATCGCGGCGCGCCTCCTATCTCGAGCTCATCCAGCCATTCTCTGATCTGGACGCACAGCAGTTTGGATTCAATAGCGCGTGCGGCGTGACGTCCGAGCACGGAGAAAACGGCGGAGATATCGGCGTTGAATTCCTTGAGCACGGCGTCGACCTCTTTTTTCACCGCCTTGTTGCCGGACAGGTAGCTTATTGCGACGCGGGGGAGCGGGCCTACCTCCATGGGCTTGCCGTCATAGCGCGGCGCCTTGAGCCAGGTGTACGCGCCGCCCTTGTGAGGATCGGGCTCGGTCTGGCCATTGAGCGGGTGCAGGTCGGAGGCGGATTTGTACCGCGCGTAACGGACCTGTTCGCGGATCAGCGCGGTGTCGAGCTTTTCGACCTTCCCGCCCGAAAGCGCTCCCTGCTGGAACATGAAGGCGGACCCGGTATCGTCGGATTCGAAAACACCGTAGGAGAGATGGTTTTCGTATCTTCCCAGCTTGAAATAATCCGAGTAGGCCCGGGCCACTGCGATGACATCCTTTATATAGACGTCGTTAACGAACTTTTCAACCTCGTCGAGGTATTTCCTGAATTCACGTATATTCGCGCGCGTGGGTACCTGGGTCAGTCCGCCCGGGACGAGGCCTATGAGATGTGGTGCGCGTCCGCCGAATACCGTGACCATCTTGTGTGCCTTCATGCGAATGTCGAGCGCCTGGAGATAGTGCGCGATGGCCGCGATATTGAGGTCCGCGTCGGCGATGTAGGAATCCTTCGCCTCGTAGCGCGGAAGGAAGGGACTCACCGCCGCGATCTGGTCGATGCGTCCTTTTTTAAGTGCGATTTCTTCCTTCGCCCACGCCTGCACCGCCTTGAGCCCCGCATCGCTTCCCTTGTAGTTGAGGATGGCGGTAATGTCGACATAGTCGAGCGCGCACAGGTGATAGAAGTGGAGGATGTGGGACTGGAGAAAGTTGGCGCCGAGCACGAGATTCCGGAGCAGGCGGCCGTTTTTATTCGCCTTTATGCCGAAGGCGGCGTCCAGGCACTTGCTCGACGCGATGCCGTGCGATACGGGACACACGCCGCAGATGCGCTGGGTGATCTGGTTGGCGTCCACGGGATTGCGTCCCTGCAATATCTTCTCGAATCCACGGAACATGTCGCCCTTGCTTTTGGCGTCGACGACTTTTCCGTTCTGTACGTCGATTTCTATTGAAAGATGACCCTCTATCCGGGTTATGGGATCCAGGTAAATCTTAGCCATTGATGCTACCTCCGTTCCTGAGATTCAACACCGCCGCGCGGATCTGCGGTTCTTCCAGCCCGTTGATCTCGTCGAGGCTTGCCGTAAGATGCTTGTAGAGGCCCCGCTTGCCGTAATCGGGGAATACGGACTCGGTACAGCCTATGCAGCCCGAGCCGCAGCCGGTGCACGAATTGACACCGCCCAGCCACTTACGTTTCGGGATGTCACAGCCGGTGTCCATGCCGAGACAGCCGAGCAGGTACAGGCAGCCTTCCTCGCCCCAGTGTTTCGCAAAACGACCGCGCTTGTAATCGGAGAGGTGCTCGCACTGCTCGTGCACGGTTTTGCCGAAGAAGAGCCTGGGACGGTTGAACTCATCGAGTTCGGGCACGCCCTTGAGCAGATAATGTACTATGGTGCCGATCATCCAGTCGGGGTGGGGGGGGC
>CAZVEG010000089.1:0-15091 GCA_964625625.1 uncultured Leptospirales bacterium | reverse complement strand
GCGACCACCGCGAGCGCGACGGCGAAGGACACGGCGAAGCCGACGGCCAGCGCCGAGGCCTCGCCGTTCGAGAGCACGAAGCCGTGCCGCGCGAGCGCGTAGGCCGAGGCCGCGACCATGGTGGGAACGGCAAGGAAGAACGAGAACTCCGCCGCCGCCACGCGCGAGGCGCCGAGGGCCATGGCGCCGACGATGGTGGCGGCCGAGCGCGAGACGCCCGGCACCATGGCCACGCACTGGATGAGGCCGATGAGGAAGGCCGTGCCGTAACCGAGCGCGCCGACCGAGCGGATGCGCGAGCCGCCGTTTCCCCGCCGGTCGACGGCGACGAGGACCGCGCCGCCCGCGATGAGCGCGACCGACACCACGATGTGATTGAAAAGCTTCGCCTCGACGTACTCCCCGGCGAGCGTGCCTATCACGACCGTCGGCACGAGGGCCACCGCCGTTTTCATCCATATGCCCCACGCCGCGTTTTTCTCCGCCGACGAGGCGGCCGCGCCGAAGGGGAACAGGCGGCGGCGGAAATACACCACCACGGCCATCACCGCGCCGAGCTGGATGAGGATCTTGAACGAGTTCGCGAAGTCGCCCCCGAATCCGATGAAATCGTTCACGATGATGAGATGCCCGGTGGAGCTGATGGGAAGGAACTCGGTCACGCCCTCCACCACGCCGAGCACGGCCGCCTTTAAGAGATCGTTCATGATGTGATTTCCTTACCCGACTCGCGGCATTCAGTCATGTTTCAGCGAGCGGTACGCGACCATCAGCTCGTCGACCAGCCGTTCGAAATAGCGTATGGCGTTTTCGATCGGCCCGGAATTTCGCATGTCCACGCCCGCCTCGATGAGCTCGTCGATCGGGAACATGGTGCCGCCGAGCGAAAGGAAGCGCAGATAGCGCTCGCGCGCGGGCACGCCTTCGGAGAGCACCTTCTCCGCGAGCGCGAGCGCCGCCGAAATGCCCGTGGCGTACTTGTAGACGTAGAAGGCCGAATAGAAGTGCGGGATGCGCAGGCACTCGAGCGAGAGAGCGTCGTCGATGACGAGCGCGTCGCCGAAGTAATCACCCAGGAGCTTCCGGTAGACGCCGCGCACCGTCTCGAGCGTGAGCGGATCGTTATTCTCGACGAGCTCGTGGGAGAGCTTCTCGAATTCCGCGAACATGGTCTGGCGGAAGAGCGTTCCGCGTATGTCGTCGATCTCGCGGTTGAGGATATAGGCGCGCATACGCGCGTCTCCGGCGTATTTGTCGAGCAGGTAGGCGCTGAGCAGCGCCTCGTTGAAGGTGGAGGCCACCTCGGCCACGAAGATGGTGTACTCGTGGTAGTGATAGGGCTGCGCCTTCGCCGAGTAGTGCGAATGCATGGAGTGCCCGGCCTCGTGGATGAGCGTATAGAGGCTGTTGATGGTGTCGTCGCGGTAGTTCATGAGTATGTAGGGCGGCGAATCGTAGCATCCCGAGGAATAGGCGCCGCTGCGCTTTCCGCGGTTTTCGTAGCGGTCCACCCATCCGCCCAGAAGCCCCGCACGGAGCGTCTTCGTATAGTCCTCGCCGAGCGGCGCGAGCGCGGCCACGCAGGTATCCACGGCTTCCTCGTAGCTCATGGAGAAGGGTACGTCCGATACGATGGGCACGTAGGTGTCGTAGAAGTGCAGGTCGGAAAGCCCGAGCGCCTCCTTCCGGAACGCCAGGTACTTGAAGAGCGGCGCGTTGTTCTTCCGGACGGTCGAAACCAGGTTGTCGTAGACTTCTTCCGCCACGTTGTCGGAGAAAAGAGCCGCGCCGCGGCAGCTTTCGAATCTGCGCGCGCGCGCGTAGAAGCGGTCCTTCTTGACCGAGTAGGCGAAGGCCGCGGCGATGCTGTGGCGATGCGCCTCGTACGCGCGGTAGTACCGCTCGAAGGCGTTCCTGCGCACATCGCGCGAAGGGCTCATCAGGAAGGAGACGAAGTTGCCGTGGCTCAGCTCCACCTCGCGGCCCGCGTCGTCGGTGACGGTTCCGAAGCTCAGGTCGGCGTTGTCGAGCTGGCTGAAGAACTGCGACGGCGCCTGCGCGAGCTCCCCGCCCATGGCCAGAAGCTCCTCCATCTCCGCGGAAAGGGTGTGCGGCCTGTAGCGGAAAATCTTTTCGAGCATGAACCGGTAGTCTTTCATGGACGCGTCGTCCATGCAGGCGCGCGCCGTGTCGTCGGGCAGGGATTGTATCTCGGGCGTCATGAAGCTCGAAAGCTCGGAGGCGCGGTTGTAGAGGTTCATGGCGCGCCCGTAGAGCCCCATGTAGCGCTGGTTGGTCTTGTCCTCGTCGCTTTTCAGATGGGCGTAGGTGTAGAGCCGCTCAAGCTCGCGCGAGAGCGACAGGTCGAACTCGAGCGCTTCTTTGAACACGGCCAGCGATTCGCCGAGGCGGCCTCGGTAGGCGGTGTATCCCTCTATCCTTTTTTCGAGCTCGCCGAAGTGGCGCTCCCACTCGTCTTCACTGGTAAAGAGCGGCGCGAGGTCCCATTTATGCGCGTCGGGAATGTCGTTTCGCTCCGGTATTCGTATCTCGTTCTGCATATCCTTCCCTCGTTGTCGGTGGTCACCGGCCCTCAGGCCGCAATTCGGCAGCCTACGCGCTTCGGCCCATTAGCGCAATCAAAAAGCGCTTACGGCGCCCGTTTGATGACGGCGGCCACGCGGATGCCCCCGTTCATGAAGACGATCTTGCGGTCCCACGGCAGCGAGAGCGCCTTCTCGATCTCGATGCCCGGCACGATGACGCAGTACGCGCACGAGGCGTAGCGCGTTCGGATCGTCTCACCGATACGGCGGTAAAAGGAGGTGATGTTTTTATGGGGGATGCGCTCGCCGTACGGTGGATTGAGCGCCACAAGCGTCCTCTCCCCGATCGGCACGTCCGGACCGGCCGCGAAGAAGTCGGCCTGCCGCGGGACGACGACCCCTTCCACGCCGGCGCGCAGCGCGTTTCCTGACGCGGTCTCCACCGCTGACGGATCGATGTCCGCGCAGAAAAAGCTCTTCCCGGACGCCGGCCGTGCCGCGGACGCGTCGGGGCCGAGCGTCTTCTTGAGGTGAGCGAACGCCGCGCTCCTGAAGGCCGGCCAGAGCTCGAAGGCGAAGGCGCGCTCCGCCCCCGGGCGGCGGCCGCTCCAGATATGGGCCGCCTCGATGGAGAATGTCCCCGAACCGCACATGGGATCGATAAGCGTATCGCAGCGTTCGATTCCGGACGCGCGTAGCAGGGCTGCGGCGATGGTCTCGCGAAGGGGCGCCTGCGTGATATGGGTCTTGTAGCCGCGGCGGTACAGGGGCGCGCCGCTCGAATCCAGGCTCGTTTCGCACACATCGTTCTCGAAGCGCGCGTAGACCGTCTGGCGCGCCCGCGCATCATCCCCCCCGTCCGCCGGAAGGTCTATTCCGTAGTGTGCCAGCCGCTCGCCGATCGCCCCGCGCATCTCCGCCTCTATGCGGCCCGTGTGGTACAGGCGCGAATGCGAGCACGAAACGCTGAACGCCAGGGGCGCGGCCCCGGAGAGATACAGCTCCCACGGAAAGGCCGCCGTCTTCGCGCGCAGGCGCTCGAAATGGGTCGCCGAAAAGCGGTCCAGGCGCATGAGCACGCGCGTAAGGACGCGCGAGCACAGGTTCGCGCGGTAACAGCCGTCCAGGCGCGCCTCGAATTCGATCCCTCCCTCGACGAGAGAAAACTCCTCCGCAACGCCGATGCCGCGAAGCTCTTCGAGCGCGAGCTCCTCGAAGCCCGGCTGCACCACCGCGAAGAAGCGGTGCGGCTTTCCCGCCGCGTGCTGACGTATCCGTCGCGCCAGGGCTTTGTCGCCGTGTGCTTCATCACCATTCATAATGGCGTTGTATGAGCGCCCGGCCGCGCGGGCAAACAAAAAATCATCCGCGGACGAACCGAATGGCCCGAAATCCCCACGACCTTGAAAATGCGCCACGGAGCGCTAAGCTTGATACGGGGGTTGCACCGTACGCGACCGCGCTCTGCGGCGGGACCGTCGCCCGGAGAGCGACTCGGCCCGGACGGGCGACCCGCGACAATTATTCTTGAATGTATCGCTTTGTTATGCGACACTATCGCGCGTTCGCCATGAAAACAGGTAACTCACATTTCCCGCGTCGCTCCGGACGGCGCTTTCTCACGGCGGTCACAGCGCTCGTCCTCTGGTGCGCGCACATCGACGCCCGCGGCGGGCCGCTCGTCGTTCGCGGGGACAACAACTATCCACCCTACGAGTTTCAGGGCGAGCACGGCCCCGACGGCTTCAACGTGGAGCTTTTCCGCGCCGTGGCGGCGGCCGTGGGGCTGGACTACGAACTGCGCCTCGGCGTGTGGAACGAGGTGCGGGGCGAGCTCGAAAACCGCCGTATCGACGCGCTGACCGGCATGTACTACTCCAGGGACCGCGACCGGACGGTCGACTTCACCGCCCCACACAGCATCGTCACGCACTCCATTTTCGTCCGCGGCGGCTCGCCCGTACGGACGCTCGCCGACCTGCGCGGGAAAGAGATCATCGTCCAGCGCGGCGACATCATGCACGATTTCGTCCGCGATTTCGGCTTCGTGGTACATGTCATACCGGTCGCGGACCAGCGCGAGGCGCTCACCCTGCTCGCCTCGGGGCGGCACGACGCCGCGCTCCTGTCCAAGCTCCAGGGGCTTTACCACGCGCGGAAGTTCCGGCTGAGAAACATCACGACGGTGGGCGACCCCATCATGCCGCGAGACTACTGCTTCGCGGTGAGGGAGGGGGACACCCGCCTTGCCTCGCGGCTCAACGAGGGCCTTCGGATCGTCCGCGAGACCGGCGAATATCACCAGATCCACCGCAGATGGTTCGGGGGAGAGGCCGGGATATCGCTGGGTGATTTCGCGCTATACGGAGCCTGGGCCGCTGGAATAGGGCTCTTCATACTCCTGCTCGTCCTGACCTGGTCGTGGAGCCTTAAGAGCCAGGTGCGCCAGAAGACCATCGACCTCGAGCGCGAGCTCGAGGAGCGCCGCAGGGTGGAGGCCGAACTGCGAAACAGCGAGGAGCGGCTGCGCGGCATCGTGCAGAACATGCCGGTGATGATGGACGCCTTCGACATGGAGGGAGTCCTCGCCGTATGGAACGCGGAATGCGAGCGCGTGACCGGGTACTCCGCCGGCGAGATGGTGGGGAACCCCGATGCGATGCGGCTTCTGTACCCCGAGCCCGGACGGCTCGAGGAGATCATGGCTGAGTTCGGGCGAAGCGAGGGGCGGTTCCGCAACTGGCGCCTCGCGTTGCATTGCAAAAACGGAAGCGAACGAATCATCGAGTGGTCGAGCATCGCGAAGGATTTCCCCATTCCGGGCTGGTCCGCCTGGAGCGTGGGCGTTGACGTCACCGACCGGGTGCGCGCCGACGAACAGGTCCGGCGGTCGCTCGACGAAAAGGAGGTGCTCCTCAAGGAGATCCACCACCGGGTAAAGAACAATTTACAGATCATCCACAGCCTGCTGAACCTCCAGGCCGGCCACGGCGGCGGCACGACCGCCGAGGTGTTCCGCGACGTACAGAGCCGCGTCATGGCGATGGCGCTCATTCACGAAAAACTGTATAAATCCGCGGACTTCATCCACATCGATTACGCCGCTTACCTCAGGGCGCTCCTTCGGGACCTCGTGCGCACCTATTCTCAACCCGCCCGGGCCGTTTCCATCCGGTCGGACATTGACAATATCGAGCTCACCATCGACCGGGCCATCCCCTGCGGACTGGTGGTTACGGAAATCGTGTCGAACGCGCTGAAGCACGCCTTCCCGCCGGGGTGGGAGGGGGAACCCGTGCTCCGGGTCGCGCTCAAATCGGAGAATAGGAGCACGGTGCGGCTTGTGATCGAGGACAACGGGATCGGCCTCCCGCCGGGCATGAAGGAAGAGGGGACCGGATCGCTGGGCATGCTCCTCATCGGGAGGCTCGCCGAGGGACAGATGGGCGCACGCCTGGCGGTCGAATCGAACGGCGGGACGCGCTACGAGATCGTCTTCAGCCGGGAGTGACGACACGTCAGCGCCGGACGAGAAGCGCGAGCGTCTCGATGTGCGGCGTCTGCGGGAACATGTCGAAGGCCTCGAAGCTCTCCACGCGGTAGTCCGCGAGCGCGGCGAGGTCGTCGCGGAAGGTGGACGGGTTGCACGACATGTAGACGATGCGCTCCGGCGCAAGCTTTGAAAGCAGCGCGGCCGCCGCGGGGTGCATGCCGGCGCGCGGCGGATCGAGCACCACGGTGTCGAAGCGCCCGTTGCTCTCGCGCAGGTAATCGAGCACGTCGGCTTGGATGAAGCGCGCGTTTTCAGTTTCATTCAGTTCGCGGTTGCGCTCGGCCATGGCGACGCCCTCCGGGTTCACCTCCACGCCGGTCACCGACTCGGCCGCGCCCGCCACGAAGAGCGAGATGCTTCCCACGCCCGAGTACAGGTCGAGCGTCCGGCCCTTCACCATGGAGCGGATTCCCTCGTACATGCACAGCGCAATCGAGGAATTGGACTGGAAAAACGAATTGGGCGCGATGGAGAAGCGGAGATCGCCCAGGCGCTCCTCGATCGTCCCGCCGCGCACGGTCTCGAAAACCTCGCCGAAACTTACATCCGCGCGTCCATCGCTTAAAAGAAGCGAGACCGAGTCGACTCTCTCCGGAAGCGCGTCGATGACGCCGTCAAGGCTGTTTTCGCGCGACGCGACGACGAAGTTCAGCATGAGCTGTCCGGTGTACATCCCCTGGCGGAGTACCACGTAGCGAAGGTACCCCTGATGCGCGAGATAATCGTAGTCCTCGATTTCGGCGATCAGCGGTCTTATCGATTTAAACACTTCGTTCGATCGCTCCTGCATGATGTCGCAGGACTCGATATCCACCACGCGCCGGTAGCTGCCGCGCCTCCTGAGGCCCGCCTTCCCGAACGCGGTCACCATGTCCATCCTGCCCCGATAGCCGAAGGGGCGCGAGGGGCGCACCTGTCCGACATCGCACACGCCGCCGAGCTCGCCGCGAAGATACTCCGCCTTGAGCGCCAGCTGGTTTTCGTACGAGATGTCCTGAAAGAGGCAGCCCCCGCACTCGCCGAAATGCCGGCAGAACGGCGTCGCCCCGTCGCGGTATTTCCGCGCGAGTTCCTCTATAACGCGCTTTTTCTTTTTCATGCACTCACCGGTCAAAATGTACTTTACTTTGGGGAAATTATCTATATACTGATAGATGATGTGTCTTTCGCCGCTGAAGGCGCGGCTCACCAAATCAGGATATCCACAGGTACTCGACAAGCCATGAGAGTAAACAAGAAAATCTTCTTTCGCACGGCATGTTTTCTTCTCGCGCTGGGAATGCTCGGCACCGGCCTTCGCTGCATGAAGGGATGCGACACCGGACCGGGGAAGGAGGGCATGCTGAAGGCGCGCGTCGTCAACGTCGCCACGAACGACCTGGCTCAGGTGATGATCTTCGCCGAGGGGGCCGATAAAACCGAAATGGTGTTCGTAAAGAACTTCTTCCGCGAGGGGCAGCCCGTGGAGAAGATCTCCGCCGACATGCAGGCTTATTTCAAAAAGATCGAGCCCCTTCGCGGCCGCACCGTGACGATCCGCTATCACCGCGACGGGGTCGGCGACAATATTATCGACGGCATCAAGTGACGCTCGCGGGGAATCGAGTCGGACAAATGGATTTTTACGCAATCGATACGAATTTATGCACGGCTTGATAGTATAAAGAGATTGCCACACCCCGATACGACCGGGGCTCGCAATGACAGGATAATTCCGAAGCCCTTATGCACGTCCGATCAGGGTTTTGTTTGCGGTAATGGGGTAGTGCCTCTGGAGTAAGCTGTCATCGCGGGGAGGCCGCGGGCCGACGCGGTGATCTCAAAAGGAAACAGGTTTAACGTTCAGACAAATGATGAGGGGATACGACATGAAACGAACGCTTATCGTTCTCGCGCTGCTCGCGCTCGCCTTCTCCGCGCTGCCCGCGCTCGCCGTCGAGCGCGACGTACAGGGAAAGCTCGGCACCGGCTATTCGAGCGACCCGGACAAGTTCGGCCTGGACCTCAACTTCCAGTACAACTGGG
The DNA here is from genome assembly GCA_964625625.1 of uncultured Leptospirales bacterium. GTDB lineage: Bacteria > Spirochaetota > UBA4802 > UBA4802 > UBA5368 > MVZN01. Next base: position 6,967 of record CAZVEG010000089.1, on the reverse strand, counting down.
TGCTGGACCCGTATTTCGCAATAGGGCTTGATTCGGGATTGTACTGGATACGGTGGGACAGGAAGATCGGCACTAAGGACGAACTTGGCGTAGATGTCGACGTTAAAGCAGATTCAAACATCTATATGCTTCCGGTAATTGCCGACGCACAGATACGTCTTCCCGTATTGAAAGATTATATTTTTATCACACCATACGCAACCATTGGATTCGGTTATTCGTTCATGCTGCTGACTTATTCACAACCCGATTTTACGGATTCCGTAACCAATAAGGATTACGACAAAGAACGAAAATACAAATTCTTCACCGGCCTCACCTGGCAGCTACTCGCCGGGGCGGGATACCAGTTCAAGAACTCGAAGGTCGAGTTCTTCGCCGAGGCGGGATACCGCAGCGCGAAGCTGAAAAGCGGCGACCTCGAGCTCGACATGTCGGGCCTGGTGATGCGCATCGGCGCGAAATACCCGCTGGGCGCCAAATCGTAATACGCCGCGGCCGCCGGAGGGCCGGCGGCCTCTTACAATACAGAAAAGGAAGGTTAGCATGAAGAACACACGGTTTGCCCGCACGGCGCTCGTCATCGCCGCCGCGGCGATGATCGCAACGGGCCTTCACATCACGCTCGCCGACGCCGCCAGAGACGCGAAGGCCGGCGACGGCGGGAAGTCGCTCTTCGCCCCGCCGAAGACGGCGCGCGACTACTGGCCCACCAGGGACTGGAAGGTGAAAAAACCCGAGGAGCTCGGAATGAGCTCGCCGAAACTGAAGGCCGTAGAGGACTACGCCTTCACGCGCGTGGGACCCGAGGCCGAGCGCAAGGGAATTCGCACCGACGGACTGGTCATCATCAAAAACGGCTACCTGGTGTACGAGAAATACGCCGGCGGTTTCGACAGGGACCGCGCGCACATCACCTGGTCGGTGTCCAAGAGCTTCACTAACGCGTTGTACGGCATCGCCGTTAAAGAGGGCAGGATCAAAATCGCCGACCCGGCGTACAGGTACTACGCGGCGCTCGACCGCGGCGATCACCGGAAGATCACGGTGGACCACCTGCTGCGCATGAGCTCGGGGCTGTACTCCAACGAGACCTACGAGGCCTCGCCGCTCAAGTCCACGGTGAACGCGATGCTCTTCACCACCGGGCACAGGGACATGGCCGCCTACGCCGCCTCCCAGGACTTCGAGGCCGCCCCCGGCGAGAAGTGGGAATACGCCAGCCCCACGCCGAACCTCCTCATGGCCATGTTAAAGAGCACCATGAGCGCGGCCGAGTACGACCGCTACCCGTGGGACAGACTCTTCAACGTCATCGGTATGAAGAACGCCGTGTGGGAGCGCGACGCGGCCGGCACCTTCGTGGGCTCCTCGTACGTCTTCGCCACGCCGCGCGACATGGCCAAGTTCGGCTATCTCTTCCTTAACGACGGCATGTGGGAGGGGAAACGGATTCTCCCCGAGGGATGGGTGCGCTACAGCACGACGCTCGCGCCGGCCTATCTTAAAACCAAGCTCGACGCCGAGGACCGCAAGGACGCCAACTACGGCGCGCTGTGGTGGCTCAACATGGGCGTTCCCGAGATGGACCTTCCGCCCGTGTATCCCGACGCGCCGCGCGACATGTTCATGGCGCTGGGACACTGGTCGCAGATGATCTTCGTCATCCCGTCGCTCGACATGGTGATCGCCTACACCGGCGACACGCGCGAGAAGCCCAGCTTCGACCGCAACCGCTTCCTCAAGATGATCATCGACAGCATCGGGAAATAGGGGGACATCATGAAAAAGATACTGAAAATAGCGCTCATTCTTCTGCTCGTCATCCTCGTGGGTATCGGCGCCTGGGTGGCGGCGAACTGGAAGGACATAAGCGCCTTTCTGCCCATGGCATCGGGAGCCTACGCCAAGTTCATGTGCTCGAGCATCTTCGTGGAGGGCAAGACCGAGGAGGCGGCGCGCAACTGGTCGCGCCTGTCGCTGCCGGTTTCGAGCTGCGAGATCGATTACAAGAACAAGACCGTTACGGTGAAGGGGCTCGGCCGCGAGAACACGGCCCGTTACAAAGGCGCACGGTTCGGCTGCACCATAGAGTAGCCCGTGGAAACGCCCTCGTCGGCACGGGTGCGGCGCTCGTCGCCGCGCCCGTCACCGTCGCTCCCCCCGATGACGCATTCCACGATAGTCGCGATTCCCATGGTATGATGCGTGTGCGCGCAGGCGAAGCCGTGCGCGGCAAAGCGCTCCTCGAGCGACTCCGGATCGATGAAGGTTTGAACGGTCTTCGAGAGATAACGGTACGCGGTGAGCCTTCCCGACACCATCCAGCCCACGACCGGAAGCACCCGTTTCAGATAGAGGTGATGCAGACGCGCCATGAGCCTCCGCTCCGGGCGCGTAAGCTCGAGGATGAGGAGCGTCCCGTGGTCTTTTAAAACGCGCTTCGTCTCGCGGATGAAGTTGTCGAGGTCGGGTATATTGCGGATGCCGAATGCGATGGTGAGCATGTCGAAGGAGTCGTCCCGGAACGGCAGGCGGCTCGCGTCGGCCACCACGGCGCTCCCGCGGATGGCCCCGCGCCGTATTCCGCGCTCAATCATGGCCGGGCAGAAATCGAGCGATACCACGCGCGCGCCCTTTTTTGAAAGCGCCTTCGAGAGGTCACCGGTTCCGCAGCAGAGGTCGAGAACGGCCTTCCCGGCGATGTCGCCGAGCGAGCGAACGGCGCTGCGCCGCCAGGCCACGTCGATCCCCATGGAGAGGATGCGGTTGAGCCGGTCGTAGGCAGGAACAATGGAAGAGAACATGGCGCGGATGAAGCGCTTTTTCTCGTCGGGGCTCTCGTTGTCGATCTCGTAGCGCAGGCTCACCATCACGCATAGCTCCTGATAGTCCGGTACTCGGAATCCCGCTGCACGGGGACCCTGCCCGCGGCCGAGATGACGCGGACCATCCCCTCGCGGTCGGCGGTGGTCTCGACCCCCGTGGCCTTCACCACCACCTCCTCGGTGAGCACGCCGCCCATATCGTTCGCGCCCATGGCGAGCGCGATCTGGGCCAGTTTGTGCCCCTCGGTGAGCCATCCAGCCTGGATGAATCGGATGTTGTCAAGATAGATTCGCGCCACGGCAACCACCTTCAGATAGTCGACGCCGGTGGCCGGTATCGTATCGGCCATGCGGGTGCGCGTCGGCGAAAAGCTCCAGGGGATGAAGGCGCGCAGTATGCCCGTTTCGTCCTGCACGGCGCGCACCACGTCCAGGTGCTCGACGCGCTCCTCGAGCGTTTCGCCGAGCCCGTAGGTCATGGTGGCGGACGACTTGAGCCCCGCCGCGGCGAGCGCACGCATCACCTCCACCCATTCGTCCTTCGTTATTTTATTCGGGCTGACCATCCGGCGCACGCGGTCCACCAGTATGTCGGAGGCGCCCGGCATGGAATCGAGCCCGGCGTCCTTCAGCGCTGCGATGACTTCGGCAATGGAGACGCCCCGGCGTCGCGCCAGGTGCACCGTCTCCGCGGGCGAGAAGCTGTGCAGGTACATGGAGGGAAAGCGCTCCTTTACGGCGCGGAGCATGGCGCGGCACTCGTCCAGGCCGAATTCAGGATCGAGACCCCCCTGCAGCATGACCTGCGTGCCGCCGGCACGGGCAAGCTCGTCGACCTTGCCGAGCACCTCGTCGATCGTCATGCGGTAGGGCTCGATAAGCCCCGCGCGGGCATGGTAGGCGCAGAAGGCGCAGGCCGCGGTGCACACGTTGGTGAAGTTTACGATACGGTCCACGATGAAGCCCACCTCGCCCGAGGGATGGACCATCCTCCGCCGCGCGTCGGCGAAAAGGCCGAGTGCGGCCAGGTCGTACGAGAGGAGCGCCAGGGCGTCGGAGCGGTCGATCCGCGCGCCGGAGAGTATTTTTTGTTCGAGGTGGTCGTTGTGTGCGTTCATCGCGTTCCGCAGCTTACCATGCGGTATGACGGTGGAGATGCAGTGTCAATAGAAAAACACCGGTGATATACATGAGGAAACAATGTATCAAATAAACCGCATTTTGCGAAAAAAATAACACCCGGCGCATGTAGACACAACCTATACTCGGAAAACTACGGCTCGAGCCCGACGCCGTCATGGGCCTCGACTTTTCCGGAGACCGGGAACGGGCCCTTCGCCGGGCAGAGCACGTAGCCCTTGCGGAACGCCTTTTCGCCGACGATCGACGCGAACCTGTCCAGCGCCGCGATATCGCCCGCGTCCGGCAACTCCTTCATCTTCGCCTCGATCGCCGTGAACACCCCTCCCCGTTCGATAATAAAATCGACTTCGTGACCGTCGCGGGTGCGCCAGAACCACAGCGGCGGCGATACGGGCTCGCGTTTAAGCAGCGAGCGGAAAACCTGGTTGAAGGCATAGGTCTCCCAGACCGCCCCGGCGAGCGGCGAAGCTACGAGATCGTCCCACGAGCGAATGCCAAGCAGGTGAACAAGAAGCCCCGTGTCGCAGAAATACACCTTGGGTGACTTGACGAGCCGCTTCCCCATGTTTCTGAAATACGGCTCGAGCGGATGGACGATGCCGGAGGCACTGAGGACCGACAGCCACGACCTGACGGTGTTCGGCGCGATACCGACGTCACGCGCCAGGTCGGAGAGCGACAGGCTCTGCGCCGTCCGCACGGCGAGCGAACGGAGCAGGCGGTTGAAATCGGAAAGGCTGGTTATATTGATCACGTTGCGGACGTCGCGTTCCAGGTACGTGGCGGTATATGAAGGATACCAGTCGGCGGGTTCGGCAACGGCGCCGGCGTGCACCGCCGGGTAGCCTCCGCTCATGATATAATCCCTCACGCTGATCTTCGCCGCGCTTCGAATCTCCTCCACCGAAAGCGTCATGAGCGTGATAACGCCGCACCGGCCGGCCAGGCTTTCGGAAACATTGTGCATCAGGCCGAACTGCTGCGAACCCGTGAGATAATAGCGGCCCGGCTTGCTCTTCGCGTCGACCGCGATTTTCAGGTGACGGAACAGACCCGGCGCGTACTGCACCTCGTCGATTATACATGGCGCTGGCAGAGAGGCGAGAAAATCAGCCGGCGCGTTCCGCGCCCGGAGCGCCGCGGCCGGATCGTCGAGCGTTACGTACGCCGTATCGGGAAAGCAATGCCGCAGCAGGCTCGTCTTCCCGGTCTGTCGCGCCCCGGTGACGAGGACTACGGGAAACTGTCGCGCGTATCGCTTCAATAAAGGTTCAGTATTTCTTGCAAACCACATGCGACAATTTTGCATTCAGATTGCAAATTTGTCAATAAAAATTATCGCTGGAGAGTCTCACCGTTCCCAGGGTTCACCCTTTAGCGCGGGCGCGGCCGCGGAGATTGTTCGGAATGAGGCTTACCTGACGATTCCCGCCGCATTTTCGGCCATTTCACCTTCCCACTTCCGCATGAGCCCTTCCATTCGCTCCGCCACCTCGGGCATGTTCTGGGCCAGGTTATAACTTTCCCCGGGATCGGTCGAGAGATCATAGAGAAGCGGCCACTCGCCGATCCTGGCTTTTCCCACGCCTCCCCATTTCTTGTTGGTCGGCAGGGGATACTTGTAATGGTTTATCATCCGGTAATATTTGTACGAACCGTTGCGCACGCCCTCGAGATCGTCATGGTGATAAAAATAGAGCGTCTCGTGGGGCGTCTTTCGACTTTTTCCGGTAAGCAGTCCCGTAATATTCTTTCCGTCTATTATACGGTCCACCGGCGCGTTCACGCCTGCGATCGCCAGAAGGGTCGGGAAGATATCGAGGATGGAGGCCATCTCGCCGCATCGGGAATTCGGCCGTATGCGCCCGGGCCATTTCGCGATCAGCGGGACGCGGAAGCCGCCCTCGAAGCTCTGCCCCTTGCCGCCGCGAAGCCCGCCCGCGCTGCCGTTATACCACGGCCCGTTGTCGCTTGAGAAGAATACCAGGGTATTCCCCTCAAGCCCTCTGTCGCGAAGGGCGTCCAGCAGCTTGCCCACGTAGTGGTCCAGCTCCTCCACCACGTCGCCGTAAAGACCGCTGCGGGATTTGCGGCGGAATTTCTCCGACGGGTGCAGGGGCCTGTGCGGAGCGTTATACGGCAGATATAGGAAAAACGGCCTCCCGTCCCGTTCGTCTATAAATTTTATCGCCTCCTCGGTGTATATCCGACTGAGCTTTGCCTGGTCGTCGCCCTGGATATTTTCTTCGATCTGCGCTTTCCCCCGGTAAAGAGGGAAGGGGTCCTGCCCGTTGCTGTAAGGTACGCCGAAAAACCGGTCGAAGCCGTTGTTCTCCGGGTGATACTCGGGATACAGGCCGAAATCACCGACATGCCATTTCCCTATGGCCCAGGTCTGGTAGCCCGCCTCGCGCAGGGCTTCGGCGATGGTGATCTCCCCGGTCGGGATGCCGTTTATGGAGCTTTCCTTGCCCATGTCCGCCAGTCCCATCCTGGAGAAAATGTGCCCCAGCTGTTTCGACACCCGAAAGCCCAGCTTCCCCTTCCGTCCCTCCCAGAGCGGGAAATCGAGCCCCGAGCGCTGCGGATAGCGACCCGTGAGAAGCCCGTACCGCGCGGGTGAACACAGCGCGTTGCAGGAGTAGAAATCGGTGAAGGTGACACCCTCCCGTGACAGCCGGTCGATATTGGGCGTCCTGACGGCCCTGCTTCCGTAACAGCTCAGGTCGCCGTAGCCGAGATCGTCCGCGTAGATAAACACGATGTTCGGCAGCCGGCCCCCGAATCCGGGAACGCGTCCCAGAGGCTTCACCGGGAGCGCATTGATGGGCGGCTCGTCGGCGGCGCACCCGGCGAGGGGAGCGAAGGAGGCGGCAAGCAGCCCGGCGGCGCCCAGCTCGAGCAGCCTTCTTCGGGAATATGTAAGATCGGTCTCGGCTGAAAAAGCCGAAGGATGACGCGAAAATGAATTCTTCATGGGCACTCTCCGGTTATGG
>CAZVEG010000088.1:0-15261 GCA_964625625.1 uncultured Leptospirales bacterium | reverse complement strand
GTTCCCCCGCACGATAAAAAAAAGCTCCTGCCCGGATTCACCCTGTTCAAAAATCGTCGTGCCCGCGGCGTAATGCCGGATATTGACATGGGGGATCAGTTGAGCCACGGATTCCGCGGGTAAGAGCTGCAGAAATCTGACTTTGCTCAGCCCCTGTATCATCATCTGCGCTTTTAATTCTTTTTTCCTGTGCACGTACTTCTTGAAGAGCGACGCCTTGCGGAGAAACGCGCCTTTGTTGCTGAGCGCCTGGTTGAATGTTTCGAAAACCAGGCCGCCCGTGAGCGCGCCGATAACGGTCGCCAGTACTATCCATATGTCATGCCCCTCGTGAGACTGATGCAGGGAGTGCGCGAAAAGTTCAATCGTAAGCGCGAAGAGCAAGGCCCCGCCTCCGAATGCCATGAGCATAGAGGTGATTTTTTGCGGTGGTTTCAGCCATATCCCGAGAAACGCGCCGACGGGAAGCGAAACCGCGCTTGCGCAGCCCCATATCAACGCGATCCAGGCGATGGTCATCTCCGTGCTCATAAAGACACCTCATTCCCGAACATGACGTGTCGATCAGCGTTATGCGACTGACGATTCGTTCCCGGAATATCCATTGGCGCCCTTCGGATCCTCGCATGATGTACACTGAAGAATGACGTGAAAAGAATTTTTCCTGATCCGGGTATGATACGACAGTGCGTGATTGAAATCAAATTAAAAATGGAAATAACATGTGTGATTTAACCTGTTCGATCATGGCCCCGCCGCAGCGGGGGCATGCAGCCGGTTCGGTCTCGAGGCAATGCCCGATCGCGTATGCCCGTGTTTTCTTTCGTAGCGTTTCGAGTTTTTCAACGATACCGTGCGCGTAAAACCCGCGGTGGCGAGGGGGCAGAGCCTGACAGGAAAAGACTTTTTTGCTGCGGATTCACATTCATATAAGGAAAAGGATAAAGGTCCGATGTGACCGGGAGGTAACACATCCCGGAGGTCGCGGTGCTTTCGCCGCCGGCTGGCACGGCCTCCTGGCGCTCCGGACAGCGGCGCCATGACCGCTTGTATCCTGGCGGGCATCGGCGTAAAAGTCAATTTTATTCGATTCCGTATGTGCCGGCCACGAATTCCATAAATGATTGACTTCCGGCATAATCCGGGTACAAAAGGAGCGCGCCCGGACGCGCGCGGGCGCAGACCACGGCGAAGAGGACGGCCCATGAGCGAAAACGGTGAGCGAGAGCTTATCCCCTACGACCGCATGAAGGAGCAGGTGGAACGCGAGGTGCTCGCCTTCATCGAGCGGCGGAACCTTCCCGAGGAGATCCCGCCGCCGCGCTTCTCGTTCGAGAAGGGCACGGCGATGGTGTCGTTCGCGCTGCCCTTCCTGGGCGACTCGCTCGTTGTGCAGTTCATCGCGATCGCCAAGGCGCACCTGGGGAACGTCCGCATCCACGCCTTCGACGACGGCTACTATGCGCTGCAGGCGCTCAACAAGAACCTGTTTAAAGCCGAGAACATACTCGACAACCTGAAGGTGGAGTTCTTCGGCATCACCGCGAACTTCCGCGCGGACTTCTCGAAAAAGGGGAACTTCAGCCAGGAGGAGATCGCGCTCGCGCTCGAGATCTTCAAGACGGCCTACGCGCGCTTGAAGGACGACCCCTCGGTGCGCCTGAAGCGCCTGGGCGCGAGCATCTACGGCGACAGCGGCCACCTGGACTGGTCGTACATCGCCGGCTACGAGGAGGTGAAGCGCAAGATCCGCGAGTCGATCATCCTGCCGCTCATGAACCCGGATATCTACGATTCGATCGCGAAGATGACGCGGCGCAGCTTCGAGTCAAACCGGCCGCGCGCCATTCTTTTCGAGGGCGGTCCCGGCGTCGGGAAGACCACGATCGCGCGCATCATCGCCGGCGAGGTGAAGGTGCCGCTGGTCTACGTGCCCATAGAATCGATCATGTCGAAGTGGTACGGGCAGTCGTCGCAGAACCTCTCGCAGATCTTCGACGCCTGCGAGGACCTTGGCGGGAGCATCCTCTTCCTCGACGAGATCGATTCGCTCGCCGGCTCGCGCGACCAGAACATGTTCGAGGCGACGCGCCGCGTGCTCTCGGTGCTCCTGCGGCGGCTTGACGGCATCGACTCGGTGGCGAGCACCATAACGATCGGCGCGACAAACCGCAAGAAGGACCTGGACCACGCGCTCATCAGCCGCTTCGACCAGAGCATCCATTTCCCGCTTCCGAGCGCGGGCGAGCGCGCCGCTATCTTCGGCAATTACGCGCGCCATCTCTCCGAGGCTGAGCTCGACGTTCTCGGAGGCGCGAGCGAGGGCCTCTCGGGCCGCAACATCCGCGACATCTGCGAGTACACCGAGCGGCGCTGGGCGCGCAAGCTCCTGGTCAAGAAGCTCGAGGCCTCCACTCCCGATTTTGATTTCTACCGGCACGCGCTGCGCGGCTGGAAGGAAGAGAATCAGATGATGGATTCGATCGAGGACGCGGCGAAAAGGGGATAGCGCTCGACGCGCGTTCTGACGTAGTCGTCGTCGAGCTCGCCGGTCTCGATCCCCGCGAGTATGCGCGCGGCGGCCGTTATGTGCTCGTCCAGCCGCGCCCTCCCGTAGTCGGCGAAGCGGTCCCACGCGATGAAGAACGGCCAGTCCGACGACTGCGCCAGCATGATCTCGGCGGCGGCCTGGCGGTACGCGGTGAGCGTGCGCGCGTTCGGCCTCCGCGCGAAGAGGCGCCCGCCGAGCTCGGCGATTATGGAATAGGCGTGCAGGCAGGCCGGGTTGAGCCAGGTGTCGAAATAGCCGCTCTTCCCCCACGACGACTCGGCCGGCCTGCCGCGGGAATCGATACCCTCCCGCAACAGCTCTTCCGGCGTCACGAAGGCGATATCTCCCGCTCGGTCCGCCAGGCGCGCGAGCTCCTCCAGGAATACGGGGCCCTCGTGCCACCAGTGGCCGAAGAGCTCCATGTCGAAGGGCAGGGTGAATACCGGGGAGCGCCCCAAAAGCGGCGCGACCTCGGCGGCACGCCCGCGTATGCGCGCGACAAAGTCGGCGGCGTGCTCGCGGGCCGCGGCCTCTCCCTCGCGGTGATCGTAGGGCTCCCGCGGCACTTCGTTCCCCGTTATGCGGTGTACTTTTATTCCGAGCGGCATCCGCTCCAGGCCGATCCGCGCGAGCTCGTGTTCGGACATCCGCCAGGTATGGTCGGCGTGGAACTCGCGGTAGCGCGCGTCGCCGGGGTAGCCGACCCGGTGCGCCCAGACGGCCCCGGAGAGTCTGAGCTCGCGCGGAAAGATCGCCAGCCCCGTTTCCGAGACGAACGGCATGAAGTTGCCGTGCTCCGGCCCGTCCTCGGCGTGGTAGGCGGCGTGCGCCTCGAGGAAGGTGTATTCCACGCCGCAGTCGCGTAGAAGCCCGTCGAGCCCGGCGTGGTAGCCCATTTCGGGAAGCCAGAGGCCCCGCGGGGCCGGGCCGAACGCGCACGCGAACACGTTCTGCCCGGTCCGGATCTGAAGCCGCTCGAGCGCGGAACTGAACCGGTACGCGGGCAGGAGCGCGTGCGTGGCGGTGGTCGTGACGAGCGTGATGGCGCCGCGCTCCGAAAGCAGCCGGAATCGCGCGGCGAGGTCGCCGTCCGCGGTGTTCCACCAGTCGCGTGTTTCCCCGAGCCGGTCCGCGAGGTGTGAAAGCGCCGCCGACAGCGCGCCGCCGTCCGGCGTCGCGTGCGCGCGCGCCAGCGCGGTGACGCAGTCGAGGTAATCGGCGAATTTACGGCGATAGTAGCCGTCGCCAAGCATCGCGACGAGCGGAGGACTGAGGGAGATTGTGAGCGGGAAATGCACGCCGTCGCCGGCCAGGCGCTCCATGGCGCGCAGCAGGGGTATGTAGCATTCGGCGATGTTCTGGTGGAGCCAGAGCTCCTGCGCGGGAAAGCGCTCCTCCGGTATGCGCGCGTAGGGCAGGTGCGCGTGGAGCACGAGTACGAGCCGCGCGGCCGGTCCCTTCCGCCGTCGCCCCTTTCCCATTTACGGCGAGCTTAGGGACGGGGAGGTGGGGGCGTGCTGTTCGCGTATGCCGCTGGCCTCGTAGAGCCGCAGCCGGTGCTCGTCGTGGAGAATCGGCCGGTTGAGGATCGCCACCAGCGCCTCGTCGCCGAGCGGTATGTCGATTTCGGTGGATTGCAGCACGTTCTCGCGCTTCCCCTTCGCGGTCTGGTACGAGAGGCGCACCACCACCCTGCGTCCCGCCATGGCGCCGGTCGTGAAGATGTGCCAGCGGTTTTCCCTGCCGTAGACCGGGATGTCCTCGAGCTCGGCGGGGCCGCCCGTGTCGACGGCGGTCACCTGTAGAAAAAGGTAGGGGTCGCCGTGGTAGTCGGTGAGGGCCTTTCGTAAGATTTTACCGTACAGCGAGTCCGATATCTTCCACGAGGCGTAGATACCCGTTCCGTCGACAAGCAGCGCGATGAGATAATCGGGCTCCTTCGCCGCTTTCTTCCGGGTCCGCGTCGGGCTTGACGCAGTCGGCGGTGTTGCTTTTTTCGTCGTTCTTCCGGGCATGTCGTTTCGCCTTCTTTTCCGAATATGGCCATTATTCTGATCCGCGCGGGGGAAAAAGTCAAATAAATATTGGGGAATGGATAGTTCTTCCGGGGATTGCGCGTGCCGCGCGGCGGATTCCGCATTATGCGCTTGCCATTTTTTGGAGGAGATGTTAAACAGGGGACTCGTGGCGGCCGGACGTGCCCGCTCCGGCGCCCCATTCCAGGCCAGGGAGGATGCGGATGTCCAGGACTTCGATCGTGCGTGCGGTGGTACTCGTCCTCGCCGTCTCGGCCGTGCTCGCGCCTGCGTGCGGGAAAAAAGAACCGGGATATTTCCGCGACCGCGCCAGGGGCTTTTCGGTGGTGTTCCCTGAAGACTGGGAGATCAAAACCGAGGGGCTTCTCGGCGCCACGGTGGTACAGGCCTTGAGCCCCCTGGAGGAGAAAGGCGACCCGTTCAGGGAGAACGTCAACATTTCGGTCGAAGACCTTCCGAAAGACGTCGGCCTGCAATACTATCGCGAGATGACCTTCGATAACATCGCGAAGGCCCTCAGCGAATTCCGCGAAACCGAGCGCACCGAGTTCAGGCTGGACGGGCGCGAGGCCGTCATGACCGTCTTCACGCACCGGGCGGGCGCGCTCAGGCTCAAGGTCATGCTGTGCCTGGTGGTGGAGCGGCATCGCGGCTACGTGCTGGTGGGCACCGCCACGGAGAAGAGTTTTCCGGAGTACAAGGCGATATTTTTCAAAATCATGCGCGGCCTGAAGCTGAAGGCCTGAGCGAGCCGGGAGTCTATCGCGTTTTTTTTGCGTCCCACATGCGCGGAGAGCCCCCCACCATGTACCGCCCCTGGATGACGCGCCCGCCGTCACGGTACTCCCCGGTGTAGATCTGCGTAAAATATGACGGCGAGCCGGTCCGTTCGCGCTCGGCCGGTGTGGTAATGGAGCGGGTGAAACGGATGGTGTTTCCCCTGATGTACACTCCCTTGAGCGGCTCAGCCACGCCCTTCCCCCATTCGGGGAAGCGCAGCGACCCGTAAACATAACCGTCTTTGGCCCCCAGAAACAGGTATCCGGGATTCCCCGAGGCGTTGATGCGATACGTCCCCAGGTGGCTGCCGGGGACCGGGCCGCCCTCCGTTTCGGGAGCCGGCGGCGCGTCGGGGATGATTTCAATAAACGCCACGGCCGCAAGGGAGACGAGTGCGGGCCGGAAGCCCTCGTCGGGCGACTCTATCGCAGCCTTTCTCGTCGCGAAGCTTTCGGGGCTCCTGAGACACAGAAGATGGTCGCCGGCGATGATGAACGGCCGTGCGACGAAGTGCACGCCCCCGGTTTCGCGCACCAGCGCCTTCCGCGGCGCGATGATCGAAAGGATGACCGGCGGCACGGCGATCGCCGCGAGCGCAATAATCGCGATGAACGGCGCTATGCGGCGCTTCCTCTCCCCTTTTGTGTCCAGTATTGTACTCATGGCCGACGGTTAACATAGCATGTACCGTCAGCCCGATACAACAACAAAAAAAGATGGCAGCCGCAATGTCCTGACATGTCTGGACGTGCCCGAGCGCCAAAGGCGATTTTCGGGCGTGTGTGATTTTTCGGCATAACCGTTTTTTTCTTGAAATATAATGAGCATATGCCCATAATTGCATCATGGCGCGACCACTCACCTGCAGGAGAATCCATGCCGATCCCGGTGTTCTCTATTACAAGCCCAGGGGTATCCCCTCGACCTCTCTTGAAGAGGCGCTGCTTACCCTCGACGAATTCGAGGCGATGCGGCTTGTGGACCACGAGGGGATGTACCAGGAGGAGGCCGCCGCGCGCATGAACATCTCGCGCCAGACGCTGGGGCGGATCGTCGAGTCGGCGCGGAAGAAGATCGCCGGTGCGCTGGTCTCGGGAAAGGCGATCAGGATAGAGGGCGGTGCGGTCGAGCTTCACGGCGAGCGCTGCGGCTGTCCGGGTCCGGAAGGCCGCTGCTGCGGACGGAAGGGAGTTGACGCGAAAAAGTGAAAATCCGGGTCCGGAGAAGAGGCCCGATAAACGAAGGAGAGAGTATATGACCAAGCTTGCGTTACCGACGAGGGGAAACGAGGTCGACGGACATTTCGGCCACTGCGAGCGCTTTACGGTGTTTTCGGTCGATGACGGAAAAATCGTCGCCGAGGAGTCGGTGGCCTCGCCGGCCGGCTGCGGCTGCAAGTCCGATATAGCCGGGGTGCTCTCGGGCATGGGGGTGGGTATAATGCTCGCCGGCAACATGGGGCAGGGCGCGGTGAACAAGCTCGCCATGCACGGCATACGCGTTGTGCGCGGCTGCTCGGGCGGTGTGCGTCAGGCGGCCGAAGCTTACCTGGCGGGTTCCATCAGCGACTCGGGAAGCTCGTGCGCGGCGCACGAACACGGGCACGACTGCCATAACGGATAGGACGGCCGGGCCGTTTACCCGGGGAAGGGCTTTCCGTGGGCGTCGATAAAGGCGAACTCGGAAAGCGGCTTCCTCGGCGGGCCCTCCTTCCCGGCCACGGCCGGGTGTCCGACGGGGATGCATGCCACCACCTCGCGGTCGGCCGGCAGCTCGAGAATGGCCTTCGCCCTGTCGTGGTCCAGAAGGCCCACCACCACGCTCCCAAGCCCCAGCTCGTGAGCCTTCAGGCACAGGTTCTGGACGGCAAGACCCAGGTCGAACATGAACCACTCGTTGAACTTCGTAAGGTTCTTCCCGCCGTAACATCCCGATACGCCCGTACGGCCGCAGGCCACTATGAGCGCGGGCGCGACCAGCGAGCATTTCGTCGCCGGGTTTTTTTCGACGTAGGTCCCCGCGATCTTTTCTATCGTCGCGCGGTCGCGCAGCACGATGAACTCCCACGGCTGGACGTTCGCCCACGAGGGCGCGATCCTGGCCGCCTCGAGAATGGTTCGTATCTCTTCGTCGCTCACCGCGTCGTCCGTGAACTTCCGTACGCTCCGCCGCTTCGTCAACGCTTCCTGCAGTTCCATGAGATCCTCCGCCGGGCCGTGTTTTGTCAAACATCGCGTAAACACGCCGGTACCATGTGCCTTATTAATACATTACGCGATGGAATGTCAACCCGATATCTCCTGCGGCCGTCGATCGGCGCGGAAGTGTACGCGGTCCAATTGTGTTTGACATTTGGACGGTGCGATATCAGATTGCGAATGCGCACTCATCGCGGAATTCGGACGTGCCGTAAAACCAGGGATCATCCAATGCCGTCCCGCCACCGGCGGGATGTACGCCTGTTCCCGGGGACGGCGGCAGGTCGATTATTCAAAAGCAATCAGGAGGAGTCAGATGAAAAAGATAGTAGCGGTTATTCTGCCGCTGGCAATGGTCGCGATACTTGCCGCGGGTTGCAGCACAAAGGGCTCGTCGAAGGGCGATATGGCCATGAACGTCTTCAACAGGGTGTCTTCGCTCAATACCGATTCAATCACGGGCAAGAAATCCGATTCGTCGGATTCGGAAGGCGCCACCTCGAAAAAGCGCGTGGAAGCGCCCGGTTCCGACGGTTCCGACGCCCACTACATTCAGCCGGACGACTATTTCGTCGACAGGGACGCGTTTGTCGGTAAAACCTGGATGTACGTCAAGCTTGCCAAGGTGATAACGGCTCCCACCGCGGCGACCAAGTACGAAGGCCAGTTCATGCAGGTCCACGACGGCAAGGAGATCTGGACCAAGAACTACTGGAGGACCAGGATCGCCACCAGAGCGGACATAAGGCTCGGTGCGGTCGTCATCATCTTCGAGGGCAACCATCGCGATGACGCGTATCGCCCCCCCGCGACCAAGAAAGAAGCCCGCAACGAAGCCTGGTTCATGGCGAAGATCACCGACACCTCCGATATGTATAAAGGCCATGTAATGGTTTCGGGCGGATATCGCGTGGATCTGGAGAACATGCGCGTGGCGGTCAAATAGGCGTTTCGAACAACTGTGCATTCCCGGAAAACGCCCCGGCCGTGACAACGGCGGGGGCGTTTTGTTATACCGGCCAACTTCCGTGTGGATGTTTCCCTCGTGTAAAATTTATGACGGATTCTGCGCGGCGACTGAATTTTTCGCGCATGCCGGTGCCCGTACGGTGTACCATATATCCGTAATTCTCCGCATATGCGGATTTACGGGGGTAACACGATGAAAATCCACTTCGTGCAGCACGTTCCCTTCGAGGGTCCCGCCGCGATCAAGGACTGGGCGTTGGAACGCGGCCATTCGCTTTCGAGAACGGCGCTCTTCGACAACGAATCGCCGCCCGCAATGGATGACTTCGACTGGCTCGTCGTGATGGGCGGACCGATGGGAGTGTACGACGAAGACGAGTATCCGTGGCTGGCGTCCGAAAAGCGCTTCATCGGCGACGCCGTCGCCGCGGGGAAGGCCGTCTTGGGAATATGCCTCGGGGCGCAGCTCCTGGCCGTGGTGCTGGGCGGTACCGTGCGGCCAAACGCCCACAGGGAGATAGGGTGGTTCCCCGTGCGGCTCGTCCCGGCGGCGGAAGGAATTCCGGCGTTCTCCGGGCTTCCGAGAACCTTCACCGCCTTCCACTGGCACGGGGACACTTTCAGTATCCCACCCGGCGCCGTCCGGACGGCCGAGAGCGACGCGTGCGCCGCCCAGGCGTTCGCGTACAACGACAAGGTCATCGGTCTGCAGTTTCACCTCGAGTCGACGGCGGAGAGCGCAGGGGCGCTGGTCCGCAACTGCGGCGGGGAACTGGTCGAGGGAAAATTCATTCAGCGGGCCGGAGAGCTCGTTCCCGGTCCGGAGGAGTTCGGTGGATTGCGCGTCCTGCTCGATGCCTTCCTGGAGGGAATGGAGGCGGCCGCGCGACGTTGAGGCAGCGCCGCGGGGAGCGTCACCGCTCCAGTATGTACTTGTTGACGAGGAACTCGGTCTGCATGGGGTTGAGATCGTATTTGCGGCTGGCCTCGTCGATAAGGGCGTTTTTATCGGCCCCGGGGTTTTCCTTCAGCTCGGCGCTTATGAAGCGCAGGGCGTTTTCCATCGATGAATCCATGATTGTCTCTCCCTGTAGAATGTGATCACAGCGCCCGCATGTGCTCGGGCTTGAGCAGCCGGTCGTCGCGTTTTTTCAGCACCTCGTCGATGAGCGCGATCACCCTGTGCCTGTCGTCCGGAAAGTTCGCACGGATGGGCAGGTAGTTCGACGCGTGGTTCGAGGTGAAGAAGCAGGGCGATTTGACCTTCATGTTTATTATCATGAGCCGAAGCTCGTTAAGCATGCCGAACTTGTCGGGCAGGCTGAAGCGTCCCTCCCGCTCGTCGCGGTAGAGCTCCGTGTTCGGCAGAAGCATGACGGTGAGCGCGCCCGCGTACTGGGGCGACATGGCGCCGAGGTGTTTGCCGGTGTCGATGGCGTGTACCTCCGAGAGCTCCGTCCCGCCAATGCCGAGAAGCACCGTCTGAGAGAGGAGCATCCCGGCGGCCTTTATCTTTTCGGCGGCCTCGAGCTGTTTGTGCGGAAAGGCCCCTTTCTTTATCCGCCGCAGCACCTCCCTGTTTCCGCTCTCTATGCCCTGGTACACGATGCCGAGCCCGGCCTGCCTGAGCGCGGCGAGCTCCTCCGGGGTTTTCTTGAGAATGGCCTTGGTGTTTCCGTAGACGCCGATGCGTTCGATCTGCGGGTTCTTCTTGCGGATATAATGCATGATCTCGAGGATATCTTCGTTGGGAAGTATCAGCACGTCACCGTCGGCGAGAAAGGCCTTCTGAAAGCCGTAGCGGTACGATGACATCTCGTCGATGTCGCGCTTTATGGTGGCCATGTCCTTCAGTCTGAATTTCTGGTCCTTGTAGGTGCCGCAGAAGGTGCACTGGTTGTGCGAGCACCCCACGGTCACCTGTATGATCATGCTGTATGCCTCGCTGGGAGGCCGAATGACGTGTCCCACGTAATCCATCGTTTTTCCCTATCGTTTTTTCGGTTCGCCGCCGGGCCACACGATGGCATGAAGCTGCAGGTTCAGCCGCACGCGCAGCCCGTCGGACAGAATGCGACGGGCGAGCTCGGACGGCGGCATCGTTCCGCGCACCGGTGAGAAATTAACGGCCGCTGCGCTCTTTGCAAGATGTTTTTTTACGAATGCCCTGGCGAAAGTATAGTCCTTTCCGTCCGCTATGACGAATTTTATCTCGTCGCCCGGGCCGAGATGGCTGAGGTTTTGCATGAGAAATGAGCCCTCTTCGCCGCTCGACGGCGTTTTGACGTCGACTATCCTGCGCACCGCCGGCGGCACTGTGCCGATGTCCAGGCTGCCGTTCGTCTCGAGCTGCACCGGGTAGGATCGTGCGAGCCGGTCCATGAGCTCGATCACGTTCTCCTGGCAGAGCGGTTCGCCTCCCGTTATGGTGATATGGTCGAGCGCGGGATATTTTGTTACGGCCCCGGCTATTCGATACAGGCTCATGCGCGTTCCGCCTGAACGGGCGCAGGCGGTATCGCACCACGCGCAGTTGAGGTTGCATCCCGCCAGCCTGATGAAAAAAGACGGAAATCCCGCGCGGGTGGTTTCGCCCTGTATTGAATAAAAGAGCTCGCTTACGATGAGATCCACGGCTACCGGTCCGCGGCGAGCTTCGATTCGGCCAGCCGCTCGAGGAGCGGGAGCTCTATCTTCGCGATCATGATGTCGCTTCGGGCGAGCATGCCGATTATCCACGGGTAGTCGCGCGCGGTATCGCTGGTGTAGTAACTTATGTACGCATGGCCGTCGTGAAGCACGACCCCGGCGTACGAGGTGTCGCCGGCGCTCGGGAGGTCCGAGAGATATACCAGCCGGTCCCCGAGGACGCGATAGAGGGCCGTACGCTTGCGCGCTAGGATGCTTCCGAAATAGGCGAAGAATCCGGGCGGGTCGGGGTTGTGCCGTCCGACCGCATAGGTTTTTCCGTTATACGAGAACAAAGCCGGGCCGTCGAGCCGCGTTACATGGCTCTTCGTGGATTTCCATACGGTGTAGGGCGGGGCGGCCAGGGCGATGAGCGTCGAGGCGTTTTTGTCGCCGAGCCAGCGGTCGGATCCCTCCAGCCGCGCCGTGGCGATCATGCGCCCGTCCGGGAGGAACTCTATGTCGGTCTCGTCGTTCCAGTCCCCCTCGTGTATCACCGATACCTGCGACCAGCGGACGCCGTCGGTCGATTCAAGCAGGATGGATTTGCCGTGCTCGTGCCAGTAGGCGGGGACGTACCAGGTGCGGCCGTCGCGGGTTTTGGGGCGCCAGAAGAGCCAACCCTCGGGATCGATATCGACGAGCGGTGTCCAGGTCCTGCCGTCGGCGCTCGTCCGGAGGGCGGTCCGGTACGGCTCCGCGATAAAGCGCGTGCTCTTCAGCACGTACAGGAAGAGGCGCCCGCCGATCACGGCGAACTTGGGGTCGCGGATATCCTCGCCGGGAATGTTGACCTCGGAGAGCTTCTTCCACGCGCGCGCGTCGCCCGAGCTCCGGATAACCAGGCGGCATTTTTCGGTGGCGAAATGGTAGGGGGAGCTCGCGTGGACCAGGTAGAAGCGATCCCTCCAGCGTATCATGTCGGTGTTCGAGTTGTGCATGCCGTCGCCGACGGCGGTCCAGGTTTCCGCCTGGAGCGAGGGATCAACCGCCGCCGAGTTCGGACGGAAATACCAGTAGAGCAGAACAATCGCAATTGACAGAATGAAGAAGGCGATGAGAACGAGCAGGCCTTTCAACAGTTTTTTCATGGATTGCCTCCGTTTGACATTCACGATCAGCGGCGCGGGCCGTGCTGGATGCGTCGAGCCGCGGCGTTGTCGCCGGAATAAAGACGGTCGAACTCTTTCAGATACGCGAGCGCGATCCCTTCGTTGTGGATGATGAGGACGTTCTCGTCGTTGCGGACATTCGCTCCGCGCGAAAAGTTGAATGAACCGGTAACGACGATCGACTCGTCGATGATCATCACCTTGTGGTGCATGCGTCCGATGCTGGAGATGAGCTTTACGGGAACCCCTTCGATCTTCATCTTGATGTATTCCGAGTCTTTCCCGTTCGTCCCGGTCTTTTCCATGACGCCGCGTACGTCCACTCCCTTTTTGTGGAGCCGTATAAGCTCTTCGCCGAGCGGGTCGCTCGTAAATGAGAAGGCCATGAACCGCACGGACTTCTCAGCCTTTTCGAGCCGCTTCAGGAGAATGCGCTCGATATCGTCATCGGGCGAAAAGTACGCGTTGATGTCGGTTTCACCGATCTTTACGTGATATTTTTTTATGAGCGCGCCGAACGCGGCGAATTCTTTTTTATTGGCGTAAACGCCGTCTCGGTGCATCTCCATGAATTCCATCGTAAAGATTTCCGCGAGGTCCGGGGAGTATACTGCGATCGCGTTGTTGTCGTTTTTGCGCGCGCCGTTGGGGGTGAGGTTGTACGAGCCCGTCCAGACGAATGCGCCGTCGGCGATGGCGAACTTGTTATGCATGAGGCCGGGACCGCTGTCGGTGGCGACGGGGATGCCGGCCGTGACGAGCGCGCGGAGCGCCGGCCGGCCCGCGTTGTCGCGCTCGGTCACGATGCGTACGTCAACGCCGCGCCGGTGTGCCTTTATGAGCTCGGCCGCGATCGCCTCGTCGGAGATGTCGTAGAAGGCGCCGTAGAAACTTTGCGAAGCGTGGCCGATCAGGCGCATGAACGCCGCGTCGGGGGAGGTGGAGGCGTTGGTCCCGCGCGCCGCCGGGCCGGGGATTGTAAAATAAACGCGCCACCATCCATCCGGAGGGTCGATCTCCGCGGAGGGCGATGACGCGGCGAGGAGAACGATGATGAGCGGGCTGATTAAGATGATCCGGATGATGCCTGTGCGCATGTTTCGACGACGTCTCCGTGAAAGGGGGTCAGTCCTGTTCCTGAAGGCTGGACTTCTTCTCGTATAACAGGTTTTCGAATTCGGTGAAAAGCAGCTGGTCGTCCGTTCCGGGGTAGAGCAGCTTGACCTTGGCGATAAGGGTGAAGAAGGAGGCGAGCATGCCGGCGTCGTTCATGCCTTCGATCATGGTGCGTACCTCGGCTTCGTTTTTACCGAGCAGATGGATGTAAAATTGAAGCGAGCCCTGTATGCCCTCGAGTTTGGGGGCGTTCTTGCGGATATCCTCCTCGGTCTCGCGTTTGGACAGCATGGTGGTTATAAAGCTGAGGATGTATTCCGCCTCGATGGGTGAGAGGTCGAAATCGAGGATGAGCTGGTTCACCTTGGAGATATCCATCTCCCGGAGATGTACGCGCGCGAGAAAAACGGGATTGTTCGACATCATGTTGATATTGACGTCCTTGACCACCTCGGTGGCGCGCCGGTCGCCGAAGCTGTTTATTTCACTTTCTTCCTGTGGAGTGGCGCCATCCTCGCTTTTCCCGCCGGCGAGGATGATGTGCGCGCCGGATAGCCGGTTTTTGATGATGATGATGTCGTTCCGCGTAACCGAGCCGCTCACCACGATATGGTCCGGTTTGGTCCCGGTCTCGATTTCGCGCACAAGCATGGAAATGTCCCTGAGGCCCTTCAGCCTGACGGGGATGAGGTCGATGCCGCTTTCCGCGGGGATGAAGATGTAGCGCTGCCGCCGGTCCGCCGCCGTGTCGACATAAGGAATGACGATCTGGCCCCTGGTCGCCTTCAGGAAGGACATCTCGGCACCCGCGGTGTTCTTTACGATGAAATTCTCACCTACAAAAACCAGAAGAGGAACGCGATGCAGCACCTTCAGGCCCGAAGCGTCGGCGTAGATAGATTTTCCCTTCTGGTCGAACGCCAGATAATTCCATTTTTTCGGGAAAACCTTGAGCGTTATGCCCCGCGGGGTCGCCTGTTCGATGAAATCCATACGCCCGGAAGGTATGTTCGGCGCGGCGTTTAATCAATCACTTTTTAGCGTCCAATAAAATATTTGACAATCCCCCTGATCGAAAGGGATGATCGACGGGTGTTATTCCCGCGTCCGGAGATGAATGATGGAGCCTGTCAACGTCAGCCTCAGAAAAATCCACGGGGGCACGGTTTCCGCCTTCTCAAGTCAGCTCGATGAAGAGCATGCCGCGTCGACCGTGCTTGCCGATGAAGGATACTGGAGCACCCAGAAGAGCAATTCGATCGTTCCCGAGTTCGTCATCGTCGATTACGGGCAAGCCCTTCCCGTCGATTGCGTGGAAATTTCCGCCTCGCCCTCCGGCAGGGCGGCGTTCCCCCATGACTTCAGGGTCGAGGTGAGCACCGATGGCAGGGTGTGGAGGGTGGTCCAGACCGAGAGGAAGTACGAGCTCGAGGATAATCTCGTATACCGGCTCGACGTTCCCCTTTCCCTCGTGCGTTTTGTCCGCCTGTATATCGTCAGACCCCGAAAGTCGGGGGCGAAATTTTATTCCGAAATAGGATCGATCAGGACGGGGATCGGTGGAGCCCGGGAGGTCAGCGCTTCAAGTCATTCCTCGTACGATTTCGCGCCCGCGCGTCTGCTTGATGGCGGGGACGGGGCCTACTGGGAATCGGAGATCCGCACCGGTCCGTCGCGGGAGCATGTCGAGATCGACCTGGGGCGTGTGTTGCAGGTAAACGGCATCTGGCTCGTCTCCGCCGGAGTGACGCCTCACGGTTTCCCCGAAAGTTTTTACGTTGAGGTCAGCACCGACCGAACGGTATGGGCGC
>CAZVEG010000087.1:0-15519 GCA_964625625.1 uncultured Leptospirales bacterium | reverse complement strand
AAATCCCCGTATATCACTATTCAACCGTCGGCAGACACGGGGAGGAGACATGGACCATTCCGGAAAAGTAATTCTCATCACCGGGGCATCGTCGGGCATAGGCCGTGCGGTGGCCATCGCGCTGGGCCGCCATAACAATTCGCTGGTAATCACCGCCCGGCGCAGGGAGCTCCTCGAATCCGCGGCCGGGGAGATCAGGAAACGCGGCAGCCGCTGCGAGGTCCACGCCGGGGACGCCCTGGACCCCGCCCACGCCGAGAGGGTGGTTGCCGCCACGGTGGAAAAATTCGGCAGGATAGACATCGCCCTGCTGAACATCGGTATCGGCCCCCCCTCGAACACCCTCACCGCGACGAGGGATACCATCCTGCACTGCATGCGCACGAATTACGACACCATGATCAATTTCTACTGCCCCCTGATGCGGCAGATGAAGACGCAGAACACGCGCTGCATGATCATCCACATGAATTCCCAGGCGAGCTATTTCGGCATCCCCATGCAGGGGGATTACACCGCCTCCAAGAGCGCCGCGAGGATTTTTCTCGAAACGGCGCGCATGGAACTGAGGCATTTCGGATATTCCCACATCCTGATCCAGACGGTCCATCCGGGGTTCGTCGATACCGAGGCAGTCCGCGGCGACGGGATCCCCGCGCCGAACCAGATCGGCGAGGAGAAGGCCGCGGAATATGTGCTCCGTGGCATCCGGAAGGAGATGCGTGAGAATCTCTTCCCGCCGGGGATGAAGCTCGCGACACTGTTCGGCAGGGTCGTGCCGAACCGGTTGCTGACCTGGGTGCTCCTCTCCCAGACACCGAAGGAATACTGATCCGTTTATTATCCCATTCCCCAAAACAACTGGACAGATACAACCGGAGATGGTAACGGTATCCTCCCATGGAACTCCAGGCATACACCCCGGCCCTGCTCACCATCCTCATCGCACTGATACTCATGCTCCGCCTGATGCACTACGCGCGCTTTTACGCGCCCTCGTACTTCTTCTGGATCGGAGCACTCCTGACGCTTCTCGGGGTCATCTCGCTTGTTCACCCGTTAGCATTCCTGCTTATCCTCACGCGAACAATCGCCGTTTACGTGCTGCTCGGCGGCCTGTCGATTTCCATCATATCCCTGCTCTGGCCGGTACGGCAAAAGCACTCGCCGACTGCCGACCGGAAGATCGACGCGCTCGTGCCCGATTATTCGTTTAACGAATATCACGAGGTGCGGATACAGGCAACGCCCGAAAGAGTGAAACAGACCCTGCGCGTTACCGGCGTAAAAGACATACCCGCGGCGCGTTTATTGATGAAGATACGGGGCATCGCCGATGACGACGTGGATTTGAGCGACAGGGCGGCAAAAAACACAACCGGACCGGATACCTTTTCAACGCCCGACTTCAACTTCTTCGTGGTGGACCCGGGCGAATATATAACGGTTATGATCATCAAATCGTCTATGATGACGAACAACCCGGACAAACCCGCGCCGCCCGAAATCACAACGCTGGAACAGTTCATATCGTTCAACGAACCCGGATACGTGAAGGTGGCCGTGAATTTCCGCTTTATCGGCACCGGTAACGAAGAAACCCTTTTATCCACCGAAACCCGCGTTCAGGGAATACGCCATACCGACAGCCGCGTCTTCGGCCGCTACTGGCGGATCATCTATCCGGGCAGCGCCATCATCCGCCGGGTATGGCTGGATACGATTAAAAAGAAAGCCGAAGGGTAGAGCCGGTTGGTATGCGTACCCAAATCATTGATTGACACGCAATCCCCCGCCCCCCTACACTGCGCCCGGAAACGATACCGATATGAACCGCCCTCCCAGATCGCGGACCTCGCTTACGGCCCTGCTCGCGGCAGCGCTTCTCGTTGCGCTCGTCTCGTGCGCCGCGGACACGGCGGTCGAAACGGCCCGCGGTGCGCTGGGACCGGTCGAGCCGCGCCTGGAAGTCCTCACCGAGACCGACGGCCCTCTGGCGATACACGCCGTAACATCACCCCCGTACGCGACCCGTTTCGCCCCGGTGAAGGAATCGCCCCTGTACGTGCGGGGCGGCGCCGGCGGCATGTGGCTGCGTTTCCGCCTGGACGAGCCGGGGGGCGCGACGCGCGAGGGCTGCCTTCTTGAGCTCGCTCCGAGCTTTGCGATAATACTGGACCGCGCGGACCTGTACCTCCCGGTACCGGGTGCCGACGGACGGCGCGCGTACGCGAAGATGGAGGCCGGGGCGATGCGGCCCATGCGCGTGAACGAGATCCCCTCCCGCTCGTTTCTCTTCGAGGTGCCCGCGGGAACGCTCCGCGCCGAGTACGCCTACCTGCGCCTGGAGAGCGCCATGGACGTAGAGTTCGGCGTGCGGCAGTGGAACCCCGTGGAGCTGGGGGTGCGCTCGGTGCGCTATTTCCTGTCGTTCGGCCTCATCTACGGCATACTCATCGCGATGATCGTGTACAACTTTTTCATTTTCGTTTCACTGCGCGACCGGGCCTATTTATTTTACATACTGTACATGGTCTCGGCCCTGTTGTGGCAGCTCCACGTGCAGGGGCACGGCCGCATGCTTCTGGGAACGCATCCCGGCGTTGATCTGCGGGTGCTTTGGGTGATGGTCGGCTGCGTGCAGCTGTGGGGCGGCGTGTTCAGCATCGATTTCCTGGCGCTCAGGCGCCACCTGCCGCGCGTGTACGTGGCGATCGCGGCGCTCACCGCGGTGGGCGCGCTCACCGCGGGCGCCGGCATTCTTGGTCTGCACCGCGCGGCGTTCGATCTCTCTCATTTCGGCGGGCTCGCGCTTCCGGTGGCGGTCATCATCGCGGCGGTGCTTCGCCTCAGGCAGGGCTACACGCCGGCGCGCTTCTACGTCTTCGCCTGGTCCATGCTCTCGATCGGCGGCATCGTCTTCGCGCTCATGGGGCTCAAGCTGCTGCCGGTGAGCTTCTGGACCGTCAACGGCGTGTCTCTGGGCATGGCGGCCGAGTCGCTTCTGCTGTCGCTCGCGCTGGCCGACCGCATACGAACGCTCAAGGAAGAGAAGGAGTTTTTCGAGAAGTCGCAGAAGCGCTACATGGAGCTCAGCGTCACCGACGGCCTCACCGGCCTCTACAACCGCCGCTACCTGCAGAGCAAGCTCGAGAGCGAGATACAGCACTCGCTCCGCCTCGAGCAGCCGCTCGCGCTGATAATGCTGGACCTGGACGATTTCAAGGCGGTGAACGACCTGCACGGCCACGCCTTCGGCGACGTGGTGCTGGAGCGCCTGGCCGCGGTGATGCGCGCCTCCTCGCGCGAGATGGACGTGTCGTGCCGCTACGGCGGTGAGGAGTTCGCGCTCATCATGCCAGGCACGCACGGAGAGGACGCCGTGCACACGGCCGAGCGCATTCGCGCGCGCTTCGCGGCGGAGGTCTTCACCGCGGAGGGCGGGACCAGCCTCAACCTTACCGTGAGCCTGGGCGTGGCCGAGCTCCAGAAGGACGACACGGCCGACGCGCTCCTGGAGCGCGCCGACAGGGCCATGTACCGCGCCAAGCGGCTGGGGAAGAACAGGACGGAGAGGTAACGAGTCCTCACGCCTCCGGGCCGGCTAAAGACCCGACCTCCTGTCGCAAAGCCGGCATCAGCACATCGTGTGCGTCATGCACTCCTTTGGTAAAGGCGGCTCCTGTCGGATGTGCTTCTGGTTTTTCGGCCATGCTGGAACCAACCGGTATCCTTAATAAGGCTCCCCTTTACCAAAGGGCATCTGCCAGCGGCTGAGAGGATTCTTCGCGCTTCATGATGCGTCAATGCCCCATGCCCCACCAAACCGCTTCCGCCTGCTCCGGGGAAAGCGCACCGCGGGATCTGAAAGCAACTTTTCGGTTATTCCCTAACGCACCGCCTCCACGCGGTTGCGCCCCAGTTCCTTGGCGCGGTAGAGCGAGGCGTCCGCCTTCTCGCGAAACGCCGCGAGGTCCGCGGCCGTGTCCGGAAACGCGCTCACGCCTATGCTCGTGGTGACGGGAGGCAGCGCCGGCGCGATGTCCGCGAAGTCCGCGGATTCGACGCTGGCACGGATCTCGCCGGCGATGGCGAGCGCCTTCTTTAAATCGGCCTCGGGAAGGAGTATGGAGAACTCGTCGCCGCCGTAGCGCGCGATAATGCCATGGCTCGAGATGATGCCGCGGATGATGCCGACCACGCGCACGATGACGGCGTCGGCCCGCTCGCGCCCTATGGCCTCGTTGATTCCCCTGAAGTTGTCGACGTCCATCATGAGGAAGGCCACCGGCTTGTCATTGCTTTTCGAAATCTCGAAGAAGTTCTCGAGCGCGTCTTCCAGGAAGGGGCGGTTATATACGCCGGTGAGCTCATCGGTGATGACGCGCCGGCTCGCGCGCTCGCCCCACTGCACCACGTCGGCGAGAAACGAGCTCGACGAGCGGAGGTTCCTGATGGTGAGCCCCAGGAGGCGCCCTATCAGGGCGACGGCGTCCGCGGGCCGCTCCTCCATGAGCGCGGCGAGCTTGGCCTGTCCGAGCACCAGGAGGCGACAGGGTTCGGCCGCGCGGTAGGTGTCCGAAGACGGGCGTTCCCCGAAGAGCGAGACCTCGCCGAAGAAATCGCCCGGCAGGCAGTCCCCGTGCGGCCGCTCGATGCTTCCCGGGAGCGCGAGCACGCTCTCCACGCGCCCCTCGGCGACGACGTAGAGCTCGCGCACCAGCGCGTTCTGCGCGACGATGGTATCGCCGGTCCGCGCGGCGCGCTCCTCGAAATAGGGCGCCAGGCGCGCGAGCGCATCATCCCCGAAATCCCTGAAAAGCCCCTGTTGCGCCGAAAGCCTTTTCATTTAACGCTCCTATATCGCCACGCGGCCGCCGCCGGATTCGCGCGCCGCCATCATCTTGCGGTGGGCCTCCTCGACCAGCGCGCGGCTTTCCGCCACCCCCGAGGGGTAGAGCGCCACGCCTACGCTCAGGCGGATGGCGGGAGCGTCGGGCCCCGCCGCGCGCGCGAGGTCGAGCGACGCGATCGACGAGCTGATGGAGCGGGCGCGCTCCAGCGCCTCGTCGCGACCGGCGTCGGCCAGCACCGCGGCGAACTCGTCGCCCCGGTAGCGCACGCCGATGTCGTTCTCCCCGAGCTCGGACTGCAGGAAGATCGCCATGAGCTTCAGCACGTGGTCGCCCGCCTCGTGCCCGTAGCGGTCGTTGATCTCCTTGAAGTTGTCGGGCTTTATCATGAGGAGCGCCGCGCGGTTTCCAAGGCGCGGCAGGAGGTTGACGAAGTCCTCGCGCAGGAAGGTCTCGTTGTAGAGGCCGGTCATTTTATCGCAGTGGAGCTGGCGGTGCAGGTCCTGCAGCCAGCCGGTCTTCTCGCTCAGGAGCCGCCTGACGCTCCAGATGCGACCGGCGACGATACCGAGCAGGCGGTGGAGCGTGCGCGCGGCGACGTAGGGGTGGTCGCGCAGGAGATCGGCCATGGTGATACCCACCGCGGGAAAGCGGAGCAGCACCGATTCCTCCTCCACGAAGGCCGCCGCCTTGCGCGGCGCGTTCTCGAGAAGCTCGAGCTCGCCGAACGACTCGCCCGGGGCGATCTGGGCGATCGCCACGCTGTCCTCGCTCTCGACGGCGATTATGCCCACGCGGCCGCTCCGGACCACGTAGAGCTCGCGCGCCTCGGCCCCTTTGCTGAACACGGCGACTCCACGGTCGAAGCGCACCATCTCGCTGTTCCTGGCGATGATATCCAGCTCGTATTCGCGGAGGGCAGAGAAGAGGTCAACTCTTCGCAGGAGCTCGACTTTTTCTTCGTGCAGGGGCATTGGCGCGCTATCCAAACCTTTATATGTGATACCGGGGTGTTTTCGCGACGGTACGGGAATAGTGTAACGAAAAGCCGGTGGGAAGCGCACTCTTTTTTTTTGCATAGGATGGAAAAAAGAGGAAGGAGCCGGCCCCGTGAACGGCGCGACGCGGGGTGGATCACCGGGTAAACGCGGCGGATCGGGGCGTCGGACCGACCGCTTAATCCGCCGTAAAGTATTTCTCGATGCCCCCGTAACCGATCATCCTGTTCTCCCGGGTTTTCCTGATGAAGTTTTCCAGCCGCGCCTTGAATGTCTCCGGGCGCGCGCGTGCCCCGTCAATATATGCCACGCGTATCCGTTTATACGCCCCGGAGAAGGACTGAAAATTCTTCCATGCCGTCGGGTCGCTTTTTATGGCGTCCATGATGTCGTCGGGGAAGACGAATTCCTCCGCGACGAGCCTTTCGGCCGTTTCCCGGACCGAGGGGTGCACCCTGCTTTCGGCGAGGAGCAGGCGCAGCCGCTCCCGGTTTGGCTGGGAGTAGCCGCTTCGGGGATTGCGCGGGGTAAAGCGCTGCATCGAGCTTTCGTCGTCGTGCTTTTTGACGATACTGTCGATCCAGCCGAAGCAGAGCGCCTCCTCCACCGCGTCGTTGTAGGGGATGCGTTGACGGCCGGAGGACTTGTGTGGAAACACCAGCCATATCTCCCGCGCCGTCCGGAAATTTTTCTCCAGCCAGCGACGCCACTCCTTCCGGTTTTTTATGTAGAGGGTTTTTGTGGTATCCACGGGCATTCTCCTGTTCCCATACGCTCCCCGACTCCACGAAAGCCGCGGAACGGGAGCATTCACATTACCGGAGAACCAGCCCGCTCACGATATACAGGCTCGCGCACCCCGTAAGCGCGAGCTGTACGAGCGGCGTAAGCCCCATCCCGAAGACGAGCGGCATGCGCTGGTGATAGCGCCACATGTTGAAGCGTATGGCCGCGAGCTCGATGAGCACGGCGCTCGCGACGCCGCAGGCCGCCACGGTGGCATAGTCGGCCGCGCCGGGCTCGTATATCCAGTCGAAGCCGCCCGCGCGTGCCGCGTTGATCAATAAAATGCACGCGATCCAGACCGCGTCCAGGAGCGTGGCGAACCCGGTTATGCGCGGTATGAAACGATAGATGTCGTTGACGAGCGGCGGGGCGTTCCAGTCGTAGAGTATGCTGTGAAGCACCTCCCAGAGGAGGTTGAGGAAGAAGGCGACTGCTACTACGAGGAGCACGGCCTCTGTCGGCGAAAAGCGCATTCGAGTCCTCCGGTATTCACATGGTCTGACCGCGCCGATACCGCGGTTTATGGATGCTAGCACCGGGAGGGAGGCAGGGCAAATATTTTTCTGGCCAGGCACGGTGCGCGGTGATACAACGGAAACGCCTTTGGAGGCAATAAGCGGTAAAGAAGAGGTGAATATGCGCGCACGAAGAGAAATCCGCGCGAAGACCGCGTTTGTGCTCGCGATCATCATCGCAGGAGGTATCATGATGGGATGCTCCGGGAAAACGCCCGCCACGCTCGGCGTAAAGGACGGGAGGCTCGCCCCCTGCCCCTCCTCGCCCAACTGCGTCTCGACCAGAAGCGAGGATCCCCGGCACGCGATCGCGCCCCTGTCGTTCTCCGGCACGGCCGCCGAGGCCCGCGGGCGGCTGCTCGCGGTGCTCGACGGTACGAAACGCTGCAGGGTGGTGACCGCGAACGACACCTACATACACGCCGAGTTCACCTCGGCGCTCTTCCGCTTCGTCGACGACGTGGAGTTCCAGATCGATCCCGACACACGGCTCATCCACTTCCGCTCGGCCTCGCGCCTGGGACACTCGGACCTCGGCGTCAACCGCAGGCGGATGGAAGCGCTTCGCGCGGCATTCGAACGGAACGCGGGAACGAAACGGCCGTGAAGGTAATCGACCTCACGCATCCCGTCGCACCCGGCATGCCGGTGTATCCCGGAACGGAATCGCCGTCGATGGACCGCGCGAACACGCTGGAGCGTGACGGCTTTCTCGAGTACCGTCTTTGCATGCACACCCATACGGGCACGCACATGGACGCGCCCGCGCACATACTGCCGGGCGGCGCAACGCTCGATTCGTACCCGGCCGAACGCTTCATGGGGCCGGCCTTCATGATGGAAGCCCTCGACGGACCTCCCGGCATCGCGGCGCTTCGGGCGCACGAGGACGAAATACGCAAGTCGGACTTTCTGATCATGCGCACCGGCTGGGGGGAGAAGTGGGGCTCCGACGGGTATTTCAGCGGTTTTCCGGTTCTCGATGTCGCCGCGGCGGACTGGCTGTGTGGGATGAAACTCAAGGGTTTCGGTGTGGACGCCGTTTCGGTAGACCCGGTCGGGGATTCCTCGCTTCCGGTGCATCATGTCCTGCTCGAAAGCGGCATCCTCATCATTGAGAATCTGGCGAATCTCGGCATGCTCGCATCGCCACGACTGGTGTTCGTGTGTCTTCCTCTCCGTATCTCGGGGGCCGACGGCGCGCCCGCGCGCGCCGTGGCGATAGTATGAAGGGACCGGCCGACAGATAAAAAGCCGGCCGTATTCGTCATCGGAAGATCAGTCGACGTCCGCCGTCCCCGTGCTGAAGTGCCACACGGCCGCCAGGGTCACCCCGTAAAAATGGTGATTCGTGTCGTCCCCCACCGTCCGCGTTTCAAAGTACTGGTAGCGAAAACCCGCCGTTATCGTCGTGGCGATAGGCGTGATATAATAGGCAAGCCCGAGAGCCGAATTGACACCCGTCTCGTAATAATCCGCCTGTGCGGCTTTTTTCGTTCCGAAAAGGTACATTCCGGACACGTTCGCGATCACGAAGAGCGAATCGGCAAGCGGAATCGTGGCCCCTATTCCCAGGCCGGGGCCGTAGGAGATATGCTTGAATTCAAAGTCCATACTTTCAATTGACATGTCATAGCGCATGTACTTGAAACCGGCGAAAACCTTGAAATACCGGGACAGGGAGTAATTCAGCGCGGTATCGGAATCGTAACGGCGATACCCAATATCCACCCCCATTGAATCATTCTTCGCGGTATAATCCCCCATCAGAAGAACGCTCGTCAGCGACCACCGTTGAGCGAAATCAATCCCGAGCACCGGGCCGTAAAGTGGCGCCGGATCAATACTGGATCCGCTATCTGGCTTCATTTCCCACCACGCATACCAGCTCGAAAGTCCCAGGCTCACACCCGCGTCAGCCCTCGCCGGAATGACGACGGCCGCGAGCGCGAGAAATACGCACAGACACACTGCATTCCGCTTCATGTTTCCTCCTTATCTATAGTCCCACTTTGGGCGGAACCGTTGTGCAATCTTCCGAACATTATGGCCATCACCGCGGCCGCGGGTCCGCCGGAGAAACCGGGCCGGCATGAGCGCGGTCCGAAGACATGGATCAGTCGACGTCCGCCGTCCCCGTGCTGAAGTGCCACACGGCCGACAGGGTCACCCCGTAAAAATGGTGAGTCTGGTCCTCGTCCACCGACCTGGTTTCAAAAACCTGGTAGCGGACACCCGCCGTTATCGTCGTGGCGATGGGTGTGATATAGTAAGCCAGCCCCAGCGCGGTATTGAAGCCGGCCTCGGTATAATCGGTATACTCGCCCCTCTGCAATCCGAAAAGGTACATGGCGGAGACGTTCGCGATGGCGAAGAGCGAATCGGAGAGCGGCAGGGTGAAACCAGCCCCTATACCGGGACCGTAGGATATCTGTTTTTCATCGAGATCCACCTGATCGCATGTAGTGTCGTACCGCATGTACTTGAATCCGGCGAATACCTTGAAATACCTGTTCAGCGAATAGTTCAGCGCGCTGTCGGAATCGTAGCGGCGGTAAATATACTCGGGATTCGTATCGCTCTTGGCGTGATAGGTCCCCACAAGCAGCACGCTGGTCAGCGACCAGCGCTCGGCGAAATCCACGCCAAGCACCGGGCCGAGGAGCGGCTCCGGGTCCGTTTCAAACCCGTAGTCCGGACTGGTATCCCACCACGCGTACCAGCTCGAAAGCCCCAGGCTTACGCCCGCGTGGGCTCTCGCGGGAGCGGCGATCGTCGCCGCCAGCAGGGCAAGGAGAATAAATGCACACCATGTTCTTTTCTTCATACGTCCTCCATTATTGTAGTTCGCCAGTGGTGAGTCATCGAGCCGTTCAGACTCCCGTCGTACCGCCGTCCTTTCCTTCCCCGTACTCTTCTATCGTCTTTTTAAGCCCGTTGACCATGTCAACAAGCTGGTTCGAGTCGTAGGCCATCTTCACCGCGTAGGCGGTGCTGTTCTGAGACCGGTCACTCATGTCGGACAGGCTCTTCACTATTTCAGCCACCGCGCTTCGCTGCTCCACCGTGGCGCCGCTTATCTCCTCGGAGCGTCCGCGCACCAGGAGCGCGCTCTCGTTCACCTGCCGGTTGGTCTCCATCTGTCGTCGTTTGAACTCGTCGAGCCCGGCGATGGTAGCGCCGACCCGGCCGATCCCCTCTATTATTTCCTTGATAACGCCCACGGCGAGAGAGGAGCCCGACAGACCGCGCGATATCTCCGCCTCGTTGTTGCGGATGAGCTCCTCGATCGACTTGATGCTCGACGCCGTGCGATCGGCGAGCTTGGAGATCTCGTCGGCGACCACGGCGAAACCGCGGCCGGCGTCGCCCGCGCGCGCCGCCTCGATGGCCGCGTTAAGCGAAAGCAGGTTGATTTTGTCCGAGATGTCATTGATGATACCGATGATGCCCGTCATCTCGTGCGAGCTCTCGTTGATCTTGCGGATGCCCTCCTCCATGGTGCGCAGGTGGTTCTCGCCGTTCTGCGCGCGACCCGTGATCTCGCGCGTTGCCGCGAGCGATTCACTGATGGCGCCGTCCAGGCCGTCGATGACGCCCGACAGCTCGTCCAGCGCGCCGATGAGACCGCGCAGGCTGTCGAGCTGGTCCTTCGCGTTCTCGGCGATGCGGTCGATACCGCCCGAGATCTCTCCCGCCGTGCCGGTGATGCGCGCGATCGACGAGGCCTGGTCGTGCGCCCCCTCGGAGAACTCGTCGCTCTGACGCGACATGCTCTCCATGGCCTCTACCACCTTTCGAGAGCTCTCCATGAGGACGTGGCGTATGAACAAGTTCGTCTCGGCGTTCTTCCTGGATTCGTTGTTGGCGAGCTCGACGCTCCGCTCGAAGACCTTGAGCATGAGCAGCGACAGCAGGTACAGGAAGCCGATGGCGAAGAGTGTATTGGTGAAGGCGATCGTGACGAGCTTGCCCGAAAACTGGTGCGGGAGCGAACGCATGATGATGAAGAGCGCGGTGTCGGTGAGCGCCATCACGACCGAAATGATCGAGAGGAAGGCGACGTTGCTGAAGACCGCGCACATGACGATGCAGGGAAAGATGAAATAGATGTACGACGTGAGCGAAAGCTCAATCTCCATGTAGGGCTGGCGTATCAGCCCCGCCACCACGGCCACCGCGCCGAACGCGATGAAGATGTTTGCCGCGGCCATATAGCGCCTCTTTCGCAGGAACACCAGTCCGGTAGAGAGCCCTCCGAGCAGTATCACCGTCATGGGGATGGTGACGAGGAAATCCTTCCAGCCGGCGAAGAGCATGCTGAACTGCAACATGAAGGAAAAAAACACGAAGGCGGTGAGGAAATACAACAGCAGCCTGGCGCGGGTGCGCAGCAGGTAGTTTTCGTTCTCGTAGGAAGACAGAAAGTAATTCCGGTATCGCGCAAGCATAACGTCCTCCCGGCGGCGTCCATCGCCCGGCAGACCGGGCCCCGTCGCGCGCCTAGTTTTTATCTCTCAGGCCGGCCAGGATGATGACGAAAGCGACGGCCGACATCACGCCCCCGAATATGAACGGCCAGGCCGTGCCCGCGTACGCGTACAAGAGCCCCGCGATGACGCTCGCGGGAAGGAGCGCCACGCCCACGATGGTGGTGAAAAGCCCCATCACCGTTCCCCGCCTTTCGGCCGGGGCGAGGTCGGCCACCAGCGCTTTTTCCACTCCCTCGGTGAGCGCGTAATAGACCCCGTAGAGCGCCCAGAACGCCCAGAGCCAGTGCCTCGCCGCGCCGTCGATAAAGCCGAACGCGATGTAAATGACCGCGTAGAGCGCGTACCCGGCCAGGATGATCCGCGTGCGGCCGATCCGGTCCGAAAGGCCGCCGAGCGGTGTGGAGAGCGCGGAGGTGACCAGGTTGAAGACCATGTACATGAGAAGCATATCGGGAAGACCGACACCCGCGTCCATGCTCTTGAGGAGCAGGAACTGATTGCTGGAGTTGCCCAGGGTGAAGATGAACACCGCGACGAAGAACAGCTTTAACCGCCCGTCCAGTCCCGACAGCGAAAAGCTTACCGGCTGTCGCGCGCCCTCCGCCCGGTCGGGGCGCTTTTCGCGTACCAACAGGAGCATGACCACCCCGATGAACGCGGGAACGAGCGAGATGAGGAACAGTTTATAGAAGGCGTCGATATCGGTGATGGTTTTCGTGACGGGATCGAGATAGGCGAGACTCAGGAAATAGCACACGGCCACGCCGATGAGCGCGCCCGAATAGTCCATGGCGCGGTGGAAGCCGTAGGCCCTGCCCTTTATGGACGGGTCGACCGAATCGGCGATGAGCGCGTCGCGCGGGGCGGTACGCACGCCCTTGCCGACGCGGTCGGCGAAGCGGGCGAGCAGAATGAAGCTCCAGCCGAGCGAGGCCGCCAGGTACAACAGCTTCGAGAGTGCCGAGAGCGAATAGCCGGCGACGGTGAGCGGCTTCCTGCTCTGGAAACGATCGGAGATATAGCCCGAATACACTTTAAGGAGGCTCGCCGTGGCCTCGGCGATACCCTCGATGACGCCGAGCACCGGCCCCACCATTGTCTTCGCCGACACCATCACCGCCGACACGAACGCCTGGACGAGCGGATAGATCATCTCCGAGGAGATGTCCGTAAAAAATGAGGTAAGGCCCATCAGGGTGACGTTACGGCCGATCGATTTCTTTCCTGTCTGCTGTCCGCTCATGACCGCTCTCCAAGGGCTTCTCATCACGCACCCGGTCGACCGCCGTTCACGGCACGGAACGGGTCACTCGCATGATTAATCTCGCGGGCGGCAAAAAACAAGCAGTTTTTCCCGGAACCCGGGTAACCGGGCAGTCGCCCGATTCATCGTCGCGAACGGCATCAGCCGTTAAAAAATGCTTGCCTTGTGCGGCCCCGTACGCGAAGTATCACTTTGTAATGAAGAAAGCCGCGCGGGCCGCGCGCGGGAAGCGCCCCTCCGCGCCACCTCTAACGGGATACCGATTAAACTATGGACTTGAGCCACATCAGGAATTTCTCCATCATAGCGCACATCGACCACGGAAAATCGACGCTGGCCGACCGCATCATCGAAAAATGCGAGCTCGTCGAGCGGCGCAACCACGTGGAGCAGATGCTCGACACCATGGATATCGAGCGCGAGCGTGGCATCACGATCAAGTCGAACACGGTTACGCTCAACTATCGCTCGAAAAGCGGCCGCGCGTGCGTCTTCAACCTGATCGACACGCCGGGGCACGTGGACTTCACCTACGAGGTGTCCAGGGCGCTCGCCGCCTGCGACGGCGTGCTCCTGGTCGTCGACGCCTCGCAGGGCGTGGAGGCGCAGACGATCGCCAACCTCTACCTTGCGCTCGAAAACGACCTGGAGATTCTGCCCGTCATCAACAAGATCGACATGCCCAGCGCCGACGTGGAGCGCACCAAGGAAGGCATCCGCAAATCGCTGGGGCTCAATCCCGACCACGCCGTCCTGGTCTCCGCCAAAGAAGGCATCGGTATCGATGAGCTGCTTGAGCGAATCGTCGAGATAATCCCTCCCCCGCGGGGAATGATCGACCGGCCGCTATCGGCGCTGGTCTTCGACTCGTATTTCGACAAGTACGTCGGGGCCGTCGTCAAGGTGCGCATATTCGACGGCACGGTCCGCCGCGGTGACGTCATCAAGTTCATGTCGACCGACCGGCAGTACGAGGTGACCGAGGTCGGCATATTCAAACTCACACGGGAGAAGGCCGACGCGCTGACGCCGGGCGACGTGGGCTACATCATCGCCGGCATCAAGACCGTCAGCGACACCAAGATCGGCGACACGATAACGCACGTCAATAACCCGGCGCCCGAGCAGCTTAAAGGCTTCAGGGATGTCAAGCCCATGGTGTTCTCCGGGCTCTACCCCATGTACAGCGACGACTACGAGGCACTCAAAGACGCGCTGTCAAAACTGCGCCTGAACGACGCCTCGCTCATCTATGAGCCGGACAACTCGTACGCGCTCGGCTTCGGCTTCCGCTGCGGCTACCTGGGCCTGCTCCACATGGAGATCGTCCAGGAGCGCCTCGAACGCGAGTTCGATCTCGCGCTGGTCACCACGGCCCCGAGCGTGGAATACCGCATCACCAACCAGCGGGGTGAATCGTTCACCATCGACAACCCGGTAAAAATGCCTGACCCCGGCCTCATCGAGAAGATCGAGGAACCCTTCGTCGAGGCGACCATCATCACGCCGGCCGAGTTCGTCGGCAACATCATGTCGCTCGTCCAGGACTGCCGGGGCATCCACAAGGACATGCAGTACATCGACTCCACGCGCATGCAGCTCCACTACGACCTCCCCCTTTCGGAGATTGTGTTCAACTTTTACGACAAGCTGAAGTCGTACTCGAAAGGTTACGCCTCGTTCGACTACGAGTTCAGGGACTTCAGGGCGTCCGAGATGGTCAAGGTCGACATCCTGGTGAACGCCGAGCCCGTGGACGCCCTCTCGTTCATCGTGCACAAGGACAAGGCCTACTACCGTGGCAAGGAGATCATCGAGAAGCTGAAGGACATCATCCCGCGCCACCAGTTCAAGATTCCCCTGCAGGCTGCCATCGGCGCGAAGATCATCGCGCGCGAGAACATCTCGGCGATGGGCAAGAACGTCACCGCCAAGTGCTACGGCGGCGACATCACCCGCAAGCGCAAGCTCCTCGAGAAGCAGAAGGAGGGCAAGAAGCGCATGAAGCAGATCGGCTCGGTGGACATCCCGCAGGAGGCCTTCATGACCATCCTGAGGATCAACTGACCGCCGCACCGCATGCGCGACCGCGGACGATGAAAGACGAAACGATAATCGACAGGGCCCTGGAGTACGCCAGGGAGCGCATGACCGCGGTCAAACCCAGCCACGGCTGGGACCACGTTGAGCGCGTGACGGAACTCGCCGTGCGGCTGGCACACGCCGAGGGCGCCGACACCTTCATCGTGCGCCTGGCCGCCATTCTCCACGACATCGCGCGCGCCGAAGAGGACGCCGCACCCGGAACGACCTGCCACGCCGAGGCGGGGAGCCGCGAGGCCTTCGAGTTCCTGACCGCATCCGGCCTCGACGACGCGCGCGCGCGGCACGTGGCCGACTGCATCCTCACGCACCGCTTCCGGAAGACCCGCGTGCCCGCCACCCTCGAGGCCGCGGTGCTCCACGACGCCGACAAGCTTGACGCGATCGGCGCTATCGGCGTCGGCAGGGCATTTCTTTTCGCCGGCGAGGTAGGCGCAAAGGCGCATAACGGAAACATCGACGTCGGGAAGACGGAGCCCTACTCCGAGGAGGACACGGCCTACCGGG
>CAZVEG010000086.1:0-15691 GCA_964625625.1 uncultured Leptospirales bacterium | reverse complement strand
CGACAGCCCCCCTGCCCGGTTTTGAGACCCGTGTAAGGATATCGACCTCTGATGCGAGTGAACTGACATCAATAACACCGGAGCCGCCTTTCCACGGGCTTTCTTTGCCGGTGCCGGCATAATCGTCAATCACAGGTCTTGACTCCGTTACAGCCAGCCTGATGTCCGCAAGCTCTTCTCCATCCCGGAGATCGCCATCCAGCAGGTCGGTCGCCTCGGGCATGCCGTCTCCCTCGATGCTCCTTTCGAGGCTTACCTTCTCTGGTATGTCCGCGACCTCCTCGAGGTGGAGCTCATCGAATACCGGCTCGTGTTTAATATGGTTTTCGCTCTTCTGCATTATACCGCATTTCCCGGTTTGAAAAATGGCATGGGGCAAACGGCCCCCGATTAAAAATACCGGCTTTCCGTTCGAAATTCAACGCACTTTCGGCGAATACACGATCACCACGCCACACCCACCCCTGCGTGGATGGATGACGCATCTTCAGCTATACTATCGGTTTTTTCGAGAGTTTTTTTCTGCAGAATTTGACCGGGGGTGGCAAATAAAAAGGATGCCTGTACTCCGGCATCCTTTATCACTCCTGAAAGAGTGTTCTATTCAGCGCGATGCCACTTTTAACCTGGCCTTCAGCTTGGTGAGCTCTATGCTGACCACCAGTCTTTCCTCATAACCTTTAGGCTCCTTCGCCCTGACGGCAGCCAGTTCCTTCTCTATTTCGTCTTTTACCAGATCGGCTTTCGCATATGCGTCTTCGGCGAGAATCACGAGCTTATTGTCATTGATTTCGACAAAGCCGCCTTCAACGGTGAAAAACTCGGTCAGCTCTCCCGTTCGAAGCCGCACCTCGCCGATTCCCAGCTCGGAAACGAGGGGGGCATGATTATACAGGAAACCCGCTTCGCCGTCGTAAGCCTGCACGACCGCGAAGTGTACATCGCCCTCATAAAGAATCCTGTCGGGCGTAAGAATGGTGCACTGCAGTTTCATGCTCATGGCTTATTTCCCGGACTGGAGTTTCTTCGCCTTTTCGACCGCCTCTTCGATGCCGCCGACCATGTAGAAGGCCTGCTCGGGCAGATGATCGTATTCGCCGGCGATAAGAGCCTTGAAGCTCTTCACCGTTTCTTCAAGCTTCACGAATTTTCCGGCAAAACCGGTAAACTGCTCGGCGACGAAGAACGGCTGAGAGAGGAAGCGCTCTATCTTGCGTGCGCGCTGCACCAGCAGCTTGTCTTCCTCGGAAAGCTCGTCCATCCCGAGAATCGCGATGATATCCTGGAGGTCTTTGTAACGCTGGAGGATTCTTTTCACTTCCATCGCCACACCATAATGCTCTTCACCTATGAGGTCGGCGGCGAGCAGGCGCGAGGATGACTCGAGCGGGTCAACCGCTGGGTAAATCCCCTTCTCGGCGATCTGGCGAGAAAGTACGGTCTGGGCGTCAAGGTGCGTAAAGGCCGTGGCCGGAGCCGGGTCGGTGAGGTCGTCGGCGGGAACATAAATGGCCTGTACGGACGTGATCGAGCCGTTCTTGGTAGAGGTGATGCGCTCCTGGAGCGCCCCCATCTCGGTGGCCAGGGTGGGCTGGTATCCCACCGCCGAAGGCATACGTCCGAGCAGAGCGGACACCTCGGAACCCGCCTGCGAGAAGCGGAATATATTATCGATGAAAAGGAGAACATCCCTTCCCGAAAGGTCGCGGAAGTATTCGCACATCGTCAGCGCCGAAAGCGCAACCCTGAGACGCGCTCCGGGTGGTTCGTTCATCTGCCCGTAACAGAGGCACGCCTTGTTGATAACGCCCGATTCCTGCATCTCGAGCCAGAGGTCGTTGCCTTCGCGTGTCCTTTCTCCCACACCCGCGAAAACCGAATAGCCGCCATGCTGCTGGGCCACGTTGTTGATGAGCTCCATGATAACGACCGTCTTCCCTACTCCCGCGCCGCCGAAGAGGCCGGTTTTCCCACCTTTGATGTACGGCTCGAGAAGATCGATGACCTTGATCCCCGTTTCAAAAATTTCCGACTTCGGCTCCAGCTGGTCAAATTTAGGAGGCTGCTGGTGGATGGGACGACGCTCCTTTACCTTGACGGGCCCCTTCTTGTCAACCGGCTCGCCGAGAAGGTTGAAAACCCGCCCGAGCGTCTCTTCCCCGACGGGAACCGAGATCGGAGCGCCGGTGTCGATGACGCTGTCCCCCCTGCGAATGCCGTCCGTTGCGGCGAGGGCGACCGCGCGCACCCTGTTCCCGCCAAGGTGCTGCTGCACTTCGCAGACGAGGTGCATCTTTTCACCCATGACTTCGGTGTCGATGGTAAGAGCATTATAAATTTCCGGCAAATGTCCTTCCTGGAACTCGGCATCCAGAGTCGAACCAATCACCTGAACCACTTTGCCAACATTCTGACTCATAATGAACTCCTTTAATTAAAGATGATGACCCTGCGTGCGTCGTACGTCCTATTCAAGCGCCGCGGCGCCACCGACGATCTCGGCGATCTCGTTGGTGATCTTTGCCTGACGCACCCTGTTGTACCGGATAGTCAGCTCCCGCACCATCTCGGTCGCCGCATCGGTGGCGTTCTTCATCGCGACGCGACGTGCGAACTGCTCGGAATAACCGGACTCCAGCAGGCTTGAGTAAATCTTCACTTTTATATACAACGGTAACAGCGACGAAAATATCTTGTATGGGCTCGGCTCGAAGATATACTGCGTATGAAACTCTGAAACGCTCTGCTCGACCTCCGTGCGGTCCGGCGTCACCGGCAGAATTCTCTGTATCGCGGGCTTCTGTGAGGAGGTGGAAACCACTTTGGTCGATGAGAGGTAAACCTCGTCCACTTCCCCGTTCAAAAAGAGGCTGATCAACTCCGCGCCGATGGCGGACGCATCGTTAAAGGTGAGCTTGTCCTCGAGGTTC
Source organism: uncultured Leptospirales bacterium (assembly GCA_964625625.1). GTDB lineage: Bacteria > Spirochaetota > UBA4802 > UBA4802 > UBA5368 > MVZN01. The sequence continues at coordinate 12,761 of CAZVEG010000086.1, read as the reverse complement.
TGAGCGAACTTGTATATCGGCTCCTGGATAAACTTGAGGTAACCATTCCCCTTTTTGCCGACCACGTACAGCAGCACTTCCTTGCCTTCTTCGACAACCAGCTTGTTTTTGAAGTTGAGCGTATTGTCGATGACATTGGTATTGAAACCACCGCACAGGCCCCTGTTTCCGGTAACCATGAGAACGAGAATCCTGGTCGGATCGGCCCTTTCCTGGAGAAGGGGATCCACGACATCGTCCACACCTGAGTCGCGCAGGTGCGCGATTATCCTGTCGATCTTCTCGGAATAGGGTTTCGACATCTGCAGTCGGGTCTGCATCTTTTTCATCTTGGCGGTGGACACCATCTCCATCGTCTTGGTGATCTTGCGCGTGCTCGCCACCGATTTGATGCGCTTTCTTATTTCCCTTTGTGTCGCCACAGTCAGTTACCCTTGTCTGAAATATCGTTAACGCATTCTACCGGATATCCGCGTGTGCGCCGGACAGGTAGCTCTCGGCGAAATCGGCGCAGACCTTGCCGTACTTTTCAACGCTCTTGAGCTCACCCGTCGACGTTATCTCGTCAAGGAGTTCGGGGTGTGCATCGTTCAGGAATTTTATGAACCTGGCCTCGAAATCGCGCACCTTTTCAACGGGGACCTTGTCCAGATAGCCCTGAGTCGCCGCGAAAATGATGCTCACCTGCTCGGAAACGGCCATCGGGTTGTACTGCCCCTGCTTGAGCACCTCAACGAGCCTCTGCCCACGATCGAGCTGCTTCTGCGTCGCCGCGTCAAGCTCGGTACCGAGTTGGGCGAAGGCCTCGAGCTCGCGGAACTGTGCGAGATCCAGCCGCAGGGAGCCGGCGTACTTTTTCATCGCCTTGATCTGGGCGTTTCCTCCCACGCGCGAAACCGAAATACCCACGTCGACGGCGGGACGGATACCACCCGCGAAAAGGCTGGGCTGGAGGTAAATCTGACCGTCGGTGATCGAAATGACATTCGTCGGGATATAGGCCGAAACCTCACCTTCCTGGGTTTCGATGATCGGAAGTGCGGTAAGCGATCCGCCGCCCCGGTCATCCGAAAGTTTGGCCGCGCGCTCGAGGAGCCGCGAATGACAGTAGAAAATGTCGCCGGGATACGCCTCGCGTCCTGGAGGACGACGAAGAAGCAGCGAGAGCTGCCTGTAGGCGTTCGCCTGTTTCGAAAGGTCGTCATATATGCAAAGGGTGTCCTTGCCTTTTTCATACATAAAATACTCCGCCATCGCGCAGCCGGCGTACGGAGCGATGTACTGAAGCGGCGCCGGGTCTGAGGCGTTCGCGGCTACGACGATCGTGTAATCCATCGCTCCGTATTTTTCGAGTGTCTCGACGACCGCGGCGACCGTTGAGGCTTTCTGGCCGATCGCGACATACACGCAATAGCAGTTTTTGCCTTTCTGGTTGATGATGGTGTCGATAGCGATGGTCGTCTTTCCCGTCTTCCTGTCGCCGATGATCAGCTCGCGCTGTCCGCGACCGATCGGCGTCATGGAGTCGATCGCCTTGATTCCGGTCTGAAGCGGAACCTTTACCGGCTGCCGGTCCGCGATGCCGGGAGCGAGAAACTCGACCGGCCGCATCTTGCTGGTTGAAATCGGCCCCTTGTTGTCCATCGGTATGCCGAGCGGGTCAATCACCCTGCCGAGCAGCTCATCACCCGCCGGTACGGCAAGCACTCGATTGAGCCGCTTCACCGTGTGCCCTTCCTCGATCGTCAGGTAGTCGCCAAGCACGACGGCGCCGATGGAATCCTCCTCAAGGTTGAAAACAAGACCGTACGCACCGGTCTGGAACTCAAGCATTTCCCCGGCCATCGCGTTCTCCAGGCCATAAAGACGCGCGATACCGTCACCGACCTGGATTACCCGGCCGACCTCGCTGACATCAAGTTCAGATTTATATCCTTCAATCTCTTTCTTGATGATTGACTTGATTTCTTCTATTTTAATCTTCATAAGCCGCTTCGCTCCTGACTTTGCTTGATAATAATTTCTCTCTTATATTTTTGAGGTCCTTGGCCAGGGACCCATCAATAACCAGATCGCCTATTTTTATGACAATGCCGCCGATAATGGCCTCATCCACGACTTCCTCAATGATGATTTCCTTACCGAACTTCTTCTCCAGTGCATCCTTGATCTTTTTGGTCGCCTCAGCGCTGAGACCGGAACTGGCCACGACCTGAACTCTCTGCCGGTTGTTGAGTTCGTCAATGAACTCGAGAAGGGCTGAATGTATATCCCTTATCGATAACTGACGATTGTTATCTATCAAGATTTTCAGAAAATTAACACTGATATCCGAGAGCTGGCCCTTGAATATTCTGTCCACAAAGGCTTTCTTGGAGTCCTTGGTCACACCTGGAGCATTGAAGAACAGAACGAGGTCCCTGTCGTCGTCCAGAAGCTTCGCTACGAACCCCAGCTCCTCTTCAAGCTGCGACAGAATTTTCCGCTCCTGACCTATGTCAAGCAATGCGCTTGCGTACACTCTCGCAACTTCATTAGCAGCCACTGTATCACCTGTACATTCGCAAAGTTGTTACGCTGAATACGATAAGGACAGTTCAGGATTACTGAACTGTCCTTATTTTTGTCAGAGCTTCTTCGATGAAAGCCTTCTGGTCGTCCGGATTGAGGTTTTTCGCTATGACCTTGGACGCTATCTCCGTGGACAGCGCAACCACCTCGGATTTCAGCTCGGAAAGAGCCTTGTCCTTGGCCATCGAAATCTCTCTCTTGGCCCGCTCGATCACATCCTTGGCTTCGCCATTGGCTTTTTCGAGGATGCTGTTCTTCAGGGCCTCGGCATCGGATCTGCCCTCGGCGATTATCTGAGCGGCCTCTTCCTTCGACTTGCCCATCATATCCCTGTGCTGGGCCAGAAGCCTTTCGGTTTCGAGTCGATTTTTTTCCGCAGATTCGATATCGCCTCTAACCTTTTCCGCGCGCGCGTCAAGCGCCTCGACGATCGGCTTCCAGGCCGCTTTCCATAAGATAAGCAGGAGCACCAGAAAGGTTATGATCGTCCATAGAAGAAGACCGGGGTCGACTTTCAACAAACCTTCTTTCAGGACTTCCATGATGAACTACCCGTTAGTGGATTTTACCTTTTACTTGTGCGCTTCTTCAGCAACCGGAGCTTTCTCGACGGCGGCCGGCATCGCTATCGGAGCCTTGGTAGCCAGCATGAAGGTTACAACCAGAGCGAAGAAGGTGAAACCTTCGATAAGAGCGGCCGCGATGATCATCGCCGTCCTCAGGTCGCCGGAAAGCTCAGGCTGACGCGCCATCCCCTCGAGAGCACCGGTCGCCAGTTTGCCTATACCAAGAGCAGCGCCGAACACGATCAGACCAGCACCAAAACCTGCCGCGAGGTAAGAAAGACCTAAGTATTCCATGAACTCCTCCTACGTGTTTGTGTTATAAGTTGTTGCTTATTTAATTAAATTTTATTAAATAAAATTTAAGAGCACCACCGAAGACGCTTCCACGCATCAGTGCGCGTGCATCGACGACCCGATGAACATCGCCGAAAGCGTCGCGAAAATATAAGCCTGGATAAATGCAACCAGGAGCTCCAGGAGATAGATCATGAGGGAGCCGGCCACGGAACCGATACCCACCCAGTAGTTCTGGAACATCACGATCAGATAGAGAAATATTATTATAACTACATGGCCCGCAGTCATGTTCGCGAAAAGACGAACGGTGAGAGCGAAAGGCTTGATGAAAAGACCTATTATTTCGATCGGGAACATCAGCGGTATAACGAAAGCCGGGACCCCGTGGGGAACAAGCCCGGCCCAGTAACCGACCGGTCCCTGTTTGATCATTCCGACACCAATCATTCCGAGCAAGGTGAGGATCGCGAGGCCCGCGGTGACCCCCAGGTTGCCGGTCGCCGTGGACATCCCGGGGATAAGACCAACGAGGTTACAGAAAAGGACGAAAAAGAAAACACTCAGGAAATACGGCATGGCTTTTTTTACATAATGGTGATCGAAGTTGGGTTCGACAATCTCGTCATGAACAAAAGAGATCAGCACCTCCCAGAGATTGACCCATTTTGAAGACGACCCGTATTTGGCGCTCTTGATCTTACGCGCGATGGGAACGAATATAATGAGACAAACGACAGCGGCGACCCAGAGCATCACGACCCACCGGGTTATGCGCATGTCGAAGATTCCGAAAACTTTGGTGTTTAAATATTGCTCGTTGATTTTTCCGATAAAGCCGGTGGTGATGGTGTGGTCGGTAAGGTGATGCATAACGATATCAAACATCGATTCGTCTTCGCCGCCGCCGGATGTTATGAATGAATTGATCGAGTGCAGTAAGTGAATCATAAGTCAGCCCACCTTAAAAAAATGTTAAGCAATGAGATCCTTTGACTAAACTGCCGCTTACAGCCACTTGCGTCCTTCTTTCTGTTCTTCTTCCTTCTGCCCCTTAAGTCGTTTATCAATCGCACTCAATTCTTTTATCAGACTGTAAAACCCGATCGAAAGACCCAGCACCGCCCCCACGACAAGAAATCCCGGGGAGGTCGAGTAGTGTTCATCAAGGCGATGGCCGCCATAAACAAATACAAGAATCGTTCCCGCAAGCTGCAAACCTATCGAAGAATAGGCCAGAACGCCCTTTTTTATGCCTTTAGCGGGCAATAAACCCTCTAACCACTCGATTTCACGTCTGACTGCAATACAAACACGCTACTCTTTTTTGTCAACAAAATATAACCGTTTTTTTTAAAAAAGTTCCCCGATCATTAAAAATAATACGGCCAAACACGGCAAACTTGAAAATTCATTCTGAACCAGATCGAAAAGAGTACGGAGGCGCATGAACAACGTATGATCGACACCGGCATTTTCGTTAATGCACCATATCGTGCATGTCGATATTAATTTCAGCGGTGAAAACCGGCGGGGTGCAAACCGTCGAACCAACTCGTCCATACATCCAGACCTCAGGAAGAGCGGGCATGAAACTGTCGATAAAGCTGATGGAAGTTGAAAAGGAGTATATCGCAAGCTGCCCGGAGCTTGACGTCAACTGCTACGGAATCAACCGGGGAGAAGCCATCAGGAGACTTAAGAACGTCCTGCAGTTTTATATCGACTCGGCCCAGGAGTTCGGACTGGAGGTGGAGCGCTTCGAGGCGATATCCATCGACGGTGAGCTAAGTCACGGACCGGTGCTCGCGGAAACGCTTCCGGCCTCGCGTTCCATAAATTGAGATAACGCCTATTTGTCGCTATCGCCTTCGAGTTTCGATTCGACTATCGCAAAATGCCGGCCACCCAGCAGTTCCTCTCTCCACTTACGAACGACTTCCGACTGGCCCCTGCTCTCCAGGACCCTTTTGATTCTGTCCCGAACTTTCTGATAAGGCTCCACCACCTTCTCTTTTTTCCCGCCCCGATCAACGATGCTGTAATAGCGCTCTTCCCTGTTCGTGTCGTACTCCTCGCGCATCGCCCGTTCGGTGACCGCGCTGACCGAGGACCCTTTATGCCTTATGTATTCACGCGCGAGGATGGAGTCTCTTCTCTGCGCGGTTTTTTTCATGTATTCGGGATCCCTGTCCAGACCCTTCTGCAGGGCGGTCCGCCTCAGAAGCTCCAGCTTAAAATAATTTTCCGCTACATTTTTTCTGAGGTCGGCGGTTACCGGCACGTTAGCAATGCCGTGTGCGCGTCTTCCGGTGTATAACGCAACCCTACGATCGAGATCCTCAACGGTGAACGCCCTTTCCCCTATCCTGAAAATGACATCCGATTTCCTGCCGCCGACCGATTTTTCAAGGCTGCGCTCGACATCGCCGGCCGCAGCAAGCTTATCCAGGTAATCCTTGGAGGCCTTCGCGAAAAACCTGTTCTTCAGGCGGGCCGCCTGCATCTTGTCTTTTACGATCTTGTCAATATTCTTCGTGCTCAGGTCTTCCCGGTCCGTAATTTTGAGTATATAAACTCCCCCGGCCATCACAACCGGTTCCCTGGTGTATTCCTTTTCCTTCAGCGCGAAGGCCGCCTTTGAAAAATCGGGAGGCATCATCTCGGCGACGATGAATCCTATGTCACCCCCGTTTTTCTTTGAGAAGTCGTCGGAAAACTGTTTGGCGAGATCCTCGAATTTCTCCTTTTTCCCGAGCTTCGCGATAATCTCCCGCGCGCGTGAAACGGCGATATCTGACTCACGTTTCAACTCCGCCTCGTTCAGCTTCTGCCGTTTCCCGCCCGCTATTTTATAATCCTTGATCCGGATGAATATCTGACTCACCCTGACCGCCGGCTCCCTGAATACGGTTTTCTCTTTTATCTCCCGGTTGTACAGCAACTCCATCAGCTGCGACTCGGCCGCCATATCGGCGAAAGCGATGAACTCGGCGTTTTTATCGAAGCCCTCTTTCACCGCCTCTTCAACCGCGAAGCGCTCGAGCGCCATCATCTCCAGTTTGTTCTTCTGGTGTTTGGGGGATTTGAGAATCGTTTCCGTCGAAAGGCGTTTCATCTCCATCCAGTCATGGAACTCCCCGCGGGTGATCCTCCCGCCGTCATAGGTTGCGAGGACGTCGTTCCTGCTTTTGCAGGCGGCAATGGCCAGTACCGGCACCAGCATGACCGCGAGGATGGATCGATTCATTTCCTGCTCCTGTCGTGAGAATTTTTTCTTTCTTTTCCGTGTGGTATATTTGCTTACAGGGATTGTCAACAGGATTTTGACCCGGCAGGACCGGCATGCACCGACGATCGGCCGTCCGTCACCGCGCCCGGAAGACGGCAGGCCTCGTATCCCGTGTCGATAAATTGTATTGACAATTTTTCTTCACCGGAATCATAGTTTTGCCGGATACTGCCGTTCGCCGGCCGGATACGGGAAGCTGACGCTCAGAAACATGAAAGACATCAAAACATATAATGAAAAAATCCGTAAAATACTCACGAGCGAGGAGTTGCGGGAATACGACCGCGACGCGTACAGCCTCGTCGACTTCGGTTACGAGTACGTTGAAATGGGTGATTTCAAACGGGCCTTCCAGCTCTTCAGCCTCGGGGCCCGGGTCAACGGCTCGGATCCCGATATTTTAAACGGGCTGGGTATTTCACTCTGCGAACTCGGCAGGTTCAAGGCGTCACGTCTCGTCCTCGAGAAGGCGGCGGAATTATATCCCGACGATGCCGTTACGCTGGCCAACCTCGCCGGCGTCTACTGGGAAGACGGTGAATTCGAACTGGCCATCCATTTCTACTCACGCGCCATCGAGATCGACCCCGTGATATCCGAAACACATTTCAATCTCATCAATCTCTACTATGAATCGGGCGACCTGTTCATGGCGTATATCGCGTGCCTCAATCTTCTTAAAATCGAGCCGGAGAACCCGCAGGCGCTCGATCTCCGCGACGACATCATACTCAACCTCGGCCTCATGGTCTGCTGATTACAAAGGCGGGAGCGCCGGCCCCCGCCTTTCATCGTCCGGTGTTTATTTCACCGCTTTTTTAAACTTTTCCGCGAACCCGGCGAGGGCTCCCATGTTCTTCATCATCGACAGGGCGGCCTTCAGCTCACTCTCCATATCGATCTTCCAGGCGCCGTCTTCCTTTTTCATCTTATAGGTATACTCGAAGCCCTTCATGTTCTCGACCGGGTGTTCGACGTAGCGCACCTTTACCTGCGCGGAATCGCCATCGATCTTTTCCTCGACGACGTCCCATTTCGCGCCGGACACGAATTTTTTGTCGGCCAGCGATTCCTCTTTGGCCGACTTCGGATTGAGCTTGTTCATCTCGTTCAACAGCTCGACGGTGGTTTTCGTATAGTACTTGTTGGCGTCGTCGAATTTCTCCGAAGAATAAACTTTTTGCATGGCCTTGAGCACATCGCTGGGCTTCCCGCCGCCGCCGCACGAAAGCGCCACGGCCAGGGTCGCGATCATCGCAAAAATAAAAGTCCTCCTCATACCACTCCTCCTCTTCTTACTTCAAGATTAGACCGGAAGGCCCCGGCCGCCCCTATTCCCAGAACTTGCGGAATGACAGGGTTTCCTTAAGCGTATAGAAATCGCTGCCGCGCGGAACGTCGCGCAGCCTCGTTTTAAGCGTCACGGGATCGATGAGCTCCTCGAAGGGTACCGCCTTGAGATCGAAGTTGTCGGTTACCGACACCATCACCCCGAATTCGTCCTGCCTGAAAAACTTGAACGCGCCGTAGCCGAGCATGCTCCCCAGCACAACATCGAAGCTTATGGGCGCCGCCGATCTCGTCTCGTAGCCGATCTGCTTCGGGATGATTTTAACTTCCAGCCCGGTCTTTTCGCAGTAGATTCGCTTTGCCGCTTCTGAAAGGATCTTTCCTATCTGCGCCTCGCGATACAGGATGTTTCCGTGCTTGTCGGTCTCGTGGGGCCGCATGTGCTCGGGGAGCTTGTCGGCGAGACCCTCGGAGATCGCGATGATGCCGTACGGTCTGCGGTTGTTCTCACGCGCTATGATCGTGTCGGCTATCCGCTCGGCCAGCCCCTCCACGTCGAGCACCTCATCCTCGATATCCTCCAGCGCTATCATCAGTATCGCCTCGGCCGCTATGCCCGCCGCGTAGGTGACCCAGCCGGCCTTGCGGCCCATCAGCTCCACGAGAAAAAAACTGTCGGTCGCCTGCGCGTCTGCCTTCAGGTTGAGCATGGCGGTCTGCGCCGTATTCACTGCCGTCCAGTAGCCGAAGGTCCAGGGAATGCCGTAATAATCATTGTCGATCGTTTTCGGTATGTGGATCACCGGGAATCCCATGATCGAGAGGTAGTTCGCCGTTTTAAGTGTATCGTCACCGCCGATCGAGATGAGCGCCCCGACATTGAGATATTCGAACGCGTCGAGGATGTTGCGCAGCTGGGCGTTCTTCACCGTATCATCGATGTCCGCAATCGCCGTGATGTTTTTCCCGGGGTTCGCGCGCGAGGTTCTGAGATAGATTCCCCGATCGTTCCTTACCTGCGTGATATTGTAGCCGAGTTCCTCGTAGTGTACTCCCTTCCGAAGTTTCGGATAGTGCAGGTTGAAATCCTGGAGGAATTCGTAACCCCGGAAGATGCCGACAACGGGAATGTTGTTGTCGAGGAAATTGAGCGTCGTGGCCGATATCACCGTGTTCGCGCTGGGCGCCGGACCGCCCGAAAAAAGTATCGCCACCTTCCTGTGCTTTGGCTTGAGCTGCATGATAACTCCCCGATCTGCTGTTTTACCGCGCGACCCGCCGCCCTATGGCTCCGCGGGTCACCGGTAGTATAAACAAACGTGTTTTCGGATTGCAAGAAATAATCAGGCGGATTTCTTTTCGGCCTTCGGGGCGGAAAGAATAACCAGCGCGTCAACGGCCACCGGTTTGTCGCCGTCGACTATGAGCGGATTGATGTCGATTTCGGCGATTTCATCGTTCTCGAGCCCGAGCCTGCCGATGCCCACGAGCGCCCTGACGAGCTCGGCCCTGTCCACCGCCGGGCTGCCCCTGAATTCACCGAGAAGTTTCCTGGTCTGGATCTCGTCGATCATCTCATCGGCGTCCATTTCGGAGAGCGGCGCGATTCTGAAGCTAACGTCGTGCAGGGCTTCGGTGAAGATGCCGCCAAGTCCGAACATCACGCAGGGGCCGAACTGGGGGTCCCGCGTCAGGCCGACGACGAACTCCCGCTTGTCGCCCTCTATCCACTCCTGCACCAGGACGCCGTCGAGCTGCACGCCCTTACCGACGATTTCATCGTATGCCTCGGCCACCTCGGCCTCGGTCTTGAGCTTCAGCTTCACCATGCCCATCTCGGTCTTGTGCGTAAGTATGTCCGAGCAGCCCTTCAGCACGACCGGAAAACCGAATTTTCTGGCGATCGCCACCGCCTCTTCACGGGAATGCGCGAGGTCGTTACGCGACACCGGGAATCCCGCCATCGCTATGAGTCGCTTGGAATCGAACTCCGAAAGGGCCTTCTGCCCCCTCTCCGTCGCCTTCTTCAGTATTTCTTTCATGGCCGTTCTGTCGTCCTCCTGCTCGTGTATCGGTAGTATTCGTATTGCTTTTCAAGACAGAAGACCGCCTCCTCGGGCGTCTTGTAAATAATGGCCTTGTACCTGCTTCCGTCCCGGTAATGGATCATCTCGTCCCCGGGGGTTGAAATGAGTGCCACGGGATAGATCGGCTTGTCGTATTTCTCCATCAGCTCTATTATGTTGTCAAGAAAGTTCGCCTGGCGCTCGGCAAATAATTTCTGGAGTTCCCCCAGTTTGTCGTACGAGTAGTATCCCATGCTCGCCGCCGATTCGTGTATGCGCAGGACGAACTTCCCCGCGCCAACCATACCGAGCAGTATGACCGCGTCATAGGCGTCGCTCGAGACCATGCTGTTCATGGACTCCAGGAAGAGCTCCATGCTGGGCTGACCGACAAGGTCGACCGGATTCCCCTTGCTCCAGAACGGTGGCAGCATTCGGTCCAGCTTCTCGAACACATCGCCGGGAAGCGGCGGAAGGGTGAGCCCGCGCTCCTCGCATTCATCCGCGGTGATAACGCCCCATCCCCCTCCGAGAGTCACGACCCCGACGCGGTCCCCCCTGGGCAGCGGCATGCTGTCGAACGCGGACGATATGGTGAGCAGTTCCGTCGGCGCCTTTACCAGTATGATACCGCTCTGGCGGAGCGCGCTTTCGTACGTCCTGAACGAGCCCGCCATCGCGCCGGTATGTGAGGCCGCGGCCCTGCTTCCGATCTCGGTCCGGCCCGCCTTGAGCGCGATCACGGGCTTTTTCATGCTGGTCTTGCGCGCGGTCTCCATAAAGCGCCTGCCGTCGTCGACCCCTTCTATGTACATCAGGACAACGGTGGTATCCGGGTCCGCACCGAAGTATTCGATGTAATCCTCGCAGCCCAGCACACCCTCGTTCCCCGATCCGACAAACTTGCCGATGCCGATGTTCTGCTGTTCGGCCCATTCCATGATCTGGTTTCCGACATTGCCGCTCTGCGCGATGATCGATATCCCGCCGCGCGGCGCTCGAACCTGCGACCCGGTCGCGTACAGGCTCACCGCGGTATTGACGATCCCCATGGTGTTGGGCCCCACTACACTGATTCCGTTTGCGCGACAACAGGCGATCATTTCGTCTTCCAGGCGTTTACCCTCCTCGCCGGTTTCGCTGAATCCCGATGTTATCATCACCACGTTTTTTACGCCCTTCTTCACGCAATCGTCGAGCACGCCCATTACCGATGCCGCCGGCGTGGTGATGAAGACCAGGTCGACGTTTTCCTCTATCTCCGTTACCGAGTTGTACGCCCGGTGACCGTATATCGTCTCCTTGTTCTTCGCCACGGGGAATACCCTGCCGCGGTACCCGCCGGCAATTATGTTCGTGAAAATGTACGAACCCCACTTGAAGAGATTTTCCGAGGCACCGACCACCGCGATGGATGAGGGATAAAAAATATTCCGGATATCTGCCATTTGCACCGCCCCCTGCCGAGGATTATACGCTGCAACCCCTGTATCGCGGGAGTGGCATTTGTCAACATATTTAGAAATTCATGATAATGCAACATTTCAAAATGAGATGTTGCTGATTTTGCGGTCCGGGAAGCCCGCGATCGCTCCGGGATTTCAGCGCGAAGCCGGGCTCAGTACGCCCTCCTCCCGCCCGAGCGCTCCCATCGCCACGCCGTTTCGACTATCCCGTCCAGGTCTGTGTAAACGGGAGCCCAGCCGAGATCATCGCAGGCCCTTCGCGACGATGCGACCAGACGCGCCGGGTCACCGCTTCTGCGCGGACCGTCCTTTACCCTGAGGGGCTTCCCGGTCACGCGGCGCGCCGATTCGATCACCTCGAGCACCGAGAAACCGCTGCCGTTTCCGAGGTTGTAAACGGCAGATCCCGTTCCGTCGAGCAAACGTGCGAGCGCAAGCACGTGGGCATCGGCGAGGTCGTTTACGTGAACGTAGTCGCGGATGCACGTGCCGTCGGGTGTATCGTAATCCCTCCCGAAGACGGTAATCGCATAGCCGGGATCGATTGCCGCGCGGAGCACCAGGGGGATGAGATGAGTCTCCGGCACATGACGCTCGCCGATATCGCCGGACGGATCGGCTCCGGCCGCGTTGAAATAACGCAGGCTGACGGACTGAAAACCGTCGGAAACCTCGAGATCGCGCAGCATCTCCTCGATGAAATATTTGGTGCGCCCGTACGGGCTCGCCGGGCGCAGCGGACTCGCCTCGGGGATCGGCACCGTCTCCGGATCACCGTAAACCGCGGCCGAGGATGAAAAAATGAAATTCAGCACACCGGCGTCTTTCATCGCGCGGAAGAGAGCGACGGTACGACCGACGTTGTTATCGTAGTATTTGAGCGGATCGGCGACCGATTCGCCGACCGCGATATACGACGCGAAGTTCATCACGCAGCGGATATCCCTTCCCCTGAATACGCCGGCAAGCTTTTCACGATCGCCGATATCGCCCTCGATGAATTCGAAATCCGCCACCGCCTCGCGGAAACCGCCTTCGAGATTGTCGTAGACGAGCGGCCTGAAGTTCATGCGTGCGAGCGCGCGCACCACGTGGCTCCCTATGTACCCGGCGCCGCCGGTAACCAGTATCTCGGTCATTCAGCCCTCCTTCCGTCATACTTGCAGTAAAGATTCCGATGCCGGCCGATTCATCCCCGCGCCCCCCCGACCCCTTC
>CAZVEG010000085.1:0-16392 GCA_964625625.1 uncultured Leptospirales bacterium | reverse complement strand
TGCGTCTTTACCCATAACGAGCTTCCCGACGAGATGTTCGTCGAGTTCGCCAACCGTTACCGGGTACCGACCTTCGTGACCAGGCACCGGACGACGAGATTCATAAGCCTCCTGACGCACGTGGTCGAGGAGTTTTTCTCGCCGCTGGTGGTGATGCACGGCACGCTGGTCGACGTGTTCGGGATCGGCGTGCTGCTCATGGGCAAGAGCGGGGTGGGAAAGAGCGAGACGGCCCTCGAGCTCATCGAGCGCGGCCACCGGCTGGTCGCCGATGACATGGTCGAGATCAGGAAGATAGACGAGTCGCTGCTTATGGGCAGCGGCTCGGAGATGATACGTCACCACATGGAGATACGCGGGCTCGGTATTATCAACGTGCGCGATATCTTCGGAATACGATCGATCCGTAACAGGAAGCGCATCGAGATGGTCGTTCTCCTCGAGGAATGGACGGAGGGCGGGGAGTACGACCGCCTCGGCATAGACGAAAAGCGATATACCATACTGGATCTGGACGTTCCGTTCATAACGGTACCGGTGAGGCCCGGAAGGAACATCCCGATCATCATTGAGACGGCCGCGCTCAACCAGCGCCTGAAAAAGATGGGCGTTTTTTCCGCGCGCGAGCTCGACAGCAGGATTCAAAACTGGATGAGGATGGAGGGCGAACGTTCCAATGACTGAACGTGAGGTTCTGGTGAGAAGCGACGCGGGCGTTCATGCCCGCCCCGCCATGATGTTCGTGCGCGAGGCGATGAAATATCCATGTGAGGTTTTCCTCATCAAAGACAATGTCGAGGCTAACGGTAAATCCATAATGTCGGTGCTGGGCCTCGCCATTACCTCGGGATCGCGGCTCATCGTGCGAGCCCGCGGAGACGAGGAGGAAAGCGCCGTCGCGAAGCTCGTTTCCCTTATCGAAAACGATTTTAAGAATTAGAGCGATGGAAAAGGAAAATCTCTTGAAATATCGCATAACGATGGTTCCACTCCCGGGTGTTATCCTGCCGCTGAAGATCGCGGCGATCGCGCTTGCCGCGGCGATTCTCGTCATCTGGACGGCGGAGGCGGCGCCCGCCCAGGCGAGATTCCCGCAGAAGCCCCCCGCAGGGGCGGCCGACCAGAAAAGCGGGTTCTATGATGAGCTCGACTACAACAACGTCTTCTTCATGAAGAAGCGCGACCCGATCTTCGCCGGCATGCTTTCCTGGTATGTCCCCGGCCTGGGTCAGTATTACTCGGGGCAGTACGTAAAGGGCACGGTCTTTCTCGTTACCGAATATTCGATCGTTATCGGCGCGCTCTTCTATTTCATGAATTTCGATTTCTCGGCCGGCGGCGGTTCGGGCCTCAGCCTGAAGGTTGATGCCAGGAGAACCGATCTCGGCGTGGTCGAGACCTCCAGGCGGAACGTGTTCATCGGCCTGATGGCGACCGCGGGACTGCTGCACCTGTACAACGTTTCGGACGCGGTTATGTCGGCGCGCGATTACAACCGGAGCCTGGACAGGAGAAGGCAGCAGATGAGGGAGAAGTACCCGGAGATTAATTTCGATTATGAAAAGGGGAAAGGGGTTTCCATTGGAATACGAAAAAGGCTGTAGACGTGTCCGTGCCGCGGTGAGCGCGGCCGTTCTCGTATTTATCCTCGCGTCCTCGATTGCCTCTTACGCGGCGGAACACGGGGTTGCCGCGGGGAAGAACACCGCCGCGGTCGAGGACGGCGGTTTCTTCATCGACGAGCCTGACAGGAAGGACCCCTTCATAGCGGGCGTGCTTTCATGGGTATGGCCCGGCCTGGGACAGTTCTACACGCAGGATTATGGCGCGGGATCGCTTTTTCTGCTCGCGGATCTGGTGCAGAAAGGGCTTCTGATCTACGGGGCGTTTTATTACTCCGACAAGTATTCCTCCTCCGGCAACGAGGTGGTGCGATGGCAGGACATGAAAAGCCGGGACCAGACGATTATCATCGGGTACGTCTTCTCCGTGCTCTTCCTCAAGGTGTACTGTGTCGTGGACGCGGTGTATTCGGCCGAGCGGTACAACCGCGAGGTGTATTTCCCGTACTGGAAGTCGCAGAACAAGGCGCGGTTTTCACTTGACGTCAGTCGGGATGGAGTGAACGTGGCGGTTACGAGACCCCTGCAGTTTTAATGAAAACAATAGCGAACATACTGCGCGTTGCCGCCTTACTCGTCGCGTTCGCCCCGACGGGAATCCTCGCCGCCAATCTGAGTTTCGGCCCGGTGAACATGATCGGTGACGGAGCGCAGGTCAACCTGTCGGTGGTTTCGTACCAGCGCCATGACGTCATAGAGGCCATGAAGCGCGGGATGGAGATAAGGATCACCTACGAAATCCAGATACGCCGCGCCACCGGCGGAATTCTCACCGGAAACAAAACCGTGTACTCTAAAACGATCACGCGGAAGGTGAAATTCGACTTCTGGGGCAAGGCGTTCCAGGTGATGGAGGGCAAAAAGAGCACCGTGTTCCAGAGCGAAAGCGCGATGCTCGATTATTTCTTCTCCCTCAGGGATTATGACCTTCCGGGGCTCGCCCTCAGGGGGGGGGAGTCCTATACCATGCGCGCGAAAGTCGAGCTCAAATCGGTCGAACTTTATTTCCCGATGAACCTGATATTCAAATATCTTGTGGGTTTCTGGGATTTCGATACGGGATGGGTAAACGGGCCGCCGGTCGGTTACTGACGCGGCCGGATAGCGGGGAGCGATGGAGCGAATGCAATCTTCCGCCGCACTGAATCTGAGGAAGATCCGGGAAATCATCTACGAGAGACTGCGGGCGCACGATGTCGTCTTTCTGATCGGCATATTCGTGTTTTCGGCGGTCCTGGTCCTGGGGCTCTTTCCGTCGGTCGACACCCAGGGCGAGGCCGCGCGCAGCTTTTTCTTCTATTCGATGATGATGGTCCCGGTGGTGGCCGCCGTATATTTCATCATCATCTCTTTTCGTCGCCAGCTTTCATCCGGACGCTCGGAGGCTTTTTTCAGCATACGTTTCAAGATCGCACTGGCCTTCGTTTTCGTCGCCATCCTGCCCTCGCTGCCGATTATCCTGGTCTCAAATAACATCATCGGTCATACCATAAGCGAGCTCATCGCGGAGAAGACGGCCCTCGCACTCGAAGAATCGGTCCAGATGGCCAGGGCCTCGATCGCCGGGGAATACGCGGGGGTGGAGCGGGAGCTCGATTCCATCGATTTCGCGCTCAGGAGGGGGGTGCTGTCGCCGGCGACCCCGTTCGGCAGGGACACGATGGTTTCACTCCTTGCCTCGCGGGGGTACGGGGCCGCCTTCTTCCATCCCGGAACCGGGTTGTCCCCGGCCGCGATTGATCCACTTCCCCAGGCATCGTACGCCGACGGGATCGCGAAATTCCTGGATGTCGTGAAACCACGACGCGGTACGGCGGTCTATACCATATCGATCGGGGATGATGCCCTGGCGCTCGGCACGTTCTTTCCCGGCGATTACCTCGTGGCGGTTTTCAAGGTGATGCCGAAACAGCTGTTCGCGCGCAGCGCCCTCTTCGAGGAGTCGCTTGGAACATACCGTCAGAAGGAGTACCTTAAGCCGTATTTCCAGACCGGGGTGGGGATATTCCTGTTGCTTATCGCGTTTCTCATCGTCGTCGTGTCGGTGGTGGTGAGCCTGCTCCTCTCGGCCAACATCACCAGGCCGGTGCTCGAGCTCGAAGCGGCGGCGGGCAGGGTGGCCGCCGGGGATTTCGCGGTACGCCTCGAACGGGAGTCGCCGGACGAGCTCGCGCTTCTGTTCGATTCGTTCAACAAGATGATCCGACAGCTGGAGGCGAGCAGGAAGGCCCAGTTCCACGCCCAGAAGCTCGAGGCGTGGAGGGACGTGGCGCGCAAACTGGTGCACGAGATAAAAAACCCGCTGACGCCGATCCGGCTTTCGGCCGAGCGCATCCAGCGGCGCTATCGCGAGTCGCACCCCGATATTGAAAGCATAGTCCTTACGGGGACCGACACCATCATAGAGGAAGTCAATGTGCTCATGGAGCTCCTCGGGGAGTTTTCGCGCTTCGCTCGATTGCCCGAGATGAAACCGGAAACGGTCGACCTTAACCCGATAGTCGAGAGCTGCGTCAATTTTTTTCACGGGCACGAAAGGGTGTCGTTCCATCTCGACCTGAAGGATGATTTACCGAGGATAACCCTGGACAAATCGCTGATGCGACAGGCTCTCACCAATATCATTCAGAACTCGATCGACGCGGTGGGCGATCAGGGGAATGTACACATTAAAACGGCGTTGAGCACCGGATCGAACGCCCGCATGGCCGTCATACGGATACGCGACGACGGTATCGGCATCAACGAGGAGGACCTCGACAAAATCTTCGAGCCCACCTTTTCGAGGAAGCCGCACGGGACGGGGCTGGGGCTCACCATCGTCGAGAAGATCGTCCTGGAGCATCGCGGCGGGATCACGTGCCGGTCGAAGCCGGGCGAGGGAACTGAATTCACCATTGAACTTCCGATAAATGAGGCGGGTGCGGGGCGGGATGGCGACAATACTGGTAGTTGACGACGAGAGCAACATCATCAAAACGATGACGGGCATCCTCCAGGACGAGGGGCACGTGGTCCATTCAAGCGCCGACGGAAAGGGTGCGCTCGATTTTCTCAGGGCGAACCAGGTCGACCTTGTGTTCCTCGACGTGTGGCTTCCCGACATCGACGGGCTCGAGGTGCTCGGACGGATAAAGCAGATGAATACTGATGCCGCGGTCGTCATGATCTCGGGGCACGGCTCGATCGATATTGCCGTAAAGTCGACAAAGATGGGCGCCTTCGATTTTCTCGAAAAGCCCCCGTCCATGGAGCGTGTTCTGACAACCCTGGCGAACGCGCTGGAGCAGCTCCGGCTGCGCAGGGAGAACATAAAGCTGCGGCGCGAGGTCATGCTGGAAGATGAAATGATCGGCGAATCGCCGCAGATGGAGGAGATTCGCCGCGTCATAGAAACAGCGGCGACCACCAGCGCGCGCGTCTTCATCACGGGCGACAACGGGACCGGCAAGGAACTGGTGGCGCGGGCGATATTCCGGAAGTCGAAACGTTCGGACAGGCCCTTCATCAAGGTCAACTGCGCCGCCATACCCGACGAGCTCATCGAGAGCGAGCTCTTCGGCCACGAGAAGGGATCGTTCACCGGCGCGCTCGGGCGCAGGCTGGGCAAGTTCGAGCTGGCGAACGGCGGCACCATCTTCCTGGACGAGATCTGCGACATGAGCGCGAGCGCGCAGGCGAAGGTGCTGCGTGTTCTGCAGGAGCAGCAGTTCGAACGCGTCGGCGGGAGCGAGACCCTGACCGT
Organism: uncultured Leptospirales bacterium; assembly: GCA_964625625.1. Classification (GTDB taxonomy): domain Bacteria; phylum Spirochaetota; class UBA4802; order UBA4802; family UBA5368; genus MVZN01. Next base: position 11,025 of record CAZVEG010000085.1, on the reverse strand, counting down.
GGACGTACGCGTCATCTCGGCCACGAATATCGACGTGCAGAAGGCGATCGAAGAGGGGCGATTCAGGGAAGATCTCTTTTACCGCCTGAACGTCATCCCGATACGGGTGCCGCCGCTTTCGGAAAGGCGCGAAGACATTCCCCTCCTGGTCCGGTATTTTTTCGAGCGTTTCCTCAAGGAGCACGGCCTGGGAACGAAGGATATCTCCGAAAGCGGGATGCGCTTCCTCTCCGAGCTCCCCTGGCCCGGGAACATACGCGAGCTCAAGAACGTGGTTGAGCGCGTTTCGATCATGGTGCAGAAGGAGATCATCGACGAAGAGGACGTCCGGAAACACCTGGAGGCCCGGCCGGGCAGGGAACAGATCGTCACCGGTGACATCTCCCCGCTGAAATCGGCGCGCGAGGATTTCGAGCGTGCGTATATAATCCGCGCCCTCATCGCCAACGACAGGAACGTGACGCTCACCGCGAAAGAGCTCGGAATCGAGCGGACGAACCTGCACCGAAAGATAAAGCAGCTGGACATCGATCTGGACGATCTTGGCTCCTGAACGGCGTCCCAGTTTTACTCTTGACAGGCGGCGTGCGACCGGGCGCAGATGAACCCGGCGCCGGTCTTCCCGCGCGCGAAAAGATTATGGAAACCAGTTACTCCGACATGGCGAAGCTCCTCCGCGACGGGAGAAGGAACGGGCGAATCATCATCTGCCGCGGAGAGGAGGAGCGCGCGTTCCTGAACGCGTTCATCGCGTCATCCGGAGCCGGGAACGCGCGACCGCCGGAGGGCGCCGCCGGGGACCGGCCGGGTCGGACGGACGCCGTATGCGGCAAATGCGGCAGCGTGCGCGATCGTAAAAAACCGGTCGGAAGCGGCGAGAACGGCGTGATGATCATCCTCAATCCTCCCGCGATGGTAAGCGGAATGGAGCGGCGGAAGTACCGTGATGAAGCGACCGAGCTGATGAAAAAGATGATGGCGGCGATCGATGTCGATATGCGAAAATGCTACATCACCAGCCTCATCAAGTGCGATCCCGCCGGGCCCGCGATGAGTCCCGGCGGCATGTTCAAGAACTGCGAACCGATCCTCGAGGCGGAGATCGCGCGCGTCGCCCCGCGCGTCGCCATCGTGATGGGTGACATGCGGCCGCTCAAACGCGTGCGGGACCGCCACGCGGCCGTGTCGTGGTTCGCGGTCGATCACCCGATCGCCCTCATCAACAACCCGGACCTGAAACGCGGAGCCTGGAACACGCTCAAACTGGCAAGGGAAGCCATTGGCTGAGCGCGTTTCGGAAACCTGCGGGCCCGCATCCTTCGCGGATGTCTGCGTCGGGTATCCGGTCGAGGGAGTGTTTACCTACGCCGTCCCCGACGGTATCCCGGTCCCGGCCTTTTCGCGGGTAAAGGTCGACTTCAGGGGCAGGACGGTTACGGCGTTCGTTCTGGCCCTGCATCGCGACACTCCCGCGGGATTCGAGGTCAAGGAAATCCGCTCGGTCATCGACGAATCCCCGATCTTCGACGAACGCCTGCTCGACTGCGCGCGTTACGTGGCCGAAAACTATTTCGGATCGCTCGGTGAAACGCTGGCGATGGCGCTTCCTTCGGGCGAACGGCCGTCGAAGCGCTACCGCCATCCCTTCGGCCCCTCGGCCTCACGCGCGATAGTGCTCACCGGAGAACAGCAGTCCGTATATGACGCGATAACGACTTCGTTCGATTCCGGCTCGCCCTTCCACCTGCTGCACGGCATCACCGGCAGCGGAAAGACCGAGGTTTACATGGAGGTCGCCCGCCGCTTCATGGGCGTGGGGGCATCGGTCATCTACCTGGTTCCGGAGATATCGCTGTCGTCGCAGATATTCGAGCGGCTTCATGACGTTTTCGGCGAGGAGCTTATCGTCTACCACAGCCGCCTCACGGCCCAGCAGCGCCTTCACAACTGGATGCGTTTTTACTCCGGCGACGCGAAGATCGCGGTGGGCACCCGCTCGGCGGTTTTTCTGCAGTGCCCGCGGCTGGGCGCGATCATCATAGACGAGGAGCACGACGGCTCGTACAAGGAGCACAGTACGCCCCGTTACAACGCCCGGAGGGTCGCGTTTTACCGCTGCCGGAAGGAAGGGGCGCTCCTCCTCATGGGATCCGCCACCCCCTCGGTCGAGTCGTTGTACGCGGCTGAACGCGGCCTCATGAAGCTGCATGCGCTCAAGGGGCGGTACGGAAAGGCGGTGCTTCCCGAAATAGAGATAGTCCGCCTGTCGTCGGCGCGGCCCGAGGCGATGCTCTCGACACCGCTCAAACTCCACACCAGACGCGCGATCGACGGCGGGCTGCAGGCGATTTATCTCCTCAATCGGCGCGGATTCGCCCCTTTCGTGGTGTGCGGCGAGTGTTCCGCCGTGCTGGAATGCCCGCAGTGCAGCATAAGCCTCAATTTTCACAGCGACGGGAGCATGCTCTGCCATTACTGCGGCTACCAGCGTCGCCTGCCCGAGGCCTGTCCCGCCTGCGGGGCGGAAAGGCTTGAAAAGGTGGGTTCGGGCACGCAGCGCGTGGAGGAGGTCATCGCGGGCACCTTCCGGGGAAGCCGCATCTTCAGGCTGGACCAGGACAGCTCGCGAAAGAAGGATGCCATCTTCGAGCTGATCGATAAAATGCGCGCGGGAGAGATCGACATTCTGCTCGGGACCCAGATGGTCGCCAAGGGTTTCGATTTTCACAACGTCGCGGTGGTCGGGGTGATCCTGGCGGATATAGGACTGAACTTCCCGGATTTCCGCGCGTCCGAGCGCGTCTTCTCGCTCCTCCTCCAGGTGGCGGGTCGCGGCGGACGGGGTGATGTCCCCGGGCGGGTGATAATCCAGACGCTCAACGAGGACCATTACGTGTTCGGGTATCTCAAAAACCACGATTACTACGGATTCTACCGGCACGAGCTTTCGGTCCGCCGGGCACTGGCGTACCCGCCATTTTCGCGTATAACACGGCTTCTGGCCAGGGGGCCCGGCGATGATGTCGTTGAGGCCGCCATGGCCCGGATCGCCGGGGTGCTGCGCGAGGGGCTGAGGGGGATCGAAAACGCGACCGTGCTCGGCCCGGCAAAAGCGCCGCTTGCCAGAATCGGAGGGAATTACCGCCACCATGTAATCATCAAGGCGCGCGACATCGAATCAATACGGCCGGCCCTGCGCGGGGCCGTCGCCGAGCGGCTGCCCCGCGGGGTTTACCTGGAAATAGACGTGGATCCCTTCGACATGTTGTAGGCCGCTTTCCTCAGCGTCTCGCGTTCGAGGCCGCGCCTGCGCGGAGCTCGCGGTCGATTATGCCGAACAGGATCTCCGCGGGAGGCACTCCCTCGAGCCGCCTGCCCCCGATGAAAATGGTGGGCGTCGCGCGTATACCGAACCTCCGTGCGACCTCAAGGTCCCGGGCCAGGCGCTCTCCCGTTTTCCGCGAGTCAATGGCCGCGGTGAATCTCTCTATATCGGCGAGGCCCGCGGCGGTCGCGATCGCGGTGTCCGGAGAGAAGTCGTGTTTGAGGCGCTCGAAGTTTCCGAAGTGAGCGAGAAAGTACTCCCTGAAGATTCCAATCTCCGACGAGGTGATCATCGCACGGGCCGCGGCGCAGGAACCGGGGTAACGGCTGGTACCGACGTTCGGATTGCATGCGCGGTCGAGAGGATAGTGGTAATACGCCACGCGGATACGGCCCCGGTAGCGGGCGAAGAGGTCCTTCTCCACCTGGTAGAACCGGTAGCAGGCGCCGCACAGGAAATCGGTGAAGACGGAAATCGTCAGTTCACCCGTACCGAGAACAAGGCTGCTTTCGGGCAGCGTCGCCGTCTCGGGCGGGGTCGAGTAGAACGCGTTTACATGTTCGGCGATCTCCCTTTCCGGCAGACGACCGTCCCGTACGTTCGATTTCATAAGGCCGCCCGCCGTGAACACGGCGAAAAAAAGCAGGAAAGTGAAAAGGATGAAAAGCGAAAACACGGCCCTGCCGTCGTTGGTGGAGGGCAGTCCGACCAGTTTTCGGTACGCCTCCCGCATTCCGTGCCCTTCTCCGCGGCCCATCTCACGCCACCACAGGTACAGCATGACGGTGACGAGCAGGTTGACCGCGTATGTCGAAACGCAGAGCGTACAGAAGAGGTCGAGGCGTACAAGGATCACCGCGAGGACCGCGTCCGCGGCGAGCGCAAGGAGCGCGAGCGGCAGAAGCACGCAGACCGTGTCACCGTAATAACGCCCCCCGGCGTAATCGGCCGCGAGGAGCGTGAACAGCATGAAAAGGTAGTAGAAGAGACCGAGGAGCGCGATGGGAACACCCAGGATCTCGGCGTACCCCGAAAGCCCGAGCGCCCGGCACGGGTTGTCGATCGCGTCGCCGCAGGCGATGACGCGCTCCTGAATGCCGGGATGATAATGATCAGCGACCAGTATCCCGGAAAGGGCCGCTCCCGCGAGGGAGAGCGCGATGATGACAAGCGCGTATTTCTTCATTCCTGGTCCAGGGCCTCTACTTTTTCGGTGAGCACGATCCGCTGTCCGCAGAGCGTGATATAAAAGGTATCGTCGCTCTCTTCGAGTCGGTCGAGTATCTGGAAGGACGGCGATCTTCTGAATTTCGCCTGGAGTCTGCCGTTTTTCACCCGGCAGTACAGGCCGCCCGACCGCCGGAATCCGAGTGACCGGATGTCGAGCTCTTCCTCTGCGCCGGTGGTCGGCATCACGAATATGCGTTCGAAGTCGCCGAAGCCCTCCACGCGCACACCGGTGATGAACACGGGGGCATCTTCGACGACGATCGGATGCACGAAGGGCCCGTAACGGATAACGTAAACGCCGTCCGTCGTCACATCGACCGAGCGGTTGAAAAAATCGATGATGCGCTGGTTGATGAAGGGCTCGCCGGCATGCAGCCAGTTCCCCTCCGCATCGATGCGTATCTCCTCGAGTTCTCCGTTTTCGAAGAGCTCGCGTATATAGTCCGGTATTTCGGCATAATCGTCGGGCATGGAAGGTCTCCGGTCAAACATCTGTGTATCGGTATTTCCGGTCGCGCCACCCGGGGTCTGACCCACCCCCTAAACGCGGATCATCGGGTCGGTCAGCTTCTGGTGCTCCTCGAGCGCGTAACGGTCGGTCATTCCGGCAATGTAGTCGGAAATGGTCTGTCGAATCCCGTCGCTCTCGATGCGGTTGAAGTAACTTTCGGGCAGCGCGTTCGGGTGCTCGAAATAAAGGGTGAACAGGTCATTGATCACCTTCTGCGCCTTTATGCTCATCCTGACCACCCGGTAGTGCCGGTACAGGTTCTTTTTCAGAAAATCCTTGAGCTCGCGGTTGGCCTCGTCGATTTCCGCGCTGAAGCCGACGGCCTTGCACGACGCCGTCCGAACGTCCTCATAGTTCTGTATCCCCGTACGCCCGATGGTGGAGCGGGTCGTGTCAATGAGGTCGGAGACCAGGAGGTCGATTATCGTCCGTATAACGGCGCTTACCAGGAGCTTCCGTCCGCCCGGGAGGGCGCCGTCGCCGCCCCGCCGTGACACGGCGATCTTCCAGATCGAAAGTGCTCGCACCTCGTCGAGGTCAAGGAGGCCCGAGGTCAGGCCGTCGTCGATGTCGTGGTTGTTGTAGGCGATCTCGTCCGCGTGATCGATGATCTGCGCCTCGAGCGAGGGCTGTTCGGCGGGCGAGTACTCCGACACCTCGGGATGGTCGTAGCAGGACGAGTGCTTGATGATCCCCTCGCGCGTCTCCCAGGTCAGGTTGAGCCCCGGGAAGTCCCCGTAGCGCTCCTCGAGCTTCTCGACCACGCGCAGGCTCTGGCGGTTGTGCTCGAAGCCGCCGTGCTCCGCCATGAGATCGTTCAGCGCGCGCTCGCCGGAGTGCCCGAAGGGGGTGTGCCCGAGGTCATGGGCGAGCGCGACGGCCTCGGCCAGGTCCTCGTTCAGCCTGAGCGCCCGCGCGATCGAGCGCGCGATCTGCGCCACCTCGATGGTATGCGTGAGCCGGGTCCGGTAGTGGTCGCCCTCGTGGTTGACGAAGACCTGGGTCTTGTACTCGAGCCTGCGGAACGCACGGGAGTGTATTATGCGCTCGCGGTCGCGCTGGAATTCCGTGCGGTAGGAGTGTGACGGCTCCGGGTACTGGCGGCCGCGGGAACGCCCGGATCGCGCGGCCCACGGCGCGAGCAGCGAGTCTTCCATATCCTCAAGGTATGCGCGATGCGGCTCTCTCATCGCCCTCACCGCCGCGCCAGTTCTTCCTCGTAGGCCTGCATGGCCACCTTGCGGTTCATGCGGATCTCCTCGTTGACCGGGTCCTCTTCGATCCCCCTGGTGAAGGACTGCAGGGCTTTCTTGTACATTCCCTTCTTGTAGTAGCACTTGCCGATGTTGTTGTACGACTCGGCGATCACCTTGGGGTCGTTCGTAGCGCGGACGGCCTGGTAAAAGGTATCGATCGCCTTGTCGTGCATCTCCTTCTTCGCGTACAGGAGGCCGAGCGAAAAGAGCGCCTCCGCGTCGCCGGGCTTGAGGAGCAGCGCCTTCTGTACGTAGCCGACGGCGTTGCGCATGGAATCGTCGGTGGGCTTCTCGGTCTTCGAGGCGAGGATTCCCAGATTGACGTAGGCGCGCCGCGCGAGGTCCGTTTTTTCGTTGATCTCGACGACGCGCTTGTACTCTTCGCGGGCGTAGTCGAGCAGGTTCTTCTTGTAGTAGATCGTGGCCAGGCTGAAGTGCCCCTCCTGGATGTTCGGCCAGCGCCGCAGTATCCGCTGGTACTCATCCATGGCCATGTCGTAGTGGTTGTTCTCGTAGTAGTAATCCGCGAGTGCCAGCAGCGGCTGGGGATTTTCGGGATTGAGCTCGGCGGCCTTCTTCCATGATTCTATGGCGAGCTGGGGTTTGCCGGCGTGTTTGTAGGCGATCCCGAGGTTGTAGAGGGCCGAATCATCCTTGGGGCTTATCGCAAGCGCCTTCTCGTAGGCCTGGATCGATTCCTCGAAACGCTGCGCGTCATCGAGGATGTTGCCCATGTTGAGATAGGCCACGCGCGCGTTTTCCGAGGCCGGTTCGTAGGTGGTTATCCTGTGATAGAACTCGTAGGCCCGGTCAAGGTCGCCCTTGTCGTAATAGATCTCGGCTATGCGCGAGAGGACGCGCGCGTTCCGTTTCGAGGTACCGAGCAGGCGGTTGTAGGTTTCGAGGCTGCGATCGTAGTCTTTAAGCGAATAATAGGCCTCGCCCAGGCTCTCCAGCATCGCCGCGTCGTCATGGCCGAGCTCGCCGGCCTTGATGAAAGCCTCCAGGGCTTTCTCGTTCTTGTTCTGCCGGGAATAGACTATCCCCAGGTTGTAGTGGTTGACGGCGTCGCGGGGGGCGATGGAAACGGCAAGCTCCAGGAATTTTTCGGCCTGCGGATAGTCGCGCCGCTCGGTGAAGAGAACGCCGAGCCGCCCGTACGCGCGCGCGGCGACCTGTCCGATTTTATCGGCGGCGCCGGCGCGCTTGAGATATTCGATCGCGGAGACCTCGTCGCCTTTTTTGAGGAGGGCGATGGCCAGGTTGTAGAGTGCGGGCGGGTCCTCGGGCGAGGTCTCGAGCGCCGCTTCGTACTCGCGCGCGGCGTCGGCATAGCGGCCCTGCTCGAAGTAGATGTTTCCGCGCAGCACCCTGTTGTGGATGTTGCCCGAGTCGGCGTCAACGGCCTTTTCGGCGAATTCCGCCGCCCGGTCATAGTCTTTCCTGTGCCGGTAGGCCAGGGCGAGGTTCCGGTATATCACCGGGTTTTTGCGGTCGTAGGTGAGGGCGCGGTTGTAGCTCTCGACCGCCCTGTTGAAATCGCCCTTGTCGTCGTAGATTATGCCCGCGTAGGTGAGCGCCATGGCCTTCTCCTCGTTGGAGGCCCCGGATTCGACCACCTCGGCAAACTCGGCCAGCGCGTCGTTGAAATATCCCTTGTGATAGCTTTCGATCCCCCGTTTGAGGTGGACGTTCTCGACCGCCCCTTCGGGAAGCTCTTTTTTATCGGTGTCCGAATAGATGGACTCCCCCGCGGATTTGTCCGACGGCGTGAAGAGCGAGGGTTTTTTGATATAGGCGGTGACGAGGAGGATGGCGGCCACGGCCAGCACGGCGATTCCCGAAATCACCGCCACGGGAAGGTATTTCCTGTTCTTGAGGGTTTCGGCCAGGCTCAATCTGTTTCGTTTTACCTCGCCGGGGACGTCGTCCGCCGCGTCACCGGAGGACATGGAAAACCTATTTTTTCTTATCGGGCTCACTCTCCGCTGTTTCCTCCCTTTTCAGTTCATATTTATGTATGGCGTCGAGAATGCCGTTTATAAACTGTCCGGAGCTTTCGCCGCCGTAGATCTTTCCGAGCTCGATGCCCTCGTTGATCGTAACCGCCGACGGTATGTCCGGGAGGTGAAGCAGCGCAAAAATGGAAAGTCGCAGGATGGACTTGTCGACGGCGCTCAGGCGCTCGAACTTCCAGTTCTTGGAATAGGTCTTGATGAGGTCGTCGATTTCGTCCATGTTCTGTAAAGATCCGTCGATCAGCGTGACGGCGAATCGGCGAATATCTTCCGATATGTCCTTGTCGACCCATCCGAGCATGGCCAGCTCGTCGGGAGGCGTATGCACCGTTTCGAACATGTAAAGGCCCTGAAGAGCGTACTCCCGGGATTTTCGCCGGTGTCCCATTTAGCGGATCTGTTTGAAGATGTTGGCCATCTCGATCGCGGACAGGGCGGCGTCGAAGCCCTTGTTGCCCGACTTGGTGCCGGCGCGCTCGATGGCCTGCTCGATGGTGTCCGTGGTGAGCACGCCGAAAACGACGGGCATGGAGGCCGAAAGCCCGACCTGGGCCACGCCCTTCGACACCTCCGAGGCGACGAAATCGAAATGCGGTGTGGCGCCGCGTATAACCGCCCCCAGGCATATCACCGCGTCGAACGAGCCGGTCTCCACGAGCCGTCTGGTGGCCGCCGGGATCTCGAAGGACCCGGGTACCCACAGCACGGTGATGTTGTTCTCGTCGGCGTTGTTTCTTTTGAGACAGTCAACCGCCCCGCCGAGAAGCTTCTGGGTGATGAATTCGTTGAACCGCGATACGACGATGCCGAACCTGAGTCCCGACGCGTCGAGTTTACCTTCTATTACCTTCATGAGCGCGACCGCCTCTGTTTTACGATGATATTAGAGTTGGTGCAAAACCGGGAAACGCGTCAGCTTCCCCGGCCGGCAGCAAATCTATTGATGAACAACCGGCATACGGGTATTATGCTCTCCGTCGAAAGCGCGCTCAGTCAAGCTTTTTTTTACCAGCCGGCCGCGGTCATGACCATGACGACGTGTTCCCACCGCGCGCTCTCCGGGAAATTCCGTCTTCCGATGCCGTGCGTTATCCATACCGGCAGGCCGCCAATGGCGAGAATTCGAATTCCGTAGCCCGAACCGGCCACGTGTTCGGGGTCCGGGGCGAATATCCGGGCATAGTCGAGAAAGAGGTTTATCCTGAGACGCGAGGCCACGTCGAATCCGTATTTCAGATTGACCAGCCCGAAGCTTTTGACCCGGAAGCTGTCAACGGTGAAGCCATGGACCACATCGAGGTTCGCGTTGTCGATGGTGCCGCCGAACCGGGGGCGGGTGAGAAAATCGTTGTCGATGCCGCCCTTGTAGTGCGCCCTGAGCACGAGGTTGTGGGTGCGCAGGAAGAGCGCACCCGCCGTCAGCTCGCAGGAATAGATGGCGAAGGTCCGCGCGTAGGTCGTGTCTTCAATGAAAGGGTCTTCGCCCCAGGGCTCCCATTCGCTCCGGATGCCATACCCGGCCCATGTCTCGAGGCTGAAGCCCTGCTTGATCTGGTCGATCCCCTTTTCGGTGAGACGCTCGATCCCCAGGTCGATACGGGGAAAGACGTTGACGTGATCGCACGGCATGGTGAAGCCTTCAGGGGTATTGCGCCGTACGAAGAAATACTGCCGCGAATCGAGCGTGAAGCCGACCGAGGTCTTGAACGGAAGGCCGACCTTCAGGGTGACGATTTGCGAGGTGTAGTTGGTGTAGAAACGTCGTTCCTCGACGACGGCGTTTCCCTGGAAGCCGATGTTGGTGCCCGACGCGTACAGGAAGGAACCCACCAGCGTCTCACTGAGCGTGGTGTTGTCCCAGGGAAAGCGTTTCTGCGTGAAGCGCGTCGAGAGCTTGTAGCCGACCCACCTGAACGAGAAGTCCGTGCCGGTGCCGAAGATCCCCTTGCTTTCCGAAAGGAAAACCGGCGCGTACAGCGCCTTTCTCTCCCCGGTCGCGGGGATCTCCCCGAGGAGTACGATGATCGATTCGATCTCCTCGCTGGCGCTCTTGTGTAACGACGAGAGGTCCTCGTGGTCGCGACCGGGGGCCGATTCGACCCTGCGCTTTTCCTGCTTTTCCCGCTGTTTGTACAGCTCGCCGGTCGAAATGGTATCGACGATCTTCCCCACGGCCCCCTTTTTGCCCGGGGTGGGTTTTTTGCGGAAGGGTTCATCCGCGGCTTTTTTATCGGCCGGCTCCTCGCCGAAGGCCGGGGCCTTCTCGTGGTGGAGCATGACGGCGAAGACGGCGAGCGCGCAGGCGAGAGAAAGCGCGAACAGCGCGAAGTTCCGCGCGCCGCGAGCCCTGACGCCCACCCCGCCGTGCAATCCCATGCCGCCGCCTTCGAGCCGGATTATGATGCGATCATTTTCCGCAGTCGCCGCGTGATGACCTGCATTACGCTTATTGATATGGAGGGGTTTTCTTTCAGTGTCAACAGAAAATCCTCGCGTCGGATGGCGAGCAGGCGCGAGGACCTGGTGGTTACCGCGCTCGCGCTGCGCGGCTCGCGGTCGATGATCGAAAGCTCGCCCAGGCAATCGCCGGCGACGAGGCGGTCGAGCGTCCGGCCGCCGGTATGAACGAGCACCTCGCCCTCGTACACCATGAACAGCTCGTCGCCCATGTCGCCCTCGGCGATG
>CAZVEG010000084.1:0-16688 GCA_964625625.1 uncultured Leptospirales bacterium | reverse complement strand
GCCTCCTGTTTCCTCGAAACATTGGGATCGATGAGATTATAGACGGCCGACGCCCCGGCGAATAGACCGATGGTGGTGTCCCTGCCGGGAACATTGAACCCGGACGATGACGATTCGGGCTTGAGATACTCGGCGGTCTTTAGCTCACCATTCACCTGGATCCTGTCCGGAGCCTTGGAAAGCCGGTAATTGGCCGCCGCCTTCTTCTGTTCCTGAGCCAGCACCATCATGGTCGGATGGTTCTCGAGGGCGATCAAGACGCAATCGTCCCGCGTCAGTTTTCTCGTCTCGGCGTGTAATAAGCCGGCGCAAAGAAACAGCACAGCTCCGGCAAACGGAAGCAATCGCGCGTTCATTCAGGCCTCTGCATCAGGATCGCTCGCCGCGGGGGCGTTAACGTGACCAACGATTATTAGAATTCCCATGGAGAAGGGTTTTCACAGCTCTTCAACAAGCATCCGCTTTATATGACCGGATAACCAGAAGGCATTAAAGCACCGGCCGCGCGCACCTGTCAATAATATAATGTCGTATATGTGGTGATACCGGGCCACCCCCGCGATCTGGCCGTCGCAGGGTTTTTTCCATGCCCGCCCCGAAAAAAAGTATTGACACTCGATTTTCATGCCATAGAAGAGTAGCACATTGAGCTTGCTGGCGTAGCTCAATCGGTAGAGCAGCTGATTTGTAATCAGCTTGTTGGGGGTTCGATTCCTCTCGCCAGCTCACAGGTGAGGTTCCCGAGCGGCCAAAGGGAGCAGACTGTAAATCTGCCGGCGAAGCCTTCGAAGGTTCGAATCCTTCCCTCACCACCGCTTACAAACAAAAAAAGCGAGGTCATTAAACCTCGCTTTTTTATTGAACAGATACCGGAATCATCCCGCCACGGCATTCAGGTCCGACAGCATTTTACTGATATCGGAGTCGTTCAAACCATGCGCCCGGGCGCCCTGCTCGAGGGTCTCGACGGTCGCTATGTGGCATCCTATGCAATGAAGGCCATAACCCGCAAGGACCGGCCCCGCCTTGGGATGCTTTTTGATAAGCTCACCGAACGTCATATCCTTCGTGATCGAATCCGCCATTTCATATCTCCTGGTGATAAGGTTACTATGCAATATACTAACGAAGCGGGCGGGCTGTCCATTTTTTTTTCAGATAACCGCGTTCCCCGGACCGCTGAAATGTGCTTGCGTCCGGCCTCTTTTACGGCTACCACTTCCGATCGACACATATCATACCGGCATGGAGGCACCGATGCTCCCCACGGACGACCTGCAACGCTACAAACGCCAGCTCCTGATCGACTGCTGGGACGAGAAAGCCCAGGAAAAGCTGAAAGAGTCCCATGTCTTTATCGCGGGCAGCGGCGGGCTGGGAAGTCCGCTGCTCATGTACCTGGCCGTTGCGGGCGTTGGAAATCTTACCGTGTGCGATTTTGACCGTGTTGACCTTACAAATCTCAACCGCCAGACACTTCATAACGACAGGCGAATAGGAATGCCCAAGGCTGAATCGGCCCGACTGGCGCTCGTTGCGCTCAACCCGACAATCAGCATCACCGCACTTGAGGAGAAGATTACGGACCAGAACGCGGAACGTCTTACCGGCCGCGCGGACATCCTGGTCGACTGTCTGGACAACGTGGACGCGCGCCATCACCTGAACGCCGTCGCGGTCAAACGTCACATACCGATGGTTCATGCCGGAATAACGGGGCTGCAGGGGCAGATCACCTTTCTTCATCCGCCGGAGACTCCGTGCCTTGCCTGTTTTTTCCCCGAAAGGGAGACAAAAGGTCCCATCCCCGTGCTTGGAGCAACTCCCGGCATCCTGGGGGCGATGCAGGCCATGGAAACCATTAAATACCTCACCGGTATCGGAGACAATCTCAGGAACAGGCTGCTGTTTTTCGACGGGATGGATATGAATTTCGCGACGGTGAAAATAGCGCGCAATCCCCGATGCCGCGCATGCGGGTCGTGACGCGCTTCCGCGCGCCACGACGTACGATCAATCAAATGTTTTCAATCAGAACGGCCGCACCCATGCCGCCACCGACGCAGAGAGTGGCAATACCATATTTCACGTTTCGGCGCTTCATCTCATTCATGAGCGTGATGATAAGCCGGGCACCGGTACAACCCACCGGATGGCCCAGGCCGACCCCGGAGCCGTTCACATTGACCTTCTTGCGATCGAGCCCCAGCCCCTTCTCGCAGGCGAGGTACTGGGCGGCGAACGCCTCATTGGCCTCGATCAGGCCTATATCGTCGAGCTTCATGCCGGTTTTCTTCAGGAGTTTTTCAACCGCGGGAACCGGACCATAGCCCATCAGGTGCGGCTCCACTCCCGCAATGGCATTGGCGACTATTCGCACCATGGGCTTCATTCCCAGTTCAACGGCCTTTTTCGCGCTGGTAACGATGAGCGCCGCGGCCCCGTCGTTCAGTCCGGAGGAGTTGCCGGCGGTGACGGTTCCATTTTTGTCAAAAGCCGGTTTCAACTTTGCGAGGCTTTCACGGCTTACGTCGCGGCGTGGATGCTCATCCGTATCGAACATCTTGACCTCGCCCTTGCGCCCCGGGATGGGAACCGGTACTATCTCATCCTTGAAACGCCCCGAATCGATCGCGGCAAGCGCCTTCGTATGACTTTCGAACGCCACCTGATCCTGTTCGTCACGCGATATATTGTATTTTTTCGCGAGATTTTCAGCCGTCTGGCCCATGATGTAGGCTTCCCCGAGCAGTCCGCTGCCCGAGTGGAGCAGCTCCCACATCGCGTCGGTCATCTCCCCATGTGTCAGCCGGGCACCCCAGCGTGCCTTTTTCAATATGTACGGAGCGTTCGACATGGATTCGACGCCGCCGGCAAGCACGATCTCGGAGTCCCCACACTGAATCTGCTGGCTCGCGAAGATCACCGACTGCATTCCCGAAGCGCACTGTCGCTGGATGGTTACGGCCGGCACCTCCACCGGAATGCCGGTTTTCAGGGCCGCCGTTCTGGCGGTGTTCGCCTCCTCCGAGGTCTGAATACAATCGCCGAATATTACATCGCTGAGCTGTGCGCCCTCGACCTTCGCCCTGGCCATCGCCTCCTTCATCACCAGCGAAGCGAGCTCGTATGCGCGCACATCGCGCAGACTCTGACCGAAGCTGCCGATCGGCGTTCTGCATCCTGAGATAATGACGATATCCTTGTTCTCCATAGACCTGTCTCCTTTTTTTTGGGAAAAGATAAAGAGGTGCCGGATATTATCAAGACATATTTGCGCTTGATTGTCATATTTTACAACGCTTCCCGCGTCCTGCCGTCAGATCAATCGCCCTGCGCGGGTCCCGTTGATGGAAACATCGCCTGCACCTATGCGATGATAGCCGCCGAGGCGATGGGGCTGGGAAGCTGCATGATCGGCACAGTGTCGTTCGCGATCAATCGCGAGAAACGGCTGAAGAAAAAGTGGGGGATACCGGACAAGAACAGCGTATCACTGGCGATGATCCTCGGCTGTCCCGCCTTCCGTTACGCGCGCGGGATACAGCGCTCCTTCGCGTCAATAAAGTACGTCTGATCCGGACGGCGCCGCGGAATAGAAAAAGGGAGAGGCTTCCGCCCCTCCCTCCGTTCCATCATCACTTCACCTTCCGGATTATTCTTCTTCCCTCAGGTTGTACTGCGCCACCGCAAGCTTGGCAAGCGGGATCGAATACGGATTGCACGACACGTAGTTCAAGCCCACATTGATGCAGAATTCAATGTTCTCCGGGTCCGCGCCGTGCTCGCCGCACAACCCCATCTTGATGTCCGGGCGGGTGAGTCTTCCACGAAGTGCGGCCACCTCAATGAGCTCCTTCACCTGCTCGCCCAGAACCTGGAACGGGTTGTTGCGGATGAGGTCGTAGAGCGAATAGCTCGGGAAGAACGAGTTGATGTCGTCGCGTGAGAGACCATACGTGGTCTGGGTGAGGTCGTTCGTACCGAAACTGAAGAACTCGGCGTACTGCGCGATCGAACCCGCGCCGAGTGCCGCCGCGGGAAGCTCGATCATGGTCCCGACGCTGTATTCGAGGTCTTCCACACCGTACTCGTGAACCACCTCGTCCTTGATGTCCCTGATGCCCTTGACGACCTTGCCTTCGATCTTCTTGCCGTTCTTGATGAATTTCAGCTCGTGTTCGGTCATGACGATCGGAATCATGATCTCGGGCTCCACCTTGATGCCTTCCTTCCGCAGCATGCAGGCCGCCTCGAATATCGCGCGGCACTGCATCTCGTATATTTCCGGATAGGTGATCGCGACGCGGCATCCGCGGTGCCCGAGCATCGGGTTCATCTCCGAGAGCTCCTCGCAACGCGCCATTATCTCGGCGGGCTTGATGCCCTTTTTCCTGCCCTGCATGTGCCGGATGAACTCCTTCATGCTGTCATCCGTACGCGGCAGGAATTCATGCAGCGGCGCGTCAAGCAGGCGAATCGTTACCGGGAATCCCACCATCGTCTTGAAGAGGTCATAGAAGTCCGAACGCTGCATGGGTTTCAACGCGTCGAGCGTCTTTCTGCGCTCTTCCTCGGACTCGGCGAGGATCATTTCACGGAACTTCATGATGCGTTTTTCATTGAAGAACATGTGTTCCGTACGGCAGAGACCGATGCCCGCCGCGTTGAACTCGCGGGCGAGTTTGGCGTCGCGTCCCTGGTCGGCGTTGGCGCGAACATCGAAAGCATCGATATAATTTTCCACGATTTTAAGGAAGTCGATCAGTCCGTTTTCCTTCACGTTCGGTTCGATGAGACCGACTTTCCCCAGATAGATCGTCGGGGGCTCGTAATAGGGAACATTGATGGAAACATAGTCTCCTTCCTTTACCGTTTTGCCGGCCAGCGTGAAGGTGGTGCCCCGGATCTTCATCTCCGGCTGCACCATGGCCACCTTACCGAGGCTGCGTGCCACCACCGGAGCGTGAGACGAGAAGCCTCCTTCCGAGGTAATGACGCCCTTGGCGACCTCTATGGCCTTGACATCCTCGGCGTAACTGGCGGGCATCACCAGAATCATGTTCGTATCGCCTCCGTGCATGATCGCCTTTTTGTATTCCTCGAGCAGTTTCGGTGTCGAGAAGAACACCCGGCCTATGGCCGCACCGGTCGATCCGGAGATGCCGCCCTTTATCGTTTTGACACCGCCGACGGTCCTCGGGTCGATCACGGGATGCAGGAGCTCGTTGAGCTGCGCCGGTTTGATATTGCCGACCACGTACTCCTCGGCCACGCTCTTTCGTTTGCAGAGGTCAAGCAGGGTTTTAATATGAGCCTGCGTCGATTTCTCATCCACATCCCTCTGCTCGACCAGCCAGAAGTCACCCTCCTCGATGGTGAACTTAATCTCCCTGATCTCCTTGAACTTCTCCTCGACCTTCTTCGCGATGTCGGAAAATTTGTCGAAATATTTTTTATCGATCTTGGTTATATCCTTCGATTTGCTCTTGTCGATGTCGAAGGCGTTCTGTAAAAAGCTGCCCTGGATCAGCGGATCGCCGGTAATGATGTTCCGCGTGTAGTAATTCCCGGAATAGGAATTATTTCCGAAATTCCCGTAAACCATCGCCTGGACCATTATGGAAAGGGAATTATCGACATCGATCTCGGAATCGCAATACCTGGATGCGGCCCCTTTCAGAATAAGGCTCAACTGGTCATACACGTCCTCGCTGAATTTATCACCGAGGAACTTCTTGAAATTGTCCACCGCCTTCTTGATGTCTTCGGCCTTCTGCTTCGCGCCCTTCACGTCCATCTTGTCGAAGTCGGCGGCCTCCAGGCTGTATATTTTCGTCCCCGTGCTCCTGAGCAGGAACCTGTATTCCCCGTAGGCGAAGTCCAGCCCGGTGAACTGACCGAATGCCGTCACCGTCTTGTCATTAAGCCCTATATTGTGAATCGAGGGGAAATACGGCACATTGAAATCGGAGCTCAGGACGACCTTCAGCAGGAGCGGCTTTTTGGTATCGCCATATCCCTTCTTGGTCTCTTTTTCGAGGTGGTCTATATGAGTCTTCAGGAATTCCTTCAAATTTACCTGCGGCAGTTTCCGGGTGAGCTCCGAATCTATGATGAAACCCGGAGCGATAGGCAGACCCATCATCGCGAGCTCCACCGCGCGCCGTCCCCTGATGCCGAGTCTTTTTTTTACCTTCTCATCAAGCTCTTTGAGGTCTTTGTTAAAATAAACTATGTTTTCCATTGTTCGTTTCTCCCTTTATTATTCCCTTACCGGTTCTTGCTTTCCAGCCTGCGCACTGTTAGAAAAGCTTGAGGACTTTGCCGACGCCAAGCTTAAGGAACTGTTCGAAACGGGGACTCGCGCCCTCGAAGAGATATTTCTGCAGCTTGGAAACGTTGCGGATATTCTCACCCGTAACCTGGAAGAATATCAAACCGCCCGTTTTCACCTTTCCCCATTTAAAAAGGGTATTGATATCATTGATCAGCTCGTTCTCATAAAAAATCATGACCTCGAGGTCAGGGTGTGTGACCTTGTAGCTTTCGATAATGCGCTTCCATGCCTCGACGTTCCCGTTATGGAAAAGCTCGTTGGTTACCTGAACGGAATATTTGGGGGTCATCCTCCTCTGGCCCGCGGCCGCTGCCGCCGCGGCCTGGGGGGTCGGCCGCTGGGGGGCCGCTTTCGGCGCGACGGTCTGGTCGATAAAGTCCTTGTTGATGAAAACGTCCTTGCCGGTTATCATCTCCTGGATAGCCGCTATGGCCTCGTGCTCGATCTTCGCGTCCTTTTCCTCTTTGAGATGACGCGCGTAAATCACCATGGCCTGGTCTTTCGCCAGCTCCCGCACCCTGTCCCAGTGCGCCGGATTCTTCGGATTTACAAGGGTGATTTCTCCCGCGGGAGTGTAGTAAACGATCAGGATGTCTAGCGCCGTCCACTTCGCGGTTTCCTCGGCTATCTTCGCGAAATCCGTTACCCTTTCATGGACATTGTACGAATCGTAGGAATACTGATACTTGTCGCGTATCACCGCACCGACGATGGGAAGAATCTGGTCGATCATGATTTCGTTCTGGTCGAGATCGGCGTTTATGACATCGGCGAGGTTTCTTTTCGAATCGAGATAGTCGACAATTTCGTTGACCTTGAAGAAGTGGTTCAGTGCCTTGTTGAAATTGCTCTTGGTCGCAAGCGAATAAAAAGCGCTTTCCATGGGTCAGACTCCTTGTGGTATAAATTTTTCCCGTAGTAAACCGTTATATGTGGGCTATCGCGTCATCCGGACACGCCGGACCTAAACGATGTATATTATCCGCGGTTTTATAATAATTGCAAGCATTTTGTCAACTGTCAGCAAATAATATCCCCCCGTTTGAACACGTCGCTCCATACAAAAAAAGGGTGCCCTTGCGGGCACCCTTTTGATTTCACACTGTCGCCGAATTTAAAGCTCTTTCAGCCCGGAAGCCTTGCCCTTGGGTTTCGGACGGGGAGAAAGGTTTATCGATCCCTTGACTTCCGAGGCATCGGATGACCCGGCGGCCGTTTTATAGGCGGCCTCGAAGATATCCTCTTTAACCTCTTCCTCGCCGAAAGACTGCGAGATGTCGGAGCGGACGGTCGATCTTCTTCTCTTGAACTGCGCGAAAGCGGCGTCGGCGAATCCCTTGGAGATGCCGTACAGGAATTCGTTCAGCACGTTCGCCATACCCTTCAGCATGTACTGCTTCCTCTTGATCGTCGTTATGTCGACGTCGAGAATGAGTCCCGGCTGAATGTGGTGCGGGTTGATCTTGTACGTGAACTCGTTGAACTTTTTGTCGAGGAAGCTCACGCGCTCGTCGAGGATAACGCGCTCGATCGGGTTCTGGTATCCGTGCATGCTCTGCAGGATTTCCCTGAGGTATTTCAGTTTGCCCTTGAGGTTGAGTATCCTGTCCTCGTAGGTCCTGTTGTTCTTCTCGACGAAGCTGCCCTCGTTATACATCTCACCGATCTCATTCCAGAGAACGCTGTTGGGATCGGCCTCTTCTTCCTTCTTGCCGCGCCTCCACTCCTTGCTCATGAGGCGGTTGCAGAGGTCGTCGAAATCCTTCAGTGAACGGAAGCGCTTCTTCGACTCGTAATGCGCGTGCACGACGTCCCATGCGCGGAGGATTTCCTTCGTGAAGGCTTCCATCTGGCGGTCGAACTCGCGTTTCTCTTCGCGCAGCTGGTTCTGGTCGTAGTAGGCCAGCCTGATGGCGTAACGCTCGTCCGGAAGGATCGTCCTGTCGAGTTCCTCGTACTCCCTGATCTGGCATATGCGCGCGTTCTTCATGTTGTCGCACACCTGGTAGCCGAGCTTCGAGGTGTCGAGAATCGAGGTCAGTGCGTTGATCGCGGTGTTGTAGCCGCGGTTACGAATGTTTTCGGAGTCGATGATGTGCTTGATATTCTCGCGGATGTTCAGCGGATCGTATTCCTCGACGTCGATTTCCGCGCGGAGGCCTTCGATCTTGTCCAGGAACTTCTTCGCGAGAATGGTGTACCTGCGGGACTTCTCGTCTTCCTTGTCGTCGTCGGTGAAGTTGTCGATCCTCTTGATCTTCTCGAACATGATCTCCGAACCGGACAGCTCGCTCTTCCCCTGGTCGACGAGCTCTTCAGTAAGCTGCTGAACCTGCTTGTCGATGAGATCCTGGATGTGCTTCTGGATGGCGTCTTTCAGGAGAGACTCGACGGTCACCTGGTAGTGGTAGATCGGGCTCACGAGCTCGCTGTCGAGGATGTTGATCGACAGCTTGACGTCGTAAACGTACTTGGGCCGGAGCTGATTGTCCTTGAAGATGCACTTGATGATGGCATAGGCGTTTTCACCGCGGACGAAGGCGCCGACGTCGGTTTTCTGCCGCAGTATGGCGTTGGTTTCGTTCTCGAGGTCGTTCATGCCGCGCTGGATATGCCCCTGGAGGTGCCCGTACATGTTGACCATCGATTTCTCGATTTCACCGGTGTTGAACTTGTCGGCACCGCCGATCTTGTCGAGCAGCTCGATCATCTCGCGGGAGGTGTACCGGGCCAGGCCCTTCGCCTCTTCCTTGTCGACGAAGTCGCGGACTTTCTTCAAAAACTCGTCTTCCATGGTGACCGTGTAGCGGTTGGCCATGTTGACGTATGCCTGGTTGACATAGTTGTATATTTTTTCTTTCAGGCCGCCCATCACATCGAGCTTCGAGAGAACCTCTTCGGGAAGTTTGGTCATGATGGTATTCAATACCTTGTCCGCCGTTTCGTCGACGACAAGTTTCGATTCCGCGATCTTATCGCGCCCCTCCTGAGCGATCGAATTCCTCGACCCGACCGCACTCGGCTCGGTGGGATGAAATTTATTCGGGCTCTTGGGTAATTGAGTTATCGACATGTAAAAACCTCCTTTTTTTCTGCTGCGGACTTATTAAATCGCCCCCGCTCGAATTAAAAAACCCTTATATAATGACACGCTCTTCACCCGGGGGGATTCTCGTTTCACTACGGAAAGCCGCCGCGAGTGTATCAGCGCTTCATGCGATGTCAAGGCTTTATTTTAAATTAAATTAAAATTTTTGTTAAAATACAGCCTCTCTTGCCTGTCAGTCGATACTGTACTTGAACGTATAGTTCGCCACCTTGAAGACGTCCCCATCTTTTAAAAATTCACCCTGCACGCCGTTCTGAAACTCGATCGTATAGCTGTTGCCCCACTGCAGCGCGCATTTTATGACACCCTTGTCCCTGCGCGCGACAACCGCAAAGGGCTCCGCGATCTCGATGTCCCGTATATTCACCGTGCAACCGCTCCCGCGTCCGATGCTTATTTTCCTGCTATCCTGTCGCGAGAGATTGATCGTGTTGATGTACGGATCGAGTATCGTGTTGTTCCAGTAATCGATCACGCCGTTCACTCGCATGCCGAAGAACCGGCGCCCCAGAACAAACGCCACCAGCGCGATCAGGAACGCCACGGCACCGAGGAACCAGGGGCTCGAGAGGAATGTTCTTTCCTTCTCGCGCCGTTCGGCGGACATGTCGCGGACATCCTGCATCAGCTGTTTCTCGATGACCTTACCCGGGGCGTCTGTCGCGTCCACGACCTTGGTGTACGGGGAGACATTATCCTTTATATCCTTTCTCGTCTTTTCGATTTTCTTGCTGGTCTCGAGGTCCCCGAGATTGACGAAGAAGATAAACCAGTCCTTGTTATTATACTGCTTCGCTATTTTCTTGATATCAAAGCGCTCGTGACGCCGGCCCGGAGGAGGATCATCAAGCGCGTCGGTCAGGACCACGATAACCCTCTGGCGGCCCTTTTCCTTCAACTCCAGGTCCTGGGCCGTCTTGAACACATTCCGGATCATCTCCTGCGTGTAGGTCCAGGGACCCTTCGCCTCGATTATCGAGAGATATTTCTTTAAGATGTCCTTGTCGTTCTTGTCGTGGATATATACAATGGGATAGAGCTTTACTTCAGAATCGAAGGTGATGAACGTGAAGCTGTCGCCAACCTCAAGCTGATCGATAAACTTGTCCAGACCTTCCTTCACTCCACCCATGATATTCCGGCCACCGCTGCCGATCATGCTCATCGAAGTGTCGAGGACGAGGATCATGTCTTTCTGGTCCCTTGCCTCGCAGGCGCCCGGCATGACGAGTATGAAGGAAAGCAGGCCCGCGAAGAACAGTCCCCGCAGGGAAACCAGTCTCTGTTTTTGCTCTTTCACGCTTTACCGCTCCTTTCCGAGGGTGTTGTTAACGCAGAGAAAACCGGCTCGATACCCGGTTCAATAGCTTATTAAAATTTTTCCTTTTTGTCAAGAATAATTATCGCCAATAAAATTCCCGGAATACGCGTCCGGCCGGGGCGACCCCCCGTCGCCCGTCGGGGAAAGCCCCCCGAAGGTCCGCCGCGCTTCAGAAGGCCCTATCAGTATTCCGCATACTTTTCCGTATATTTCACGTAATTCCTGAGGTCCAGACTCTTTCCACGCTCCATGTCCAGGTATTCGTGCATCAGAATATAAAACCACATGAGTGTGGCCGCGCCCGTCTCGAGCGCCACAAAGCTCCTTTTTTCGCGCCAGTTCTTGACGACCAGCCCCTTGTTGAGGATCATGAGAACATCGAACTCGAGTACATAATCGACGCTTTTTGATACGTAGTAATCGATAATCGCGTCTTTGACATCTTCGAGGCGCATGCTTCCTCCGCCGCTTATTATAAAAGCGGGTATGGCCGGAAGGTCCTGCCGATCCTCGGTGAAGAGGTTGAGCTTCTTGGCCTGTATAACCCTGTTGAGGCCGGCCTGGAGGCTTTCCCTGCCGAGATCGCCGCAAACATGAAAGGTCCCGTATACGAGCTCGGAGGGTACGTAGCCGCCCATCAGCGCCGCCATATCCCGGCACAGCGGGCGGTAGGTGATGAAATCGACGCCTTCGGGGGAGTATCCGCTGGGGTCGATTATCCCGAGCGTTCCGACGCCGAGCTCCGGCGGAACGATTCCCTCGACGGTCTTCATCAATCCATGCATGTCGATTTTCGCATCCGGGCCGGGTGCCGCTGTTTTCGCGGTTTTTAATTGAGTTTTCCCTTTTGCCGGCTTTTTCGCCTGCCCGGCGGCACGGGTTTTTACGAGCTGCTTCTGGGCCTCTTCAAAATATTTCGTAAACATTTTTTCCCCTGGTCTTGATCAGAATGAATGTCCGCCGGCGGGCGCAAGGCTTGTGCTGCCGAAAGTTCGGTGCGATGGCGGCTTTTTACCAACGACCCCGCTTCAGGCGGGGTCGTTACCATCATCTACAGTTCGGCGACATTTTCAAGTTCAATTTTTTCCGCGTCGCCCTCGTCGAGATCCCCGTAATCCGCGGCGACCTCCTCGTCGTTGCCCCCGCGGGCGGCAGGTCCCTTGCCGGTGGAGTCCTCGGGCGGGACGGATTCATCATCATCGCTCTCGTCCCGGGCTTTCTTTCCCTCTATCCGGTAGAGGAGCTCTTTCGTGCTCATGCCCTTCCACTCCCTGGCCGTGGCGGCATGCTGACCGGCGGGGTAATTCCTGAGATAGGTCTGGAATTCGCGCGCGGCAAGATCGAAACGTTTGCTGAGGAAATACGCATAGCCCTTCTTTATCTGGGCGTCCTGGTCCTTGTGATAGAGGGAGTTTGCGAGAACGCGGTCGAACCACGATATGGCCGCGTCGAACCTGCGCAGCGCGAAGTTGCTTTCGCCGATCCAGTACATCGCGTTTTCAGCCAGACGGTCCTCCGGAAAATTTTTAAGCACCCTGCTGAAATACGAAATGGCCCCGGCATACCCCCCCTTCCTGAACGCCGCCAGCCCGCTCCTGTACGCCTGGTCCCTGTACGCCGAGCGCACATCGGATGTATACTGGCTGACCGCGCCGTAGTAACGCAGGAAATACTCGTAGGTGTCATACGCGTCGTCGTCCATGCCGAGGCGTTTGAAGGCGCGGGCCTTGCCGACCAGCGCTTCCTCGTTGGTCCCGTTTTCGGTGAGGGCGATATCGAACATCCTCCGGGAACGCTGGTACTCGCCGAGGCGCAGGTAGGTGTGGCCGAGCTCGGAATATATCCGGCTGCGCAGCTCGCGGTTATAGTTCGCGTTGAGCAATCCGTAAAGCTGGTTGATGCCCTCCTCATTGTATTGCTTGAGCACGTTGAGCCGGGCGAGCCTTATCATCACCTCCTTCCTTAAATCGGCGGAGAGGTAGGGGGGATTGTTTTTTATAAGATAGCTGTACTTCAAGAACGCGAGGCGATTGAGACCCATGCGCTCGTAACACTGCCCGATCAGGTAATAGGCCTCGGGGATCAACCGCGACGAGGGATACTTCGCTATCACCTTGGTGAAGATATTGATGGCCTGGTTTATGGAGTCCCTGTCTCCGCGTTCATAAATCATTCTGGCCTCGACCATCATCTCGCGCGCCTCGCGCTCGGGCCTCAGGAAGTTTTCGTTGTATACGAAAACGCCAGCCCCAAGCACCACCAGCAGTATGCCGACTATCAGTTTCGGTTTCATCAGCGAATCTCCTCACCTCGTATATAGCGCCGCGCTCCCTGCGAACGCGGTTCGGGAAGCGAACGCGACATCATCGCCGCAGGGCGCTTATCGCGTCCTTGAAATGGCGTACTCTCTCCAGAACTCCGCCTCTTTGGCGAAATGCCTCTTCACGTCGGACATCAGGAAATAATCGATGGCCTTCCGGTACTGTCGCATCTCCACGAGCGAACGCCCGATAAACAGGCGCGCTTTCGCGACCTCGGCCTCATTGGCGGACGCCCGGACCACCTCTTCCAGCTTTTTAACCGAAGCGGAGTACTTTTCCTTAAAGAACGTTTCTCGAAGTATGGCGTCAACCGTTCCGGTTTCAACGGGAACGGGGCGCGCGATCTCCTTCTTCGCGGGGGGACGGACCCTTACGGGGGGTGTTTCCCGCACTACGGGTCGCTGTCGTGCCGAGACCGGTTCGAGAGTACAGTTCTGTCCCTGTTTGATCGTGCTATCTATGGAAGAGTCCTGAAGGCGCACAAGCACGGCGTAATAGTGCCCGCCCGGTCCCGGGTCGGAGTCGACATATTCCTCGACTCCCGACCGGACGACATCAAGCTGCGCCGCAAGCGCCAGCCGCTGCACGTCCGTGATCGGCCTGTCGTAGCGGTACACCAGGTACTCCACCGAAACCGATCCTACTCCCTTCCAGCCAAGCCTGATTGATCCATCGCTTCGGGGAAGGGCCTTCAAACCGGACACCGTGGCTTCCGATATGAATGCCACGTACACTCCTTTCGTGGTATAGCTCTGTTCAGGGGTGAGCTGTAAATCCTCATTGCCCGCCATGTCCCTGGTGGTGACTGCATAAAAATAGGTGCCGGTTGCCCGGATGTCCCGGTCCGTGTGGACCTCGCGCCTGTCCGTGATGACCGCTATCCTCTCGGCATTCTTCAGGCGATCGGGCGTGGAGAGCGGCTGGGTCCCACGGTATACGGTATAAGTGATCCCCTGGCCGGAGACGCCTTTCCAGCTCAAGGCGACCTGTGTCTGGTTGACCACCTGCGCGTAAATGAGCGCAACCTGGTCGGGGAATATCGGGCGCGTTGAAACGGGTTCTTCCCGCTCCAGCACGACCGGATTGACCGTATAGTTTACATTCGGGAATATCTCGACGTCGCGGGACATCACCTTTTCCCTTGCCAGCACCACATAGTAGTACCGGCCCGGCGGAAGGTTGGAATCGATAACGCTCGAACCCGGCGCGGCGGGGACTATCTTGATCGAGCGCGCCGCCAGCGCCTTTTCGGCCGTGTCGGGGATCTCCGCCGAGCGACCTACGATAAAATCGTTCGGGGCCGTTGGATCGGCATCCCAGCTCACTCTGATCGCCCCCTTCACCCCGGCCACCGGCGCCGCCTTTATATTGGTCGCGATGAACGGGGGAAACTCGCTTTTGGCCCTGACGGGCGCCGCCTGCTCCACCTTTTCCACACGCGCCGGCACTTCCTCGTCGAGGAGAAAAGCCGCCTTCACTCCTCCGCCGAAGAGCAGGCATGCCGACAGTACCGCTGCCAGCGGTAAAGCCGCGATTTTCAGGTATGCTTTCTTCATCATTCGGTTCGGGACCGTCCGGAAATATACTGTCATAATTTTCGGACAAACCCGGACCGCTCTTGACATTTTATTTCTACCTGTTTATGCGCCCCGAAGACTCACCGCGCGCAAGCCGCGCTATTTCGGCCACCGTGGCGAGGTTGAAATCGCCCTGGATCGAATGTTTCAGGCACGAGGCGGCCACGGCGAACTCCAGGGCGTCCTTTACCGCCGGCAGGGTCGAAATACCGTAAATGAGCCCCGCCGCGAAGCTGTCGCCGGCGCCGACCCGGTCGACGATGTCGTTTATCATGTACTTCGACGAGAGCGTGAAGTCTTTGCCATCGAAGCAGCAGGCGCTCCAGCCGTTGGTGTCGGCCGACAGGCTCTCCCGGAGGGTGACGGCGACGAGCGCCAGGTTCGGGTATGCCGAGGCCACGGCGCGGGCAAGCTCCTCGTAGCGGCCGACGTCCAGGCCGCCGCCCTTCACCTCGAAGCCGCCCAGGCCGAGTGCTTTCTGGCAATCCTCCTCGTTGGCGATGAGGATATCGCAGCGGCGGACGATTTCGGGCATGACCTCGTGCGCGGATTTACCATATTTCCAGAGCTTGGAACGATAGTTGAGATCGCAGGAGATCACCGCGCCGCGTCCGTTCGCCTCGGCTATGGCGCGAAGGCCCAGATCCGCGGCGCTCTGCGAAAGGGCCGGGG
Source organism: uncultured Leptospirales bacterium (assembly GCA_964625625.1). Classification (GTDB taxonomy): domain Bacteria; phylum Spirochaetota; class UBA4802; order UBA4802; family UBA5368; genus MVZN01. The sequence continues at coordinate 1,348 of CAZVEG010000084.1, read as the reverse complement.
TAATCCCGGTGATGTGAAACCAGCCGCAGTCCCGGAAGGCGTGCTCCCAGTCCACGTCGCGGGATGCGAGCGAATTGACGGCCGAGCTCTCCCGGTCGTAGATGACGGCCGAGGCGCGCTGACTCGCTCCCTTCTCGGCGTAGTAAATGCCGATCCGGGAGTCCTTTATCATCGCGACGCAGCCCGTGTCCACGCCGAAGCCGCGGAGCTCGCGCACCGCCGCGCGGCCGATCTCGCTGTCCGGGAGCGCCGTAACGAAGCGCGCGGGAATGCCCGACAGGGCGAGGCTCACCGCCACGTTGGCCTCCCCTCCCCCGAAGCGCGCCTCGAAGAGCGGGCTCTGAAGAAAACGCTCGTTTCCGGGAGGGGAAAGCCGCAGCATGAGCTCTCCCAGTGTGACGACCGTCGCCCCGGCGGATTTCTTCCTGATTTCATCGATTTTCATGCCATGTACCTCGTACGCGTTTATTCAGTAAATTCGTATGCCGTTTGCCGCATCTCAAACCGAATGCGCTCATCGCCCGCGGCGACCATCGCGGAACCAGTGGCCCGTCCGGTAAGTAGGACACTGATCCTACACAAATCCGTCCGCCTCGCGGACGCCGCGCCGGTACTCGAGCTGGAGACTGTGCGCGCCATGCCGTACCAGAATCTCCCCGGCCGGGAAGTCCGCCCGACAGTACGGATTGTCGTAACGGGAATAGCCCGCCAGGTTCACGACCCCTCCATTGTTTTTAAGCGGGCCCTTCCAGCCGAACTCGATCAGCCCGCGCGAGGGCGATTCGAAGCGAACGCTCATACCTTTGAACGCGAGAGGGCTGCCCGCAATCGCGTCGACGAAACGGTCAAAGGAGCCGTTTTCGCGCCGGCTGCCGAGCTCGCACAGCCAGATGTTCCGCGCGCCGTCGGCGATGATCTCGCTGCCGGCATCGGGCCCGTCCTCCCGCCATCGGTATCCGTTGCGTGAAAAAAGCGCGAGGTAGGCATCGGCCTTCCGCGCGAACACCCAGCCATCGCGCTCTCGCACCTCGTCGAATCGGTCGCGCGGGAGCCAGGCGTGCGTGAAGAACAGGCGGTCGGTGTGATAGATGCCGGGACGCCGGGGCACGTTGTACACGCAGACCAGCACGTTCTTGACCTGCGCCGCGCGCGGGAGCCTCCCCGAACCGGTCCAGTAGCCGGTGGAGCCGTCCTCGTATTTGCCGGGATGCGTGGTGAAGCACACGGCCTCGCCGCCCAGGCTCGCCTGCCAGACGTGCTGCTGGTCGCCGCCGTAGCCCGGACGGTAATCCTGCGCGCAGCTCAGCATGTATTCGCGCGTGCGGTACGTGTAAATGTTCACCTCCTC
>CAZVEG010000083.1:0-16726 GCA_964625625.1 uncultured Leptospirales bacterium | reverse complement strand
TCGCGCTGCGCGGCTCGCGGTCGATGATCGAAAGCTCGCCCAGGCAGTCGCCGGCGACGAGGCGGTCGAGCGTCCGGCCGCCGGCGTGCACGAGCACCTCGCCCTCGTATACCATAAAAAGCTCGTCGCCCATGTCGCCCTCGGTGATGACCGTGCGATCCGCGGTGAGATCGATCTCCCTGGTGATCGCCGCGATCCGGATGAGCTCGTTGACTTTCAGGTCGCGAAAGAGAACGTTCTTTTTCAGAAACACTATTTTTTCTATGAGCGTGTCCATTTCGGCCTCCAGTGTCGATTCGGCTCTCCGCGTTCCACCGCGTGAAAGCACGTCGGCGCAATGTCGCATGGCGTCGCGCACCTCCGGAAGAAACTGCCTGTTCTTTTCGGAGACGGCCCATAGCATGTCGACCGTCGTGTGTCCGGCCGGCGCGCCGCGCGGTTCCGGGGGCCGTTCCGCGTCTTCCAGGACGACGAGCGCACGTCTTCCCGCCTTTCCGGACGTGTCGATATATTCCAGAAGGTAGTCGTCGAGCTCCCTGTCGCGCAGCAGCAGGCTCGACTCGTACAGCCGGTCGAGGTCGGCCCCCGTAATCGCGCCAAGCGCCTTGAGCATCAGGTGCTTGTGGAGCTCGATGGCATCCGCCAGTGTCATGCGTATGAATTCAAGCAGTGTGCCCGCCTGCTTGTCGCCCGGCGCTCCTTCCATGGAGGAGCGCAATCGCTTGAGCCGGACGATGGTGTCGATCTCGTAGTCGAGGAAGGACTCCATCTCCTTTACCGCGGACAGGCCTGTGCCGACCAGATAATTGAGGTAGTTGTATTTCTGATTGAAGCTTTTACGGCTGGCCAGGCGGCGGAGGATTGTCGAGCGGACCTTTTCGTCGGGCTGGAAGAGGAGTGTCATGTGGGCGGCCGAGAGGGAGGGACGCAGGTCGAGGAGGGCGGCGCGATCCATTTCCGTGAGGGAGCCGGCCATCGAGAAAAAGTCGGCGAGCCGGCCGGGGTGCGCGTCGCGGAAGGCGTACATCACCCTGCGCGCCTTCGGCCGCGTCAGCCGGTCGGCGTGGGGGATGAGCGCGTCGAAGAGGGCGGTCTCGCGCGTGGAGATCGCGAGATCGACCAGGCTTTGCAGGTAGTATTCGCGTGGCATAACGCGGCACAGGGCAAGGAATTCGACCGGATCGGCCTCCCGTGCGCGCACCATGCCGCCGATCTCGTGCAGGCTCAGGAGGGCGTAGCTGTCGGCATCCAGGCCGGCTCCGTCCATGTCTCCCGTTCCGGGCAGAAGCAGCAGGGCGGCGCGCCGCTCTCCCTCGAGCGTTGGCGTGAAGTACTCGTCGATAAGCCTCCTCCGCTCATCCGGAGGCAGGCCGGAGAGGAGGCCGAGGGCCCGTATCCGCACCGACGGTTCGTCGTCGCCGAGCGCCCGGCGGACCAGCGCGTCGAAGCGCCCGGAACGCGAGGCTGATAGAAGATCGAGCAGGCCCTCCTTCGTCTCCCCGGACAGTTCGTCATAAAACGGAACGAGCTGCGCCGCGCGCTCGATCGAGGGGTTTTCCCTGAAGAAGGCCTCGGCGATGAAAACCCTTTCGGAGTCGTCGCCGCAGCCTCGGGGAAGGTCACATTCGGGCGCGAGTCCTGCGGCGTTCCCGCGAGCCGTGCCGATGGAGAGTCGTTTTCTCAGCGATGAAAGATACGCCCGGTTCTGGAAGAGCGTCAGGGCGACGTACAGGACGCCCGCGGACGCGGCCAGTCCGTAACCCGCGCCGGGGGCCAGATGTCCGTGGATGAGGAGGATGCATCCGCCGCCCGCGATCATTCCCAGCGGGCTCACGATGCCCGTGATAAAGGATTTAACCTCGGCCATTCGGTCGGACGGGGAGGCCGCCATGATTATGTTGAACGCGGGCGTCCGGAAGAGGATGCCCAGGTTCTTGCGGAAGAACCTCAGCATTATCCCCGCGAAAAGTCCCGGCCACGCCGCGGCGAGCGCGATGAAGCCGAGAAACGACGCCGGATAGACCGCGTTTATGCGCGTGACACCGGCACCCCTGATTACGCGTGAAACGACAAAGAGCTGGAGAAAGAGGGTGAGAAGGTCCGAGCCGGCCGTGTAGACGCTCAGGAACGACGCGAGCTCCCTGCCCGTGGAGAAAGCCCGGTTGAATATGCCGGCGAAATAAAACTCGGCGATCTGGTTGACGATCGACATCGCGAAGACCGCGAGCATTGACCAGGCGAAAAGCGGAAAACCGGCGGCGATGCGCACCTTGCGGAAAAGCCTCTCGAGCAGGTGCATGTCGGGCAGCAGTTCCGCTCCGCGCCGGCCCTCCCGTTCACCCCTGTCGGATGGCGGCCGAAGTGCCAGAAGCGGCACGAGCATCAGTGCCCCGCAGGAGGCCCACATGATGACGCCGAGCCGCGCGATGTCGCCGGAGAACAGGCCAAAGATGAGCGCCCCGGCGAGGATGCCTCCGAGCTTTCCGCCGCCCATCAGGAACGGCAGTATGCGGCGCGAGTTCCGAAGCGAAAGATAACGGAAGACGAAGTTGAAGAAATGCATGTCGAGAAAAAAGGTGAACAGGTAGTTGCCGAGGTACAGCGCGAACGGCAGCCATCCTTCGCCGCGGAATCGCTCGAGCGAGGCCGCGGCGATAAGCCCGGTAAAAAGCGCGACGAGCACGATATAGCCGCGGCGCAGCGAGACTTTGAGGAGAAAGAGATTGTAGAGCAGCCCGCCGACGATGAGCGCAATCCCGTTGTAGACGAAGAAGCGCGAGAGTCCCGGCGCTCCGTAGGTCTTCAGAAAAATGGTTTCGGTGAATATCTGGCCCGTGGCGTAGAAAGCGCCCGACAGGAGGTAGAGCGCGAAAAGCGGGACGGCGTAGCCGAATTCGTCCTGCCGGATCGAAAACAGACGCCATCCCGCCTTCCTGATGTTCATTGGCCGGGTCTTTGCCTACTTCGCCATGCTTGCCTGTACGAACTCCAGGGTGGCCCGCACGTCCTCCTTGAAAAAGCAGCTGAGGCTCTCTTCCCAGTCGAGCTCGGCTATGGCCTTATTCATCCGCTCGGCGAGCGGCCTGCGATAGAGGTTCTTGATGGGTGTGAACGCGCGGCCCGGATTGTCGATGAACAGCGACACCAGCTGCTTGGCGCGGTTGATGAGCTCGGCCTCCTCGACGACCTCGTCGACGATCTTCTTCTCGCGGGCCTGGTTGATGTCCATCATGCTGCCGAAGTACACCAGGTCGCGGTAGTTTCTGTCGTCGGACATGCCGAAGCGCACTATCTCTCCCTGGGCCACGGCCAGCGGCAGGCCGATCTTGATCTCGCTCATGCCGTACTTGGCCTTGGGATTCGGCGTGGCGATGCGGTAGTCGCAGGCCATGGCGATGATGAGCCCGCCGGCGACGGTGTGTCCGTTGAGGGCGGCGATGACGGGCTTTTTGCACATGAAGAGATCCACGAGCACCGGCTCCTCGAGGGAGGTGAAAAAGTTCGCGACTTCCTTCGAATTTTTAAACGACAGGAACATGGGAAGGTCGAATCCGGAGGAAAAAAAGCGTCCCTCGCCGGTGAAGATGATCCCCTTGGGTGACGGGTTGTTGTTGACCTCGTTCAGTATCTCCCGGAGTTCGGTGTAGAAATCGGCGGTGAGCGAGTTGGTCTTGCCGTTCTCGATGGTCAGGATATAGATGTCGTCTTCGATCCTTTTTTTAAGCATACTGCGCCTCCCTGAAATATGTGGTCGAATATGCCGCGGGGCCCCGGCGATCCCGCCGGGCTCCGGACGTTACGACAGAACCGCCGCACTGCCCGGTCCGGCCGGGCGTCTCGTACGGACGGCGGTGGAAAAAACGGGTACAATAACGCTGTGCAAAGCGATCTTTTCGATCATGTAAATTTTAAATATGGATTGATTTGCGACAACCATAAAATCGCCGTCCGGCTTTTTTTATTTCCCCGCCCGCATCACCCGGGCCTCCCTTCCGGGCGCACTCTATGCACGCCGCGACGGAAAGAGCAACCACCTTTTGCGCGCCCCGCGTGGGCGCCTGGTACGCGCGTCGTGAATGTACCGGACCCGCGTCAGGATTCCCGCCGGGCCTTCCCGTCACGCCCGGATTCTGTCGGTGTGGTTTTCCGGAAAAAAACGGGAGCCGGCCGAAAAATAGTTACTTTCGGCCTTGCGGAATTCGTTTATGTTACAGAGGATAACCGGCCGGCCCGCTGTATGGTGGTCATGGAGGGGAAATGCTGGAGCGCGCTCGCGGGATAGTGAAAGACGTTTTCGGGTACGACGGGTTCCGTCCCCTGCAGGAGGAGGTCATCGCCGCCATCATGGCGAAGCGCGACGCGCTGGTCGTCATGCCGACGGGGGGCGGCAAGTCGCTGTGCTACCAGGTGCCGGCCCTCGCGTCGAAGGGGCTTACGGTGGTCGTCTCGCCCCTCATATCGCTCATGAAGGACCAGGTGGACCAGCTTCGCGCGCTCGGCGTCGACGCGGTGCTTCTCAACAGCGCCCTGTCGGCCGAAGAGTACGCGCACAACATGGCGATGGTGCGCGCGGGCACGGCTAGGCTTCTCTACATCGCCCCCGAGTCGCTCATGAAGCGCGAGGTGCTCTCGCTCCTCGAGTCCGCGCGGGTGGAGTGTCTGGCGATCGACGAGGCGCACTGCATCTCCGAGTGGGGCCACGATTTCCGCCCGGAATACCGCCAGCTCAGCGCCATCCGAAAACGCTTTCCCTCCGCGGCCTGCGCCGCTTTCACCGCCACCGCCACCGCGCGCGTGCGCGATGACATCAGGCGAACGCTCCTCATGGACGATACCGCCGAATTTGTCGCGAGCTTCAACCGCGAAAACCTTTTCTTCGAGGTAAGCCCCAAACAGGAGCCGCTTTCGCAGACCCTCGACTTCCTCGAGAAAAACCGCGGGTCTTCGGGAATCATCTACTGTTTTTCGAGAAACCAGGTCGACCTGCTCGCCGGGCGGCTGGCGGGCGAGGGATACTCGGTGCGGCCGTACCATGCGGGCCTGGCCGACGAGACGCGCAGGGAAAACCAGGAGCTCTTCATCAGGGACGATGTGCAGATCATGGTGGCGACGATCGCCTTCGGAATGGGCATTCACAAGACGAACGTGCGCTTCGTGATCCACTTCGACCTGCCCAAGAGCATCGAGTCCTATTACCAGGAGATCGGGCGGGCCGGGCGCGACGGCCTTCCGGCGCACTGCCTGCTGCTGTACGGTTACGGCGACACGCAGAAAATCCGGTACTTTATAGGCCAGAAGTCGGACGAGATGGAACGGCGCGTCGCGGACGCGCACCTTGAGGCGCTGGTGCGCTACGCGGAACACGACGGGTGCCGGCGCGCGCCGCTCCTGGCGCATTTCGGCGAGGAGTACGCGGCGGGAAACTGCGGCATGTGCGACAATTGCGTCACTCCCCGCGAGAGGGGCGAAGACCTCACCACGCGGGCGCGGATGTTCCTCTCGTGCGTGGCGCGCACGGGGCGGCGCTTCGGCGCCGAGCACATCATCGACGTATTGCGCGGCTCGGAGTCGAGGAAGGTCCTGGACAACGATCACCACAGGATATCCACCTATGGGATCGGCAAAGACCTTCCGAAGGCCGACTGGCAGGCGATCGCCCGAAGGCTCGTCTCGGCCGGGGCGCTCTTCCGCGATCCCGAGCGGCACGGGGGGCTCGACATCACGGAGAGAGGCATGGCGATCATGCGCGGGGACGAGGCGTTCTACGGCTCGATCCGCGCGACGGCATCCCGCCGGACACACGGCGACCGGTGTGTCGATTACGACGAGACGCTGTTCGAGCTTCTGCGCGCGAAACGCAAGGAGCTCGCGACGGCCGAGAACGTGCCGCCATACGTGGTCTTCTCGGACAAGACGCTTGCCGATATGGCGTCGCGGTATCCGCAGAGCCGCGAGAGCATGCTCGCCGTGCACGGCGTCGGCGCGCGGAAGCTCGCGCGCTACGGGGACGAGTTCGCGGGGGTCGTTGCGGCTTACTGCCGCGAGCAAGGTATCGGCGACCGCTGTGCCGGGGCCCCTTCGCGGCGCGATCCCCTTAAAACACCGCGCTTTGTGACGGTCGGAGAGGAGTATAACGCCGGTAAATCCGTCGACGAGCTCGCGGCCGGGTACGGGGTGAAGACTCAGACCATCCTGAACAACCTCTTCAGCTATCTCCGCGAGGGGCATTCCCTGCGAAGCGACGGAATCATCCCCCTGCTTTCACTCGACGCGAAACGCGGCGAGGCCGTACTGGGCGCGTTCGAAGAGCTCGGCGCGGAATACCTCAAGCCGGTCTTCGAGCGCCTTAACGGAGAGATTTCATACGAGACCCTGGCGGTCTATCGCCTGTATGTGCTGGCCGGGAAAACGGAGAGCGACGGCCCCGCCGTGCGCTAGCGGGGCCGCTTTCATTACGACGGGAATTACTTCGCGTACCTCCGCAGGCCGGGGTGTCGCAGGATGTAATAGATCATCGCGTACCCTTTGCCGTCGATGTAGCGCTCGGGTGAACCGGCCTTCACCACGTCGACGCCGGATGTAAAGATCTCCCTGGCCAGCACCTGTGCGTTGAGCAGCGCGGCCTCGCGCGCGGTGCCCACGGCCTCGCCCGCCTTCGTGTCCGCTTTCGGATACCCCTTGCAGATGATGACGTAGGTGTTGTCATCCTTGAAATACTTTTTGATCAGCGTACCGCTCGTTGACGGCGCCGCCCTGCGCGCCTCGCGGTCAATCGCCGCGTCGACGACAGCTACATTTTCAACCGTCGGCGTGTCCTCGATGATGGGCATGGTGCTCTCGTCGATATATCCCTCGGGCTCCTTCATGACCTCCGCCGGCAGCGGCAGCGCGATTATTGCCGCGAGAATGAGAGTGAACGCGAGCAAACCGTGGTGTTTCATGGTGTCTCCTTTTCGGACCGATATCCGGTCCTGTTTCTCCCGGGGATCGGGCGCCGTCCCCGGAAAAGAATCGTATTAATATAGGGAAAAGTTCACGAATCGTCAAGCGCACAGGCGACGAAAAGCATTTAATAAGAAGAGAAAACTTCCCCGGTTGTTCCGGCCTTCCGCGTTATGCGCCTGTGAGAGTGAATCGTAAGTGATAATCGCGGGAATCGAGATTTTTTCGTTATTGTGTAAAAAACTTTTATCATCGGGGCCCTCCCGTTCGTATTCCTTCTGGGGGCCGTGCATCGGTTGCCGCATCGGCTGGCAATCCGTGCCGGTCGGCCCGATAATTCTTGGGTCAGGAGATTTTCAATGAGGATTAAGTACGCTTTTCTGTCGTGGATTGTTTCAGTTGTATTCTGTTCCTCGGTTGTATTCGCCGGGGAGGTCACGGAGGGGACCAGCTTCCAGATACTCGGCCAGATCGGTATAGGATATGCCCACAATCCGGACATGTCCGACTGGACGAAGTGGCTGGGCGGTGAACTGGCGGATGATCTCAATACCATTGTCGGTTCGAACTCTTTCAAATCGGATGACACCTCGGCGAATGTGGCCTTCGGAGGGGAGCTTGAGCCCAGGCTTTTTATCGGTTCCATGGGTTTCGGCGCGGCCGGTGGGGTCTACACGACCAAAGCGGAATCGAAGGTCGAATCGAATACATGGTCGGACTCGGCCACCTACAGCCTGAGGCTTAACGTGATTCCGGTAACAGGAACGCTGTATTATCGCAAAGCGATGAGCGACTCCGGTTACCTGGTGTTCGGCGCGGGGGCGGGGTATTACATGGCGACGCTGAAAATGGAAATTGAGGACAAGGTTTCGATCGGTCCGGACTTCGGCGATTCAATGACGTTAAAGAATACCGCGGTCGGGTATCACGCGAAGATTGAATACAATCACGTGCTGCCCGGTTCGGCCATTATCTACGGAGGTCTGCTGGGCCGATATGTCGAGTTCGATAAATTCGAAAAGAACGGCGTCTGGCTTGTCAACGAGGACGGTTCGGAGCTTACCGCCGGCCTGAGCGGTGTAAGCCTGTATTTCGGCCTGGGTCTTGCTTTCTGATGAGGTGCCCGGCGGACCCCGGCCCGCGGCCGTGGTCCGCGCCTTCATGCACGCTCACCTCTGTACATCGTGGTATGTTCATTTTCCGGAGGATGTGATTATGAAAAAAACGTCGGGTTTTCCAGTTTTCCTGGTCGCGATTATTCTTTTCACCGGCATGTCTGCGCGAAGCGCCTCCGCGCTCAGCTTCGGGATATACGGGCAATATAAAACGGCGTCGGCCGAGCTCAACACCGATTATTTCGACCCTGATCCGATGCTGCTGGGCTGGGAGGAGGACGCGGATGCCGAGCGGAGCCTGTTCGGATTCGGCCTGTTGATCGACACTGCCGTGGCAAAGGACAAATTGTTCAATTACCGACTTCAGCTTGGAATAGCGTCCGGCAGTATTTCGATCGATGGTACGCAGTACAGTAAATCCATCGGCCTGACCGAATATCATATGTATCACTCGTTCGGCTTCGGGATTGTGCGCACTGACGGTCTTCGTCTGTGGCTCGGTCCGCAGCTCGGACTGGGGCAGGCCAGGGGATCGTATTCCTATGCGGGAAAATCGGGCATGAAATATATCGAAACCTTCGCGAGCATTGGCGCGGTGCTCGGCCTGAACGCGCATGTGTCCGAAAGGGTGTCGTTGGGATTTACCGGCGGGGCGAGGAACAACTTCACGGAAGTGAATTACTCCACCGATAACGATTTGCATTTCGCCTACAGCGGCTCGAACGGCGGTCTCGAGGTGTTCGGCGACGTCGCGCTTATCCTTCGCTATGAATAGCGGCCGCCGTCGGCGCTTCAGCGCTTCCCGCAGAGCACAAGGTAGTGGTGCTCGTTGAGTTCATCCCTCCGCATGAGCTCCAGCCCGACCCCGGCGCAGAGCTGCTCCGCCTCATCGGGCGCGACGCGTTCCGCCGGCGGCGGGCCGGGAGGGGGTTCCTTCATCTTCCACTCGATGACGGCGAGCCTTCCCCCCGCCGCGAGCACGCGGTACACCTCGGCGAGCCGGGCGTCGCGGTCCTCCACCTCGTGGAGCACAAAAGCCATGAGCGCCACGTCGGTCGAACCGTCCGAAAGGGGGAGCGTCGTCGAGTCCACCTGAAGACAGTCGATCGCGCTCGCGCGTGCGCCGGCGCGCTTCTTGAGCTCGCCGAGCATTTCGGCGGAAACATCCGCAGCGATGACGCGGCCCCGCGGGCCGACGATATCGAGCGCCGGAAGCGAGAAATATCCGATTCCCGCGCCGATATCGAGCAGGCGATGGCCCTGCGCCAGGCCGATATCCGTGAGGATCTTTACCGGGGGCAGAAGCTCCCTTCGGGCGGGATTGTCGAGACGCTCCATGTTTTTGGGATCAAAACGATGTGCCACTCGCGTGTCCTCCGGTCGGCCATTCTTTTAGTTATTTCACTCCCGCCCGGTGAGGACGAGCTTGAGCGCGAGCGCGGCGAACACCGTACCCGCGATTCTGTTGAGTACCCCTTCCCAGCGGCCCGATCGCGCAAGGCGGCCGCCGATCGCCCCGGCCAGGAGGCTGATAAGCCCGAACACGGCGAGTGTTACCAGTATGAACGCGAATCCGAGCGTTACGATTTGAACGGTGATTGATCCGTTAGATGGGCTTGTAAACTGGGGCAGGAACGCCAGGAAGAAGAGCGATACCTTGGGATTGGTGACGTTCATGATGATACCCCTGCGATAGAGCGACGCGCGCGACAGGCGCGGTTCCCCGTCGGGCCGGATGCCGCTTCCCCGCGCCGTGAAGGCCTTCCATGCCAGATAGAGGAGGTAGGCCGCCCCGATATATTTCAGTACATTGAACGCCAGGACCGAAGTCTGGAAGATCGCCGCGATTCCAAGCGCCACGACAGCGGTGTGGACCATGAGCCCCGTGCAGAGACCCAGCGTGATGATGAAGCCGGCCGTTCTTCCCATGCTTATGGACTGGGCGAGCACGAAGATGTTATCCGGGCCCGGCGCGAAGGCGAGCGCGGTCGAAGCGGCTATGAACATGGCGAGTGAGCTCTGATCGATCATGGCGGTCTTCTCCTTCTCTCAGATCGGGGCGGACGTTTCGCGGCCGCAGCATTTCTTGTATTTCAGTCCGCTGCCGCACGGACAGGGCGCGTTTCTCTCGAGGTTTCCGCCGGCGAGCGCGCGGCGGGTCCGCTCGAGCGCCTCCTGCTTCCGTTTCCAGTCGGCGACCAGCCGCGAGAATTCGCCGTCCGCGTGCTCCAGGAGCGTCGAGAAGGCGGCGCAGAAATGGTTCAGCCCCCCGTCGCGCGGGTCGCGCATGCGGTCTTTGGGGCAGCCGGCGCGGCAGCGCTCGAGCCAGCGGCATTCCAGGCACCGTTCGGGGAGCGCGGCCTTGCGCCGCGCGAAAGCGTCCTGCGCGGGGGAGTTCAGCATCTCCTCCAGGCGGCCCTCCATTACGTTTCCCAGGCGCCATTCGGGCTCCACGAAGAAGTCGCAGGCATACACGTCGCCGTTGTGCTCCACCACCAGGTACGAGCCGCATTCCTCCATGAGCGTGCACTCGGAAGGAGGAAGGCCCGCGTAGCCGAAGAGCAGGGACTCGAAGAAGCGCACCGAGGTGGTGGGCGCGCCGTCGACGAAGTCCGCGCGCCACAGGTCGAATATCGTTATAAGAAATTTACCGTATTCCGCGCCCGGAACCGAGAAGGGCGCGGCCTTCGACGGGTCCGCCGGGTCGGGCTCCACGCACGGGATGAACTGCATGTACGAGAGCCCCGACTCTTTAAGAAAGCCGTATGTCTCCTCCGGATAACGGACGGAGTAGTCGTTGACCACGGACAGGGCGTTGACGGCCACTCCCTCGTCCAGCATGAGGCGCGCGGCGTCGCGCACCCTGGCCCAGGTGGGCCCGCCCGCGCGCGTGCGGCGGTAGCGGTCGTGTACGTGCTCGGGCCCGTCGATAGACAGGCCGACCAGAAAGTGATGGTCCCGGAACAGGCGCGCCCACTCCCGGTCGATCAGCACGCCTCCGGTCTGGATGCCGTTGCCGACGGTCTTGCCGCGTCCGTAGCGCTCCTCGAGCTCCACGGCCTTCCGGTAAAAGGAGGTCCCCATGAGCGTCGGCTCTCCCCCCTGCCAGCTGAACGACACCTCCGGGTACGGCCGCGCCATGAGCTGGCGCACCGTTGCCTCGAGCACCGGCTCGCTCATGCGGTGGACGTTCGTGTCCGGAAAGAGCGCGCCCTTGCCGCTGTAGAAGCAGTAGCCGCAGGCCATGCCGCAGTCGGGCCCGGCCGGCTTGATGAGGATGTTGGTGAGCGGTCTTCGAATCATGCGCCGGGAGCGAGCCTCCCGCGCGGATCGCGCTTGATGGACGCCTCCCATGCGCTCATGATCTTTTCCATCCGCTCGCATACCTCCGGGTGGCGCGTGGCCAGGTCGTAGTTCTCGCCCTCGTCGCGCTTGACGTTATAAAGGTTCGGCCAGCTTCCCAGGAAGCGGTCCTTCGCGGCGATTCCCAGCGGCGTCTCCGGTTTGTCGAGCGGGATGGGCCAGTTGTAATGGTTGATGCTTCGAAAATACTTCCACTCGCCCGCGCGCACGCCCTCGAGCTTTTCGTGGTGATAGAAGAAGAGCGCCTCGTGCGGCGAGCGCTTCTCCCTCCCCGCGATGAGCCCGCTTATGTCCTTGCCGTCTATCAGTCGGTCCGACGGAAGCGTCACCCCGGCCGCCCCCAGCAGGGTCGGAAAGAAGTCGATATTCATCGCCGGTTCCGCGCAGACGCTTCCCGCGCGCACGCGCCCCGGATGGCGCACGATAAGCGGCGCGCGGAAGCCCCCTTCGTAGCTCTGGCCCTTGCGCCCGCGGAAGCCGTTGCCCGGCCGTCCCTCGAACCAGGGTCCGTTGTCGCTGGTGAAAATCACCATGGTGTCGTTCTCGAGGCCGTTCCGCCGCAGGCAGTCCAGTATGAGGCCGACGCTGTGGTCGAGCTCCTCGACGACATCGCCGTACGCGCCCCCTTTCGAAGTCCCCTTGAATTTTTCCGAAGGGTAGAAGGGCAGGTGCGGCGAGTAGTGCGCCATGTACAGGAAGAAGGGAGCCCCGCCGCGGTCACGTTCGATGAAATCGACGGCCTCCTTCGTGATGAGTCCCGTAAGGCGTTCCTGGTTGAGGCCTATATCGGCTTCGAGCATGGTCTCGTTGCGGTACAGGGGATTGGGGAGCTCGTCGTTCGACATGGGCGTGCCGAAGAACTCGTCGAAGCCGTGGCGCATGGGATGGTACTGTGCGTCCTTGCTGAAGTCGCCCAGGTGCCACTTGCCGAGGGCCATGGTGCGGTAGCCGGCCAGGCGCAGGCCGTCGGCCACGGTGATCTCGTCGGCGGGAAGGCCGTCCACGAAGCTCTTCACCGTCATGTCGAATGCGCCGAGCCTTCCGATGCCGCGCGCGACCGACTGCAGTATCCGGGCCATAACGGGCTGTCCGCCGGACTGCAGCGGGAATATGAGCCCCGTGCGCACGGCGTAGCGACCCGTAAGCAGCCCCACGCGCGAAGGCGTGCAGAGCGAGGCCGAGGCGTAGAAATCGGTGAAGCGCACGCCCTCCCGCGAGAGGCGGTCGATGTTCGGCGTGCGCACGACGGTGTTGCCGTAGCAGCCGGGATCGCCCTGGCCCATGTCATCGCAGAGGATGAGGACGATGTTGGGACGTTTGCCGGCGAACCCCTTCAGCTTTTCCATGGAGAGGGCTTTCGGTCGCGCGTCAAGGGCGGTGGGGGCGTTTCCCGCGGTCCGTTCCAACGCGCGAAGCCCCGCGTAAGCCAGCGCGGTGCTTCCGGCCGCGGCGGCGCCGAGTTTCAGCATGGTCCGCCTGGTCATCCGGTCAGTGTTCATTGTGACCTCGCATGTACATCGGTTTATCGCGGAGCGCGAAGGGAGCATCCCGCGCGGGCGATGGTGGGAAGTAGATCACGCGGGCCGCGGGCTGTAAACTATTATTATCGGAGGGGATGGTGTCCGCGAGGGCGCCGGGCGTGTCAGCGGCCGGAGCGCATGATTTCGGCGATCTCTTCCATTGATCCCAGAAAGATGTCCAGCAGGTCAGGGTCGAAGTGGGCACCCCGTCCCTTTTCGAGTATGCCGATCGACTCCTCGAGCGACAGGGCCGGTTTGTACACCCGTTCGTTTACCAGCGCGTCGAAGACATCGACGATCGCGACGATGCGCGCCTCGACGGGGATGTCGGCGCCCGCGAGTCCCCGCATGTATCCGCTTCCGTCCCATTTTTCGTGATGATAGAGCACGATGTTCCTTGCGGTCTCGTCGATCTCCGCGTTGTCGAGGATGCGGTGGCCGATGAGCACGTGCTGCCTGGCCTCCTCGAACTCGTCCGCGTCGAGCCTGCCGGGTTTGAGGAGTACCCCCCGCCGCACGCCCACTTTTCCGATATCGTGCAGCGAGGAATAGAGCCTGATCTTCCTGACCAGCTCCTCGTCGACGCCGGCCCCGCGGGCGAGTATCTCCGAGTAGAGCGCTATCCTCCTGATATGGAGCCCGGTGTCCTCGTCGTTGTAATAGTTGGCGCTTTCGAGCGCGGAGACCATGGCCATGGTGAGGCTTTCGATCTTGCGGTTTTTCTCCTCGATTATCTTGTTCTGGATGAACTTGTAGTAGGCCTCTTTTACCGTGAGGATGAGATCGTGGGTGGCCCAGGGTTTGGATATGTACCGGTACAGCGACGCCCTGTTGACGGCGTTTACCACCGCGTCGATATCGGCGTAGCCGGTGAGGAGGATGTTGAGGGTCGAGGGCGACAGGGCGTGGACGCGCTCGAGGAGGGCGTCGCCGTTCATGCCCGGCATTCGCTGGTCGGACACGATTACCGCGATCTCGTCCCCCGCGCCGAGCAGCTCCTCCACCAGCGAAAGGGCCGTTTCGGCCCCGTCCGCGGTCCGTATGGAGGCATGGTCCAGCGCGCCGCTCATCATGAGCTCGAGCCTCAGGCTTTCGAGCACGATGGCCTCGTCATCGACGCACAGTATGCACTGCTCACCCACCGTCCCGCGCTCCTATGTGCAGCTTTCGTTCGATGAGTCGCAGCAGGCGCGTACCTCGCGGATGAGGTCTTCGGTGCTCCAGGGTTTCCTGAGTACGGCGTTAGCTCCCGCCTCGCCGAGTGTCCGCTCGACCGCCGCGTCGTCGGCCTGGCCGGTTATCATGATCGATTTGATTTCCGGATGTGTTTTTTTAAGCCGTAAAAGGAACTCGTCGCCCTTGATCCCCGGCATCAGCCAGTCCGATATGACCAGAATGACGCATACGTCGTCGCCGGAAAGCTCCTCGATGACCTGGAGCGCTTCCTCGGCGCTCATCGCGCTTTCGTATATGTACTCATCCCCCAGCCGGTTCTGGAGCTCCTGTTTGAGCGACAGCACGATGATCGCCTCGTCGTCGACGCAGACTATCGCCTTTTTCGGGTCCATTCCGCTCTCCTGTTGCCTTAATTGGCGCCCCGCGCGACCTCAGGGAAATGCGCGGCCGTGTGCGGTCCTCAACCGGGAGGATACGCGGATAACCGGGTAAAGTAAAGAAAAAAGCGGAGGTTCGTCCCGTCAACTTCTAGGAGGGGTCCCCGGGGGCGGGGCGCAGGTACACCCGGAAGACCGTGTTTCCGGGCTCGCTTTCGAATTCTATCCTGCCGCCGGCGCCCTCGACGATCGAGCGCGCGATATCGAGTCCCAGCCCGATGCCCTCGCCGTGCTTTTTGGTCGTGAAGAACGGCTCGAAAACGCGTTCTGCTATCTCCGCCGGTATGCCGTGACCCGTATCCGCGAACGATACGACCACCCATTCGCTCTGGTGCTCCGAGGTGATGGTGAGCGCGCCACGGTAGTCCATCGCCTGAAGGGCGTTGTTGATCAGGTTCATCCATATCTGATTGAGCCGGTCCCGGTTGCCCGTTACGAAGACGCCGTCCGCCAGGTGTTTTTTCACCTCGACGCCGTATTTCAGCTTGTTGTGATACAGGGTCAGTATGGTCTCGATCTCCTCATTGATATCGACCGCCGTTACGGCATCATCGGTTTCCTGCCGGAGATAGCTTTTAAGGGCCCCGACCACGTGCGCTGCCTTGTTGGCGCCGATGGCGGTGATCTCGCAGAGCCTGCGCAGCAGCGCGATGCTGGAAACGGCCGTAAGGATCTCGTCCCGGCGCTCATGACGCATCAGATCAAGGAAGGCCGGCAGGCGCTCCCGCACGCCAAGGTCGCTGATGGTATCAAGGAGGCCCGAGGAGGCCTTTATGCCGGAATCCGCGAGCGTGGATTTAATCTCCTTCCTGCGCGCGCGGTCCACCGGACGGTTGAGATCGACGGCGTGCAGCAGGCTCTCGCGCGTGAGCTCGTCGAACCAGCGCCGCTCCGTTTTATTGAGGCCCGAGAGAAAACCGGGCAGGGCGGGCAGGCGCGCGTTGAGGAGCTCGATGATCGACCTGTTGGAGGAGAGTATGGCGCCGAGCGGTGTGTTGAGCTCGTGCGCGATGCCCGCGGCGATCTGCCCGAGCGCGGCGAGCTTTTCGGCCTGTACCAGCTGCTTCTGTGTCCTGCCGAGCTCTGAGAGCGCGCGCTCGAGCTCGGCGTTCGCCGCGATGAGATCTTTGTTGGCGGCGCGCAGCTCCTCGGTTCGGTCGAGGACCTTCTGTTCCATTTGAAGGTAGAGCGTTTGTATCTGTTCCTCGTTTTTCCTGCGCTCGGTGATGTCCTGCTCGAGGGCCATAATGCATTCTTTTCCGGCAATAACGCTTTTTTTAAGATACACCTCGCTCCAGAACAGGCTGCCGTCCCTGCGCCTGCACTGCCATTCGAAGCGCTGGGGCTCTCCCGCCGCGGCCCCGCGCAGGAATTCGATCGCATTCTCTTCGGTATAGGGTGGTATGTTCGAACTGATGTCCGCAATACCAAGCGACTTCATCTCTTCCGCGGAATAGCCGAACATTAACATCGCGTTGGCGTTGTAATCGACGAATTGCAGGGTTTCGATGTCGTGTATCCAGATCGTTTCGTTAATATTGTTAAATATCTCCCTGTACGTGAGTTCCGACAGCTTGAGTGCCTCCTCGGCCCGCTTGAGTTCGGTTATGTCCATCTCGATGCCGTCCGCCACAATGTCGCCGTTCTCCATGCGTCGCGGCCGGGAGAGAAGGCGGCCCCAGCGCGTTTTCCCCGGTGCGATAGTAAAACGCGCTTCGATCTCGAAGGTATCGAGATCCCTCAGCCCGCGCTCCTCCTCGCGCGCCAGGCGTTCGATGTCGTCGTCGTGAATCTGGCGGTACAGGAGCGAGGCATCGGCCTTCACCTCGTCAGCGGTGTACCCGTGCAGCGGCATTACTCCCGCGCTGAGATGGGTAAAGAACCGCGATCCGTCCTGTTTATAGACGATCTGGTAGATCATACCTCCGGGCAGATTGTCGCCGATTGTGCGCAGGCGCTCCTCGCTGTCCCGCAGGGCGTCTTCCGCCCGTTTCCGATCGGTGTAATCGTAGATCAATGAGAGCATGATCTTTCGGCCGCCCAGCGTGATGGTCTCGGCGGACCACAGCACGTCCCGGCGGCTTCCCGATTTGGTGATGAAGCGGACCTGCATATCGTGGAAGTATCCGTCGGATTGGATCAGCTTCCCCATCCGCGTCCGGATATCCGGGTC
>CAZVEG010000082.1:0-16801 GCA_964625625.1 uncultured Leptospirales bacterium | reverse complement strand
CTTCCATGTAAGGGCTTTTCAAGTAATGATACGGCGATGAGCGGCAGTGCGACCGGCGCTCGCGGAAGCGCGGCAAATATAAAGAGAACTCATGAGGTGGCTATGGTTAATTATAAAGACCTGGGTCTGGTAAACACCCGCGAGATGTTCAGGGCGGCGGTGAAGGGCGGATACGCCATTCCGGCGTACAATTTCAACAACATGGAACAGCTCCAGGCGATCGTCATCGCGTGCGCTGAAACGCGTTCCCCGGTGATCATACAGGTTTCGAAGGGCGCCCGGGAATACGCGAACGAGACGCTGCTGCGCTACCTGGCTCTCGGCGCGGTCAAAATGTCCGAAGACCTCGGCGTGCGCCTGCCCATGGCCCTCCACCTCGACCACGGCGACAGCTTCGAGCTGTGCGTGTCGTGCATCGAAAACGGTTTTTCCTCGGTGATGATAGACGGCTCGCACCTGCCGTACGAGAAGAACGTGGAGCTTACCGCGCGGGTGGTGGAATACGCCCACCGGTATGACGTTACCGTTGAGGGCGAGCTCGGCGTGCTCGCGGGAATAGAGGACGAGGTTTCGTCGGAGGTCACGCACTATACGAAGCCCGACGAGGTCGAGGACTTCGTCAAAAAAACCGGCGTCGACTCGCTGGCCATCTCGATAGGGACGAGCCACGGAGCGTACAAGTTCAAGCCGGGGGCCGGTGTTCCCGAACTGCGTTTCGACATTCTCGAGGAGGTCGAACGGCGCATCCCGGGCTTTCCGATCGTGCTGCACGGGGCGTCCTCGGTGGTTCAGGAATACGTCGAGACGATCAACCGGTACGGCGGCAGGATAAAGGACGCCCTCGGCGTGCCGGAGGAGCAGCTGCGCAGGGCGGCTGCCTCGGCCGTCTGCAAGATCAACATCGACTCCGACGGTCGTCTGGCGATGACGGCCAGGATCCGCGAAGCGCTGGCGAAGGACCCGTCCAATTTCGATCCCCGGAAATACCTTGCTCCCGCGCGCGAGGAACTCATAAAGATGATCAGGCAGAAAAACACCAGCGTGCTCGGCTCCAGCGGAAAGGCGTAATGCTCAGCAAACCGCAATTCGAGCTGGCCATGGCCCTGCTCTCCGGGGCGGCGAAGGCGAAGGACGTCGACGAGTATCTTCGGGGCTGTGTGGAGGCCATCCAGAGGGAGATGTCGCCGCTTTCAACCGCGGGATACATCTCCATAGAGTCCGAGGAAAAGCTGGTGCTCGTTGGAGAAGCCGGCGGCAATTTTGACCGGCATATCGGCGTATTCCCCAACTTTTCGCTCATGGTGCGCAGGGCCATCAAGAAGAAAAACGTGATTTACCTCCCCGCCTCCGAAACGGAAGTACGGGATGGGCTCGAGGTGATTGCGGTACTCGTGCCGCTTATCGGCGGCGATAAAACGATGGGAATGATCGGCGTGGTGTTCGATATCGGCGAACTCGCGCGACAGAGGCAGAACGTCAATTTCTACCAGCTTTCGGGAAGAATCATAGGCTCCTCGGCGCTCTTCAGAGAACAGATCGCGGATCTGCAGGGGATGGAAAAGCTTGACCCCGAGGAGATGTATTCGGAAAAAATAACGAGCCTGGGGGTGCTCTCCTCGAGCGTCGCTCACGAATTCAACAACATATTCGCGGTCATACAGGGATACGCCGAGCTCATCAATATGCAGAGCCCGGAGTCCAAATCGATACAGAACGCCATATCGGTTATCGACAGCCAGACCGAGCGGGGGGCCAGGCTCATCGAAAGCCTCAATGTCTTCGTGAAGGGCAGGAACGCGAAGTTGCAGTATCATCCGCTCGGCGAGATAGTCGGGGAGGTCGTTTCCATTCAGAAATCCGTCATCGAGAAGGAGGGGATAGAGCTCACCGTGCGGAACGGGCAGATCCCCCGGGTTCTCGTGGACCGCGAACAGGTCAGGGAGGCGATACTCAATGTATTGCAGAACTCGATTCATACCCTGAACGGGGACGAGCCGGGCATCATAGAGGTTTCCACCGAATATTCGGAAGAGAAGGTCATCCTGACGATTCGTGACAACGGAACGGGCATGACTCGCGACCAGGTCGACATGGCGATCCACCCGTTTATGGGCGGTATGAAACCGGTCGATGGCGCCGATGATCACGGCGGGAAGGAAGCCACCGGGCTGTGGCTCGCGGTGGCGTACGGCATCATGCAGAGCCACGGGGGCCTGCTCACCATCACGAGCGAGAAGGACAGCGGCAAGGAGATCTGCATGGTGTTTCCGCGCACCGAACTGGGTGAGGACAGGGGGGCGCGCTACGAGCAGAGCGAAGTAGTGTTCTTCGGGGATACGCGTATCCTCATTGTCGACGACGAGGACCCCATACGGGAGTTCCTGTCGAGGGCTTTCGACGCCGCGGGCTACCAGGTTATCGCCGTGTCGAGTGGCGAGGAGGCCGTCGAGATGTGCGGTTTCGAGGACATCGATATCGTATTCCTCGATTACCTCATGCCCGGCATAAAGGGAGACAAGGTTTTCGAGATGGTGAAGCAGGTGAGCCCCTCGACCGACATCGTCTTCATCACCGGGGTCGATGAGATCCCGGGTATCAACAGGCTGCTCGACCAGGGGCTGGCCTATATCCTCAAAAAACCGTTCAAGATCGAAAAGATATTAAAAGTGACCAATGACCTTATTTATAAAAGGATCAACCAAAGGCGCAGGTAGCACTACTCGGATTTCACCACGCGCTCGGCCTGCAGCGCGAGATATTTGACCAGCGTCTTCTCGGGGATAAGGCCGAGGTTGACGAGTATGATGCCCATGAGTCCGCCTTCCTTTTTCTGCACCTCGAGCGCCTTGTCGAGCTGTTCGCGTGTTATTTCACCGTTTTCGAGCAGCATTTCTCCCAGCAGCGGCTTTGCCATCGTTTTTCCTCCAGGTTGTTTTATTACAAAAGACGGTTAACGGCATCCTTCCAGAGCTTTCTCTGTGCCGATCGCTCTTTTTCGGTATAGCGGGGGACATATCGCGTAACGATGCGGTTCTGCTTGGCGACCTCGTCGATGGAATTGTACAGCCGGGCGGAAAGTCCCGCGAGATACGCCGCGCCGAGCGCGGTCGACTCGATCACCTCGGGCAGAAGGACCGGGATGCCCAGGATGTCGGCCTGGAACTGCATGAGGTACGGTCCCCTGGTGGCCCCGCCGTCGGCTCGCAGCTCGTGAATGGTTTTGCCGGAATCCTGCTGCATCACCTCGATGACATCCATCGACTGGAAGGCGATGGACCTGAGGGCGGCGCGTATGATCTGTTCGCGCGTCGTGTCGCGGGTGAGGCCGAATATGGCCCCGCGCGCGTCCATCTTCCAGTACGGGGCGCCGAGACCCACGAAGGCCGGGATCATCACCACCTCGTCGTCCTTCTCGAAGGACATGGCGAGCCTGTCCGAATCCGGGCTCTGGTCGAAGAATTTCATGTAATCGCGCAGCCACTGTACCACGGCCCCGGCGACGAACACCGAACCCTCGAATGCGTACGCCGGCTTGCCGAGCGAGTCGCAGGCGATGGTGGTGAGCAGACCCTTGTCGGAAAGGATGAAGGAGCCGCCCGTATTGAGCAGCATGAAGCAGCCCGTGCCGTAGGTATTCTTTATGGTACCCTCGAAGACGCAGTTCTGTCCCACCATGGCGGCCTGCTGATCGCCGGCGATACCGCCGATCGGAACGCCGTCGGGAATGCCGGGAGCGCCGAGGGTCTCTCCGAAGAACGAGGACGAATCGCGTACCTCCGGCAGAATGTTCATGGGGATGCCGAGAGCTTCGAGCAGCTCGCGATCCCATCTCTTTTCGACGATATTGAATACGAGCGTGCGGGAGGCGTTGGTGTAATCGGTCTTGTGCGATTTCCCGCCGGTAAGCTTCCAGAGTATCCAGGTGTCGATGGTGCCGAAGAGCAATTTGCCCGATCTGGCGAGCTCCCTGGCGCCGGAGACGTTGTCGAGTATCCATTTGATCTTGGTGCCGGAAAAATAAGCGTCCACCACGAGGCCCGTTTTCTTCTTGAATGTTTCCTCGAGGCCAGCGCTCTTTAAATCGTTGCAGATATCGGTTGTTCGGCGACACTGCCAGACGATGGCGTTGTAGACCGGCTTTCCGGTATCCTTGTTCCAGAGGACGGTGGTTTCGCGCTGGTTCGTGATGCCGATCGTAAGGACGTCGGAAGGATCGAGGCCGCTTTTGCCGATGGCTTCGGGGATCAGGGCGGCGATGGATTTCCAGATTTCCTCGGGATCGTGCTCGACCCATCCGGGCCGCGGGAAATGCTGGGTGAATTCGCTGTAGGCGCTCGCAACGGGATAGCCGGCCTCATCGAAGCAGAAAACGCGGTTTCCGGTGGTACCCAGATCGAGGGCTATTATAAACTTCTTACCCATGCGCGAACCCCGATAATGTGGAAATTTCGACAGGAATCAAAGTGCCATGAAAGAATAACGATTTTAGAGACCGTGTCAATTAAAAATAACGGCCCGATGCCGAAAAATATAGTACAGGTACGGATGACATGGTGCAGGCGGTAAAGCTCAGGAGGGGATATGGACGGCATGGATAAGGTCTTCAGGGGCGAGGCGACGTTTTTTATCGCGGAAATAGGGATCAACCACAACGGAAACCGCGATGAAGCGCTGTCCATGGTCGAGGCGGCCGCAAGGGCCGGCGCGGATGCCGTAAAATTCCAGACATTCGTTCCGGAGGAGATGTACTCGCGTTACACGAACTCCATGCTGCGGGGTGACGTGAAGCCCGTCGCGGACCCGGAACAGATCGATTTTTTCAGCCGGTTCGTCCTGGGCGAGGAGGATTACAGTGCGCTGAAAAGAGCGGCCGAGTCGATGGATCTGGTGTTTTTTTCGTCCGCGTTCGATGTTCGCTCGATTGAGATGCTCGAGCGAGTGGGTATTCCCATATACAAGCTTGCGTCGTCTGAAGTGACCAACACGCCGCTCCTCCAGCGGGTCGCCGCTACGGGGAAGCCCGTTATCATGTCGACGGGGATTTCCACGGCCGATGAGATAGGTCTTGCCATCGACACCTTGCGCGGGGGCGGTACCCGCGACATAGTGCTGCTTCACTGTGTGGCGCTGTATCCCCTGCCTCCCGGAAAGGCGAACCTGTCGCGAATATCGTCGCTGCGGCGGCGTTTCGGGCTCCCGGTGGGCTTTTCGGACCACGCACCCGACGGGAAAGGATGCGCGCTCGCTGCCATGTTCGGGGCGCGCGTTTTCGAGAAGCATTTCATGCCGGAAGAGGGCTATGACTGCCCGGACGCGGCGGTATCGCTTTCCCCCTCGGAGTTCGGGCGGATGAGGCGCGACGTCGAGACGGCGATCGAAATGATCGGGGACGGACATATCGATTACGACTTTTCGGAAAAAGAGGTTGCAAATTCGGCACGCAGAAGCCTCTTTAGCAGGAGGTCGCTTCGCGCCGGCGAGGTGCTCGACGCTGGCGCGATAGCGGCCAAGCGGCCCGGAGTGGGACTGCCGGTTGCGGACATGAAGAGGGTCCTGGGCCGCAAAATTCGGCGTGACATTCCGGAAGACTTCCCCCTGCGCCTGGAAGATTTCGAATAAAGGACATTGAGTGACAGATGAACATTAAATGGGTGATCCTGCCTGCCGTAATGATATTCGCGGCGGGGTGTGCGCTGCTGCCCGTGCGCGACGACTCGATATTCTCGCCGGCGGAAAAGAAACTCCTCGAGAAGACCACCGAGGCGCTCGATTTCGGCTTCGGGTATGACGAGGAGGTGGGGCTCGATTATATTCACTCGCATTCGTTCAGCGAGGCGAACGTTCCGGCGAGGGAGAAGGCCCTTGCCGCGGCGCT
This sequence comes from uncultured Leptospirales bacterium, assembly GCA_964625625.1. GTDB lineage: Bacteria > Spirochaetota > UBA4802 > UBA4802 > UBA5368 > MVZN01. Next base: position 10,926 of record CAZVEG010000082.1, on the reverse strand, counting down.
GAAAGACGTCGATCCGGGTGATTTATTGCGATTCTATGGAAAGGTATATCGCCTCGGGGTAATGATGCGCCACAGAATGGCCGGCTATGAAAAGGAAAGAAACTGGAGACAGTATACGTATATAAAAAACTACCTGATACCCCCGCTGGATAGCTTTATCGGGCATATCCGAAAACAGCTGCTTGCGGGCAATGTCGCGACGGAATCACGCCTGGCCGCGCTCCACGCATCGATAGAGAAGGCCGTTGCCGATTACTTTTACGAGCTTGAAATGGAAGTCCTCCGCGACCAGTGGAGGATTTAAAAAAATCCCCATGTCTCCATGGGGATGTGCTTGAAGTATATCAGCCGGCATCAGCCTGCCTGATATTAGCACTCACTGGCATAGAGTGCTAATAAACTATACTGAATTCCTCCCCGTTCGGCAAGCATTTTTTATCCTTATCATGGCGGTTGTATCCTGAACGCCTATGTATAGAACAGAGAGGCCTGCCCGTTGTTTGCAATCAACCGGATCGGTTTTATGGCGTGTAGCCCAATTGCGCGGAAACCTGGCTGGATGTATACCGGACCGCATTTATCATCTTCTCCCGCTGTTTCCGTATATTCTCCGCCTTCCCGGTGATGACGAAACCGGCCACGGCCTGGCCGGTGTAGTTGAAAATCGGCCCACCGATCCCGGCCAGCCCCACTATCGACTCCTCGTTATCGAAGGCGATACCCTCCTTTCTTACCCGGTCGAGCTCGATGAGAAAACGCCCCCGGTCGTCGATCGAGTTCTCCGTAAGCTTCTCGAAGGGATAATTCTGGAGAATGTCGTTCCGTTCCTCGGGCGGCATGTGTGCGTAGAGGAGCTTGCCGATGCAGGTGGTGTGAACCGGAATCACCGATCCGGCCTGTGGAAAAACCATGAAGCGGTTTTCGGGTTCCACCCTGAGCACGATGATCACCTTGTCGCCCACCAGCATGCCCACGTTGACCGGCTCCATGAACTGGAAACACAACCGCTCCATCCATGCCCGCGCGATTATGACCAGGTCCATGTTGGTGGCGTATTTCATCCCCAGCTGGAAGAGGGCGGGGCCGAGGCGGTATTTGGACGTGATGTGGTCCTTTTCAAGGAACTTCAGCGCCTCGAGGGTCTGGACGATGCTCGAGATCGTGGTTTTTGGCAGGGACAGCCTCGCGGAGAAATCCGTAATCCCCATCGTGCGCTTCTCCTGGATGAAGATGCCGAGGATGTCCGTTGCTCTCTTGATGGATTGAATCAGGCGTTTCTGTTTCGGCATGCCGAGTCTCCTTCCCCCGCCCGGAATTATTTTTATTTTAATGTGCTTATCTTATTGACATATAATCAGATATGCTGTAATAATAGAACATCGTACGATAATGTCGTACGATGTCAAGTACGAAATTTCGCCGCCGCGCAACGGCCGGAAGGCTTCGCCCGGTGCCGGGGCGGTCGGCGTCCTCGTTATTCCATACGACAGGGTGAGAATGCATGAATACCATCCGGCAATTTCACGACGTTATCAACGACAGTGACGGGTATGCGCGGCGGCTTAAAAAGGATTCCGGGAAAAAGCTCCTCGGCTACTTCTGCTCGTATACGCCCGAGGAGATCATACACGCCGCCGGGATCCATCCCATGAGGCTTTTCGGTACACGTTCGGCCATCGCCCATGCGGACGCCCATCTGCAGGCGTACAGCTGTTCTCTCGTGCGCGGCGTGCTGGAGGAGGCGCTCGCCGGCAGGCTCGAGTACCTCGACGGCGCGGTGTTTCCCCATACCTGCGATTCGATCCAGCGCCTGTCCGACATCTGGCGGCTCAACCTGAAATTCAGTTTTCATTCCGACGTCGTGCTGCCGGTCAAGCTCGATACGGCGAGCGCAAGGCAGTACATGGCCGACGTATTGCGCAAGTTCCGCCGCGAGCTCGAAATGGGGCTGGGGCTCGGCATCACCGACGCCCAGCTCTCGAAATCGATCAAGACCTTCAACACCATCAAGCGGGCGCTCGGTAAAATATACCGTCTGCGAAGCGCGAACCCCGGGCTGATCGCTGGGGCCGACGTCTATGCGCTGGTCAAGAGCGCGATGATCATGGACCGGGCCGAGGCCGCGGAAAAACTGACCGCCTTCGCGGCGGAGCTCGAGGCGGTAAAGGACGCGAAACCCGGTTCCGGGAAACGCATTGTCGTAAGCGGCGGTCTCTGCGACCATGCCGACATCTACTCGATTATCGAGAAATCGGGCGGCGCGGTGGTGTGGGACGACCTGTGCACTGGGTCGCGTTATTTCGAGGGGCTGGTGTCAGAGGACGGGGACCCCATCGAGGCGCTGGCGGACCGCTATACCGGGCGGGTCGTATGTCCCGCCAAACACTCCTCGATTACGGCGAGGGGAGAGAACATCGTCAGCATCGCGAAGGAGCACAGGGCGTCCGGCGTTATCTTCCTTCTTCTGAAGTTCTGTGATCCACACTCCTTTGACTATCCGTATATGAAAGAAATGCTGGATGGCGCGGGGGTGCCGAGCATGCTTATGGAAATAGAGCAGGACCTTCCTTCCGAGGGACAGCTCTCGACGCGCTTCGAGGCCTTTATCGAGATGCTGCGCTAGGCGAAGAAGCCCGCGGCCGGATGTCGTTCGATACCATTCGAGGAGAAATATCATGTCGGAAGAACAGGTAAAAAAAGACCCCGAGAAGGAAAAGATGAAGGTCAAATCCGTCAAGAAAATGAAGGAGATAATGACCGCGTACTATATAGATGCCAAGACGGCGACGCAGAATGGAAAGAAGGTCGGGTGGATAACCAGCGGCGGTCCCGTCGAGCCGATGATCGTCATGGACGCCATACCGGTCTACCCGGAGAACCACGGCGCCATGATCGGTGCCTCAAAGATGGGCGTGGACCTCTGCGAAAAGGCCGAGGACATGGGATACTGCCGCGACCTCTGTTCGTACGCGCGTGCGGACATCGCGGCCTCGCCGGTAAACGGTGGCCCCATCGGGGGGCTTCCCGCCCCGGATTTCCTGGTGTGCTGCAACAACATCTGCGGTACGGTGCTCAAATGGTACGAGGTTCAGGCCCGTTATTATAAGGTGCCGCTGTTCATCTTCGATACGCCGTTCTGCCACACCGAGTTTTCAAGTGAAGCCAGGAAGTACGTCCGCAGCCAGATCGACGAGTATATTAAATTCCTCGAAGTGGTTTGCGGCAAAAAGTTCGACATGGATAGAATGAAGGAGGTCGGCAGGCTTTCCCTGCAGGGCCAGCGGCTCTGGCAAGACGTGCTCGACACCGCCATGAACAAACCGGCGCCGATGTCGGCCTTCGACGCGTTTTTCCACCTCGCGCTCATAGTCACGCTCCGGGGGACCCAGACGGCGGTGGACTACTACACGATGCTTCTGGCGGAAATGAAGGACCGCGCCGCGCAGAAAATCGGCGCCGTGCCCAACGAACGTTACCGCCTGCTGTGGGACAACCTGCCGATATGGTTCAAGACCAAGTGGCTGTCGGACAAGTTCGCCTCGTACGACGCGTGCCTGGTGGCAGATACCTACACCTCGGCGTGGTGCGGTGCGCTCGACTATCTCGACGAGAACGATTTCCTCGGCTCGATGGTGGAGGGATACACGCGCATCTACCTCAACATCGGCGTGGACGAGATGCTCAAGATCATCAAGAAGATGATCAAGAAATACGACGTGGACGGTTTTGTGATGCACTCGAACCGCAGCTGCAAGCCGTACTCGCTGGGCCAGTACGACATCATGAAAACCCTCCAGAAGGAGATGGGCCTGCCGAGCCTCATGATCGAGGCCGACATGGTCGACGAGCGCGCCTGGAGCGAAAGCCAGATCGAAACCCGCATCGACGCTTTCATGGAGATCATCAAACAGAAGAAGGGATGAGCAGTCGAGCGACGCGACCATCGGGCCGCGCCATAACTTTTTTATAGAGGAGTGGTCACCATGTACGAAAAGAAGCCGTGGCTCAAGTTCTATGGGAGTGTGCCCCAGTCGATCGATTATCCCAGGGTAACCATGTACCAGGCCCTGATGGATACCGCGGGCAAATACCCCGACACGATCGCCTACGATTTTCTGGGATACACGTCGACCTACCGGCGCTTCGCCGAGGAGATCAACAAATGCGCGGACGCGCTCGCGGCAATGGGATTGAAGAAGGGTGATCGCGTCACCATCTCCATGCCCACCAGCCCTCAGGGCGTCATCTGCTTCTATGCGGTGAACAAGCTCGGAGCCGTTGCGAGCATGATCCATCCCCTCTCTCCGCCGAAGGAGATCGAATTCTATCTTAACATCAGCAAGAGCGTCATGGCGCTCACCATCGACGCGTTCTACGGAAGCTTCAACCAGGTCATGCACAAGACCGCCTGCAAGAAGCTCATCCTGGCGCGCATTCCCGATTATCTGGGGCTGGTGAAGAAGATCGGCTTCAACCTCACAAAGGGGCGCAAGATTCCGAAGGTGCCGAAAGACGACCGCGTGGTCTGGTGGAACGATATGATGGGCGGTTCGTACCCGGCGGTAAAACCGGCCGAGATGGGGCCGGACGAGATGGCGGTCGTTCTTTACAGCGGCGGAACCACCGGCGTTCCCAAAGGGATCATGCTTTCCAACTATAATTTTATAAGCGAGGGCCTGATGGTCGCTCACTGGGGAGGGCTGGACCGTACGAGCTCGATACTCGCGATTATGCCGATCTTCCATGGCTTCGGTCTGGGCGTCTGCGTGAACGCGGCGTTTATGGGAGGCGGGAAAAGCATCCTCGTTCCCACCTTCACACCCGAGGAGGTCGCCAACCTGATCAAATCCAAGCGCCCTTCGTTCGTGGTGGGCGTGCCGACGCTCTTCATGGCCCTTTCAAAAAACGAGAAATTCAGGAATACCGACCTGTCATGTCTTAAAGGCTGCTTCAGCGGCGCTGACACGCTTCCTCGCGTGGTGAAGGAAGAATTCGAGGAGATCGTGCGGAAGCAGGGCGGAAACGTGAAGCTTCTCGAGGGCTATGGCCTCACCGAGGCCGTGACGGCGATCGGTGCCATGCCCATGAGCGAATACCGCGAGGGAAGCATCGGGGTGCCGTTCCCGGACATGGACGCGAAGATCGTCAAGATGGGTACCGACGAGGAATGCGCCCCGGGAGAAGAGGGCGAGATTTGCCTGTACGGTCCGGCGGTAATGCTGGGATACCTCGACCAGCCGGAAGAAACGGCGAGGGTGTTGAAAAAACATGCCGACGGCAGGATCTGGCTGCACACCGGCGATATGGCGAGCATGGATGAGGACGGCTTCATGTACTTCAAGCAGCGCATCAAGCGCATGATAAAGTCCTCGGGCGTCAACGTTTATCCGGGACAGGTGGAGGATGTCCTCCGCCAGCACCCTGCGGTCGATATGGCGTGCGTCATCGGTGTTCCCGATAAAGCGCAGATTTCGCGCGTCAAGGCGTTTATCGTACTTAAGGACAAGTCCAAAGCTTCTCCCGAACTGGCGAACGAACTCATCAACCACTGCGCCGAGCATCTCCTCAAATGGAGCTGCCCGCGAGAGGTCGAGTTCCGCAACGATCTTCCCAAGACGCTGGTGGGTAAAGTCGCGTTCAATGCGCTTGAAGAGGAGGAAAAGGCGAAACTCCGCGCCGCGGGACAATACGCGGGAGACTGATCCGGCAATCCAGGGGGCCTTCGGGCCCCCTATTCGTTTCCATTGAGATCAATGATCAAGAGCGTAATATCGTCCTCGAAGTCACCGGCGGGTTTGCGCCATGCCGTAAGCCGTACCCCGAGCCGTCTCGCGAGTTCTCCCCCGGGCAGATCCCTCCACTCGCGGAGGCACGAGGCGAAACGCTTCTCGCCGAAAAGCTCCCCACGCGCGCTCCGGCATTCCGTTATTCCGTCGGTGTAAATAACCAGCCTGTCGCCCGGTCGAAGCGGAAGGGTGCGCTGTGCACAGCGGATGTCGTTCGTCCAGCCCATTGCCCGGCCTTCGGCATCGGCCACGATCGGTTCGGCCGCGTCGCGGGGCAGGATAAAAAAAGGTGGATGGCCCGCGTTCGCATATACGATCTTCCGGGCATCGAGATCGATGCACGAGTACGAAGCCGTAATGAACTGACTTATGTTCCTGCCCACCAGCATGTCGTTCATGGCCTGCAGCAGCGGGGCCGGTGAGTCGGCCCTGTCCCTGACGAGCGAAAAGAGGACCTTCAGCGTGGACGCGATCATGGCGGCGGGAACGCCGTGTCCCACTATGTCGGCGGACAGTATGCCGATTCGCCGGTTATCGATAATGTGCCAGTCGTAATAATCGCCGCTAATGCCCTCGGGGGGGAGGGTGAAAATATGCATGTCCATGCCGTCCATGACGGCCGGCGACGCGGGCAGAATCGACTTCTGGATACGACGGGCGACCTCGAGCTCCTGGCGAAGATCGGCCAGCATCAACGCGTCCGCGAACGCGCCCGAGGACCGTCGGGAGAGGATGAAGGATTGCAGCAATACGAAAACGAAAAGTCCCGTGGGCAGCAGGTAGCCCGTTCGTATGATCAGATTGGTGTCGAGAATGTCGTTGATCGCGGTACCCATCAGGATCAGCAGCCCGACGAGTACGAGTATCGCGTCAGTGCGCCTGCGGAGAACGGCCCTCCATGCCGTGAAGACGAGGTGGGCAAACGCCGCCAGGCTCACGATATGAAACGGCGTCAGTAAATGGCTGTAAACGCGCAGTGGAAAGATCAATACGGGGATGGAGAATAAAAACCCGATCGCGAAATAGATGTAACGCGCGACTTTGGGCATTTCGGACGGAAAGAGCGAGCGTATGAATCCGGCGAACACCGGCAGCCCCACATATATGGTAAGAAATTCGGCCTTCATCTCCAACTCCCAGTCGATTCCGGGGAAGAAGCGTACGAGGATGAACTCCCCCGTAAGGGTCAGCCTGAGCGCGATGATCAGGCTGAAGGCCCCGAAATAGAGAGCGGACCGTTCGTTACGCCGCAGGAGAAAAAGACCAAGGTGATAGAGCCCCATCACGATGAGCCCGCCCAGCAGGATATACTCGTATAAAAGCCGGCGGTCCCGGAGCTTCATGATTTCGGGTTCCGTCCCCAGGTGGATGGAGTTCCAGGGGCCTCCCTTGTCCGAGCTGAAGTTGGAGATGTGCATTACGATCTCGATCATGTTTCCGGTGAGCTCGAACGAAGCAGTTGTCGGATTGTACTCCGGTCTTGTGGATTCGGGGGATGTCGAAGCGGTCCCGTTGGCGGCAAGCAGTCGTCCGTTTACGTATAACCGATATGAAGTTGCCATAACCGGTATCTTCAAAGTGCGGATGCCCCCGCGGCCGTCGGTCAGGACAGTGAGGCGAAAGGTGGCGTACCCGTCTCCATCGATAATCGTATCTCCGGCCGGACGGTTGTTCCAGACGCCGGGAACGGTGAAGAATTCACCCGGGGCCCCGCTATTGCCGGTTCGGAAGGAGGCGGGCTCCAGGATCTGCCGCCAGTAGAACTCCCATTCGCCGTCCAGCCTGACGGGCTCACTCCGTTCCATGTCATACGATCGCAGGTCCATCACGCCATTGAACGCGCGCGGGGAGGCCGAAGTGTTCGCGCCCGCGTGCACGGTGGCGATCAATAAGACGGCCGTTTTCGCGAGTATCAGGGGGATGGTTTTTGTCAATGGTCTGTGGCCCTCACGTATGACTTGACCTGTCGTGATTCATTCTGGTAGAACTCTCGAATTTTGTAAACAATGAAAATGCTTCATGCGGGGTGCCATATCCTTCTTGACAGGGGGTTGTGCCTGAACTATGCTCAGGGCACTCTCTACCGGTGAGGTGTTGCATGCTGCTTGGCATTGACGTGGGAGGCACCCATACCGACGTGGTCGTTATCGACGCCGGTGGCGTGCGGGCGGCCGCCAAGGTGCCAACCAACCATGGGAACCTCTTCGAGTCGGTGAACGACGGAATAGCGGCGATGCTCCGCGAGGTCGGCGCGGCCGATATCCACCGTATCAACCTCAGCACGACGCTCTCGACGAACGCCATCGTGGAAGGTACGACCGAGAAGGTCGGTATGATCGTAAGCGCGGGGCCCGGAATCGAGCCGAATCTTTTTAAAATCGGTGAACACTATCACCGTGTCGATGGCGCGCTTGACCACCGGGGTACCGAGATTCTCCAGCTCGACCGGCGACAGCTCGAAAAGGCGGTCGCGGCGTGCAGGAAATCCGGAATCAGGTCGTTCGCCGCGGTCTCGAAGTTTTCACCGAGAAACCCGGTCCACGAGAACGCGATACGGGACGCGCTGTCGGGCGATTCCGATTATATCACCATGGGACACACCCTTTCGGGTCACCTCAACTTTCCCCGGCGCATCGCCACGGCCTATTATAATTCAGCGGTGTGGCGTCTCTACAACCGGTTCGCCGACGCCGTGGAGAAAGCGCTGGTCGCATACGGAGTCAACGCCTCCGTAAACGTGCTTAAAGCGGACGGCGGCACCATGCCGCTTCCCGTGTCGCGCATGATGCCCGTCGAGACCATCCTTTCCGGACCGGCGGCGAGCGTGATGGGAATACTCGCTCTCTGCGATATTTCCACCGACTCGGTGGTCCTCGACATCGGCGGTACCACGACCGACATCGCTGTGTTCGCCTCGGGTGCTCCTCTTATCGAGCCGGATGGAATCGCGCTTGACGGCAGGGCCACGCTGGTGCGGGCGCTCCGGACGCGCTCGATAGGGATCGGCGGTGATTCACTGCTCAGGGTGAGGAATGGTGCCGTCGACGTGGGTCCCGAGCGGCTCGGTCCGTCGGTCGCCGACGGGGGCGTCCTCGCGACACTGATCGACGCTTTCAACTGTCATGGGAGCGTCAACCACGGGGACGTGGAGGCTTCGAAAAAAGCGATCGCCGAGCTCGCGAAGAAGTCCGGGATGAAGGCGGACGTTCTCGCCTTGGCGGCCATTGAACGAGCCACGGGCTCCATCAAATCCGCCGTAGACGCGCTTGTCGACGAGATCAACGAACGGCCGGTATACACCATTCATGAAATGCTCGAGGGCAGGAAAATCCTGCCGGAACGGGTATACGTCGTCGGCGGACCGGCGGAGGCGTTCCGGGAGGCCCTGGCCCCGGCCTTTTCGGCCGGGGTGACGGTTCCGCGCGATCACCGGGTGGCGAACGCCATCGGCGCCGCGCTGGCGCGCACCACCATGAGCATTGAATTACTGGCCGATACCGAGAAGGGCATTCTGATAATCCCGGAGATAAGCGTATCGCGTGACATCCCGGGCTCCTATTCGCTGGAGGAGGCGGGTGAGGACGCGCGGCGATACCTCGTCGGGCATCTGGGGAAGACCGCCCCGGGTGAGAGCGTACAGGCGGAGGTCGTCGACGCGGCCTCATTCAATATGGTGCGGGGGTATTTCACGACCGGGAAAAACATCAGGGTGCGCTGCCAGGTAAAGCCGGGGATTCTGGAGGAATACGGCAGGGGGGTACGGCAATCATGCTGAAGGCGAAAAACAAGCTGGGTCTCATTTTCTTTCCGGCCTTCGACTGGGCCATCAGCCCGACGCACCCCGAACGGCAGGAGCGCCTGCTGTATACCCAGGACCAGCTTATAGAGGAGGGCGTGTTCGATATTCCCGGCATCAAGGAGTACAAGCCCGATATCGCAACGATCGAAGATGTGGAGCGCACTCATTTCTGTTTCCCGAACACGAAGAGCATCCTGACCGAATCGCACCTGGTTTCGGCCGGAGGCGCCATCAAGGCGGCGAAACTGGTCATGGAAAAGCGCGAGGACCGGGCGTTCGCGCTCGTGCGCCCGCCGGGTCATCATGCCATGAAGGTGGTGCACGGCTCACGCGGTTTCTGCAACATCAATATAGAGGCCGTGATGGTCGAGCACATTCGCGAAAAGTATGGAAGAAAGCGCGTCGCCATCGTCGATACCGACTGCCATCACGGTGACGGCACCCAGGATGTCTACTGGCATGATCCCGACACGCTCTATATCTCGGTACATCAGGACGGGCGTACCCTTTACCCGGGGAGCGGGTTTACCGACGAACAGGGCGGGCCCAACGCCATCGGCAGGACCGTCAATATCCCACTGCCGCCCGAAACCTCGGACGAGGGATTCCTCTACGTGCTCGAAAAGGTGATCATGCCGATACTCGACGAATTCAAACCCGATCTGATAATCAATTCGGCGGGGCAGGACAACCATTACTCCGATCCGATCACCAATATGCGCTTCTCCGCGCAGGGGTACGCCCGGCTGAACGAGCTGTTAAAGCCGGACATTGCCGTGCTGGAGGGCGGGTACTCGATCCAGGGGGCGCTGCCCTATGTGAACTTGGGGATCGTCCTTGCCATGGCGGGGATGGATTATTCGTATGTACGCGAGCCCGATTTCGACAGGGAAGCGATCCGCCAGGAGGCCGACGTAACGCAGTACATCAAGAAACTTTCCCGCGATATACTCGACCGGCACCGGCGCGCGCGTGATTTCGTGATGCGCGGTATGCCGGGAAATTATTTTGTGCGCAAGAAGTCGATCTACTACGACACCGACGGGATACGTGAGGACCAGGTGGAATCGATCATGGTCTGTGACGATTGTGGCGGGGTATTGAAGATCGAGACCATCTCGTCGGTAAATCCGCTCTGTCTGGGCGTCGAGGTTCCCCTGGGAGCCTGCGACAGGTGTAAAAGCGAGGGTTACCGCATCCTTGAAGAGGCGCGGGAAAAAGGGAAGCACGCGCATATCCAGTTCATCAACAGGAGGGATCGGGAATATCTCAGGTTTTGACGGCCCGGTATAAAAAAAGCGCTCCGTTCATGGAGCGCTTTTTTGACTTATGACGTTTATG